>NZ_PTRH01000003.1:0-430329 GCF_002965045.1 Escherichia sp. MOD1-EC6300 | reverse complement strand
TTGGTTCCCGTGGCAATACCATGATTATTTATATTCTGTGTGCCACCATTAATTATGGTATTTGTCGCGTTTCCGGCTACGTCCATGGTTCCGCCGATATCTATTCGGGTCGCATCAGCTTTAGCATTCGCTAAAACTGACATTGTTCCTTTATCTTTAATAATTGTCTTGTTTGCCGAACCATATACGTCTAAATGACCACCGTTTTCCAGCAACACATTGTCTGCCACGTTATTGTGAATAGAGAATGCCCCTTCACTATTCGTACCGCTCACCGTCGACCTGTCAGTCATTGCTTTTAAAGCCGCGCCATCGTGCTGGGTAACATTCGTTGCCGTGCCCTCTCTAACATCAAGCACGCCACCGGAATATATTTCAATAACATTCGAGGTGCTCCTGCTATCAACAATTTGCGTCCCACCAGAATAGATCGTGGTAGTGTGCGCCGTTGACGTGTTTTGCAGCGTCTGCATTCCTCCATTTTTAATGGTGGTTATTTGTGCAGTGCTTGAATCAACATCCTGTCGACCACCATCTATTGTGGTGTCCAGCGCATGGCTCTTAATTGTTCTTTGGTCACCTCCATTTTTAATGATAGTGTTTTCTACAATACTCGAATCTACATACTGTCGGCCCCCATCTATTGTTGTGTTCGTTGCCAGACTTCCTTGTGTGATGTTTTGAGAACCAGATGTATTTATCGTCGTACCGTCAACATGCCCCTGAGCTGTTACTGTTTGTTTACCACCATCAATGACAGTCCCGTTTGCTCTCCCTCCTTCGACGTATGAATTACCATTCTTAATTATCGTGCCATTGCTGTTACCATCCTTATAAATGTACTGATTGCCACCCTCGATTAACGTGCCATTGCTGGTACCACCGTTATAAACTTGCTGATTGCCACTCGCGATTATCGTACCGCTAGAATTCCCACCATTATAAATTACCTGTGTACCCCCATGAAGGATTGTATTATTAGCTTGCCCCTGATAATTGTTATGGTTTGCTACATCTTGTTGTCCACCCATTTCAATAATACTTCCATTAGACACCCCACCAAATACAGTCTGGTGGCCGTGATTAATGATATGAGTATCATTAGTTGTCCCCCGTTCATCTACTATTTGCTCGCCATCCACAGTTTCACCATTTACGATACCAGTAACGATTGATGTGAAAGCAGCCTCTCCAGGCTGGGCATATATCAAGGCAGATATCAATAAGGAAAGTACTGAACGGCGAAAATAATAGCGACTGGTCCTGTTCATAAATTTCATCCTCTGAAAAGTGAATACTGAGTAGCGGGTAAGCAACCTTAGCTCTGCTGCAACATCAGCCCACAGGCACCAGACCAAGGGGATTCATCCTGAAGAGACAGCGCAAGTGTATTGTGTTCACCGCTCATCAAAGACATCATGATGAAATGATGATATTCCGCATAAGAAAGAGGCATTTTTAGACGCATCGCGCTGAAGTGTGGTTGAATAAAAATTAATCTTTTCAGATAAGACTGTCGTACGCTTATTCTGCGAAAATAAGGCCGTCGGCAAAGTAAAATGACTCACATAATTGTTTCTGATGAATATCTTCTACTCACATGAATATTACACAATAATATTGATGCATCAGATTATCTTACCTTTACAACATCACGTTAACAGCCAATGACACTTCTTGAATAAAAATATTGTCAATCAAAGAGTTATTTTTTATTTAAGATTATTCTCATTCAAGTAAAAGACATAATTCCTATCATCACAGCCACGCTCATTTTGAATTATCTGAATAATAGCGAGCGTTCTTTAGTTAAGCAGGTCTTAATTGAAGACGAAATTATTGTGTGTGCAACTTACTTAATACCGGACATCTAAGTTGAAGAAAAAAATACTCGCCTTCGGGCTTATCTCAGCATTGCTCTGCTCCGCGCCAGCCATGGCGGATATGAATCGCACCACAAAAGGTGCACTACTTGGTGCAGGCGTTGGTTTACTTACTGGCAATGGCGTTAATGGCGTACTGAAAGGTGCAGCTGTTGGCGCTGGCGTTGGTGCAGTAACAGAAAAAGGCCGCGACGGCAAAAATGCGCGCAAAGGTGCAAAAGTGGGTGCCGCCGTTGGTGCTGTCACTGGCGTTCTGACCGGCAATGGCCTTGAAGGGGCGATTAAAGGTGCCGTAATTGGCGGTACGGGTGGTGCAATTCTGGGTAAAATGAAATAAGGAATGATGATGAAAAAATTTGCTTTACTGGCGGGTCTGTTTGTTTTCGCACCAATGACCTGGGCGCAGGACTACAATATTAAGAACGGTTTGCCGTCAGAAACCTATATTACTTGCGCAGAAGCCAACGAAATGGCAAAAACTGACAGCGCACAAGTTGCAGAAATTGTTGCGGTAATGGGTAATGCCAGCGTTGCCAGCCGTGATTTAAAAATTGAGCAATCTCCGGAACTGAGCGCCAAAGTGGTAGAAAAACTGAACCAGGTTTGCGCTAAAGACCCGCAAATGCTGTTGATCACGGCAATTGATGACACCATGCGTGCTATCGGCAAAAAATAATATTTCGTCTGTTACCGCGTCGATTGATTCGACGCGGTGGTTGTATATAGTTCTACAATGAAACATCACACCCGCCAATACGCCCTCACAACAACAAGCAAAGCAATTTAATCGGCATTAAACCACAAATACAACAATACTTATTACTATATAGCGGCTATAGCATAAAGAAAGATTAGTGCTGATCCCTGTGGCTAACGAGTTTTTCCCTTACTCGATTAACCAGATTGATCGCCAGCCAAACAAGGGCATTCAGCAAATTTATCGTCACAAGCACTTCTCCAAGCCCAGTACTGGGTTTTGCGATAAGGATGACCAGCAAGGTGATCAGCATAAATGCAATGGAAAAGATGATATAGAGAGTGAAATAATCCAGATTATTACTATTGTTCATGCTACTAATGGCAATCCTGTCAAAACTTTCAAACAATTATAGCAAACAAAATAATGAACAATAGTAACAAGACGCAACGAGCTAATTAGCTGTCTATAATTACACCGCACCATGGTCTTAATGATCAATTTTTACTCAATCATAACCTTCACCTTCGGTTTAGAAAGGATAATTTTAACCAGGTCGATGTAGGTTACCGGTTTATAGAAATAATAACCCTGCTGAAATGTGATGTTGTTTTGATTCAGATAATCAAGTTGTTCTTTTGTTTCGACACCTTCAGCGACGATACTGATCGAAAGTTTACGAGCCAGATCCAGTACACAATCCAGAATCCTGGTTGATTCCGGGTCTGCATTGACACGACCAACAAAACTGTGATCAATTTTAATATAATCAATATGCAGATCATGCAGATAAGAAAGCCCTGAATAGCCAGTACCAAAATCATCCAGTGCGATGACAAAACCATTTTCATGCAGAATGTTCAACCGCTGAACCAGACTTTCATCAACATTTAATGATTCACGCTCGGTCACTTCCAGAACGAGGTTTAAATCGCGGCGGGTAAAACTGTCACGGAAAATTAAGCACTCGTCGACAAACGTCGGCGAAATAATATGCGAGGCACTAAAATTAATTCCGATATGAAAACCTTCCGGCAATTTACTCGCGATAGCGTTCATCTGTGTGACAACCTGATTCATCAGACTTTGTGTAAGCGGAACAATTAATCCAGATTTTTCAGCAAGTGGAATAAATGCCGCGGGTGAGATATATTTGCCGTGAGGTTGTTTCCAGCGGGCTAATACCTCAACTCCCCGCAATGTACCTTCCCGACCATTTACCACAGGTTGGTAAAAAGGGACAATCTCACCATTACTTATTGCCCGTCGCAGGACCTCTTCAGGCGTTGCGCTTTTATTAAAATACTTATCAAGCAGGTAGGCTGCGGCGCAGGCAATTAACAGAATGAATATCAAAACCCCTACGCCATTATCGATAAGTCTGTAGAAGCTAAAGAATGGTGGTGGGTTAAAGATAATAGTGAAATGATATCTTGTGGAGTGAACCTTCTCAGTATAAGGATAGTGTCCATTAAGCGTCATCACGTCACCGGTAGGTCCAATAATGTCATCCGCTACGCGTAATGCATACCTTACCCCTTTCAAGGGCACATTAAGCGCTCCACGAATATGCTGATCACTTATCGTGACCAAAATACGCGTGTCTGCAAATTGGCTCTGATAGAGCAGGATAGGCAATCTATTGACGGTGTCGATTGCCGGAGCCAACAATAAATTACTGTCAGGGAAAGCAGGAATACGAGACAGCAGGACTCGATTCCCCGGCAAGGATGTACACCAGACCATTCCGCGTTTGAGAATGATGATTGTGCGCAAGTGAGGTTTCAGAGCTGCTTCGGTGCCAAGCTGATATTGCTCCTCGAGGTCGCATTCCTTCCCGGCAATGTTAACCGCCGCTTGAGTCGCCTGTGACGCTTCTTCAAGTATGTGATTGATATTGTTGACAGCATATCTCGCTCCCGCCATATATGCTGCTTTTGCGGAATACCAGAGCTGGATATTCAAAATAGCGACACCGGTTATAAACAAGCATATCGCAACGAGGATGGGTATGAGTGTATTGCGCATTCGCTTGTCCCGGACTAAGGATTTTAATACATGAAAATGACGTTCATTCGCTCGTGCTGGCGTCTAAAGAGAGCATGGTAGAGAGCATAAGAAATATCCACGCCGAAGATAAAATTTTCTCCATCGTCATCTAACCTATTAATTATTGTGCTTAATGTGGGTAAAATTAAGCAAATCTGGCAGGATGTCAGACGTCAAGAATGGAGAACAATAGTTCTCCATTCTTGTTTAACCCCTGATATTCCGGATATATTAAGAAACATAACGACTTAAATTATTACTTTGCACCAGCATATGATACAGCTGATGGTAATTTTAAAACCTTACTCAGTTCTAAGAGAGCACGGATTCCCTGTCATTAATAATGACATCCGTTAGTGTTGTCTTATGCAATTCAATGTACTGCAAAATTTGCAGGTAGAGATCAGAAAGAATCACACTCGTTTCATCTTTTAAACGCAAGCGTAAAGCCTGATCAAGAATATGACTATTAACATACCCATGCGCCATGAACACCTCCCTCTCGAGATTTTTAAATAAAGCACATTGAAAAATAAATCTCTCGGGAATTGAATTATTCATGTCAGCCTCGTAAAAATATCAATCCAATAGAATTATGCTGTGTATAGTCTAAGCGACAGACAAAAATAAGATGAATGAGTTTTCTATAAACTTATGCTAGTTATACTAAACAATAAAAAGTCACATATCATCAGCTGTGTATCGCAACACGATTTCCAGTGTTTTTCTAATCACATCAGCTTTGAGAATATCACTTGTTGTTTCCAGAGAGTGTATCAGACTTAAGATAATATTTTTATTATTAACATTATCGCCTGAAAGCATTAAATTGGTCACAGCCTGCCCTAACACAGCTGACTCTTCTTCTAACAAATTACCCGAACTGCGAAAGTAGCTTGATAACGCTTTATCAGTTATTGCATTATGAATTGTAGTATCTTCAAGCATGGTAACCTCTCATCTTACTTATGAAATTTTAATGTATTCTGTTTATTTTCTTACCATTGAACATACTTTTATTGTCAGCTATCGCTGTTCTTCTGTTTGGCCCTCCTGTATCACTGTTGCTAAAATCACGAATTATGCTGTCAATTAAATCTCGTCGGAAAGCATTTTCCTCAGCCGATTTCATTACGAGTAATTGCTTAATAAGAGTCTGCAACGAAAAATTTATCTTCATGCGTAATATCTGGAGCACCGCCTGGCCAGTAATTTCATGTTTTATACTTTCATTATCAGATGTCTTCATAACGACTTCATAGTTAATCTGTCAAATAATCAGGCTGTCACATTATTCAAAAAGCAACCCAATTAGTGAATTGTAGTGTTTCTGTTCCTCTTCCCCTGTCGCTTGCTCCAGTCGACAAAGAAGTTTGGTACAAAGCGACTTTCGACTCAGATTACGTCCATCTTTCAAAATTTCAGTCACAATTTCCCCGAGGGTTTCCTGCTGAGTAGGCAAGTTAGCTTTTGCAAAGTAACGAGTAATTGCCCCCGCAGAATCTGAAATCACTGAATTTTGCTGCATGCTACGCCTCTATTAAAAATGTTAAACGTTGTTAAGTGCAGTAACAATAGCAAACTTGTACGAAATATGTGTACAGAATGATAAATTATTTTTTTGCAATTAGTGCTAACACCTATAAAACAATGAGATACGTAAAAATTATTTGCATCATTTGACTGACAACCTATACAAGATTCCAAACGAACTCATCTTCAACTTTTTCCACCTTTTATAAATGTAAAGAAACAGTTATGTTTTGGTATTAAAAGAAAGACACAAGCAGATATGTCTGTTACCGTCTTACTCTCGCCTCGCCCATTACCCTGGATTGTTAATGCTTACCACCCTTATTTATCGTAGCCATATACGTGACGACGAACCTGTCAAAAAAATCGAAGAAATGGTTTCGATAGCAAATCGCAGGAACATGCAGTCTGACGTAACAGGGATCTTACTGTTTAATGGTTCTCATTTTTTCCAGCTTCTGGAAGGTCCGGAAGAACAGGTTCAACTGATATATCGGGCCATATGCCAGGATCCACGGCATTATAATATTGTTGAACTGTTGTGCGATTACGCGCCTGCTCGCCGTTTTGGCAAAGCAGGAATGGAATTATTTGATTTACGCCTGCACGAGCGAGATGACGTTTTACAGGCCGTATTCGACAAGGGTACATCAAAATTTCAGCTAACTTATGATGACAGAGCGCTACAATTTTTTCGTACTTTTGTCCTTGCAACCGAACAAGCAACCTATTTCGAGATCCCTGCCGAAGACTCCTGGCTTTTTATCGCTGACGGTTCTGATAAAGAACTTGATTCCTGTACCCTTTCACCAACTATAAACGACCACTTTGCCTTTCATCCTATTGTCGATCCCTTATCGCGGCGAATAATCGCTTTTGAAGCCATTGTGCAAAAAAATGAAGATAGCCCATCAGCTATAGCGGTTGGGCAGCGTAAAGACGGGGAAATCTACAAAGCGGATCTCAAAAGTAAGGCACTTGCATTCGCGATGGCACACGCACTTGAGCTCGGTGATAAAATGATTTCAATCAATCTATTACCTATGACCCTGGTTAACGAGCCTGACGCGGTCTCTTTTTTACTTGATGAAATAAAGGCCAATGGTTTGGTGCCTGAACAAATTATCGTGGAATTTACTGAAAGTGAGGTCATATCTCGGTTTGATGAATTTGCCGATGCTGTTAAATCACTTAAGGCTACCGGTATGAGTGTAGCAATTGACCATTTTGGCACAGGTTTTGCTGGTTTGTTACTCCTGTCACGCTTCCAGCCTGACAGAATTAAAATCAGTCAGGAATTGATTACCAATGTTCATAAAAGCGGGCCTCGGCAGGCAATTATTCAGGCGATCATAAAATGCTGTACATCACTTGAAATTCAAGTCTCTGCGATGGGTGTGGCAACACCAGAAGAGTGGATGTGGCTTGAATCTGCAGGAATTGAGATGTTTCAGGGAGATCTGTTTGCCAAAGCTAAATTGAATGGTATCCCTTCAGTTGCGTGGCCGGAGAAAAAATAATTTTCAGCACATTATTTCACATGATTTCTGGAAATCATCGTGAAAATGAATACGTTATGTTTTAATTTAATCCACATTAAAAATAATGTTTTATCCAATTTAGCTGAAATCTTATTTATACTTTGTACAATTTTAGCGTATATTGTACAAAGTATTATTGGGTCGTGTACAGGCGACGGAGATTTATGAGCGCAAGGAGGAATTGTGGCTTATTACAGCATTGGTGATGTTGCTGAACGTTGCGGGATTAATCCTGTCACTCTCCGGGCCTGGCAACGCCGCTACGGTTTGTTAAAACCACAGCGCAGTGAAGGCGGACACCGACTCTTTGATGAAGAAGACATACAACGCATCGAAGAGATCAAGCGTTGGATAAGTAATGGCGTCCCTGTAGGCAAAGTTAAAGCATTACTGGAAACCACCAGCCAGGATACGGAAGATGACTGGAGCCGCCTGCAAGAAGAGATGATGTCAATTCTTCGTATGGCTAATCCTGCCAAACTACGCGCGAGAATTATTTCACTGGGTCGAGAGTACCCGGTAGATCAATTGATTAATCATGTTTACCTTCCTGTTCGTCAGCGTCTCGTGCTTGATCACAACACCTCCCGCATTATGAGCAGTATATTTGACGGCGCATTAATTGAATACGCAGCAGCCTCACTTTTCGAAATGCGCCGTAAGCCCGGTAAAGAAGCCATTCTAATGGCGTGGAATGTTGAAGAGAGAGCACGATTGTGGCTGGAAGCATGGCGTTTATCATTGTCAGGATGGCATATTTCTGTCCTTGCTGATCCCATTGAATCGCCGCGCCCGGAACTGTTCCCGACGCAAACATTGATTGTCTGGACAGGCATGGCACCAACGAGAAGGCAAAACGAACTTTTACAACACTGGGGTGAGCAAGGTTATAACGTCATCTTTCATGCCCCCTAATTTCACCTTTATCCCGCCCCTTAGACAGAATCTTATAATCTGAACCCACAACAGCGTTTGTACCGGAGCTGATCCGTTGCAAAATGCTCACCGGGAGAATTCAGGTAACCCCCCCTTTCACACTTTGTACATATCACAGCCAAAGGACAGACCAGCTTGAAGTGAGAAAACCGATCGTGCACACTACGCACTCTCACAACTAACAAAAGGTTATTATCCTGATGGATCAGGTCGTTGTTTTTCAAAAGATGTTTGAAAAAGTGAGAAAAGAGCAAAACTTTTCCTGGTTTTATTCAGAGTTAAAACATCACCGTATTGTGCATTACATTTATTATCTGGCTACGGATAACATCAGAATTATTACTCACGATGAAACAGTTTTGTTATTAAGAGGAAACCGTAGCCTGTTAAAAGTCAGTACAACCAAAAACCCAGGAAAAATTAAAGAGGCGGCATTGCTTCATATTTCTGGGAACTCTACATTTTGGGAGTATTGTACAACACTGGCAAGTGCTGGCGTTTTCCGCTGGGTAACCGATGTTAATAACAACAAACGCGGCTACTACGCTATTGATAATACGCTGTTGTATGTTGAAGATGTGGAAAATAACAAGCCATTAATCTAGCAAAATTTTAACACATCAGAGATCTATCATAATTCAGTAAAATAACAAAATATTATCAGGAACGAGTTAACGCTGCTCATAACAGTCAAACCGATACTATAAAACCCAATAATTGAAACCTTTTCATCATGTCAGTAAGATAGTCATCCTTATGATCTTTATATAAAAAAGCCAACCATGGTGGTTGGCAAAGTGGCACAAACCAGCATAAAAGCTATGCTTTGTTTAAAAACCTTCTTTAAATTAAATATATATCGTCCTGACTAAACAGAACTAAAACGGAATGAATTATTTAATCATGTTACTAAATTTGATTTTGTTTAGCCTCTGTTGAGATCCCTTGTTTTAAATTTCATTTGGATAAAATTCTTAATTAAATCCTTGGGAGTCAATTATGTCTATGCAAAGTCAAGGAATGAACTTTGAAATGAACCTATACGCATATTTGAATAAATATGATAGTCGGCTTTCAGAAGAAAAACTTGCAATTGATAAGGCAGTTAGAGATTTATATCTTTGCAACGAACGCGTGGATAACAAGAGAATTATACTGAAATTGCTCTCATTTTTATCATCTGCTGATGACATTGTTGAAAAAGATATTATCAGGAATGCTTTGGAAGTGGTGCTTCTTTTTACATTAGACGATATTTAAGTCATCTCAGGAGTTTTAATACACGAAGAGTGCCCGGATACTAGCGATTATATTCATATTTAATTATGAGTGCGGGGAAAGAGATTATGCATTGGCATATTTCTCTAACGTCCGCGATAGAAAAACAACTTTAAATATAAATAAAGAACAAACCACCTTTGCATTCAACCTCATCTGAGCTGACTATAGTACAAATTATATTGATATTCTTTATCAACATCATTGGAACAGAAGAATAAGGCGAAGAAATGAAGTGTATAGTAATTGATACTGTAATACAACCTTCGTGTGGTATATATTTTTCAGTCATATGGAGCGATATAAAAATGATCATTTGGTATCGTTCAAATATCTTTCTCCCACCTGGCAGCATATTTACAGTTATTAAGTCAGGTATTATACTCGAGGATAAAGAATATCCGATCAGTATTTTTAACGTGGCGCTATTCAACAAAAATTTATGGAATTTAATCAAAAATAGTCAAGAGTGTCCTACAGAATCAAACAAAATTACGAATAAATGCCTGCATAAGCATTGCATTATGCAAATATGTCCACATGGTCTCAAGTAATGGGGGTTATTTAACCTTCCCTATATGCTATAGATAAATCTACCAAAAACTGCCCCTTCGTAGAGGGGCTCTATGATTTTGTTTTATTTGAAGGCATGGTGCTGAATGTATTCGTTGAATCCAGATTCAACACCTGAAGCTGCACTTAACCCATAATACTTGTTTCTGGTTCCTCTACCGAGTGGTCAAACAATGATATGTATGTGACGTCAGAGTTTATTTTTTTAGTGTTTAATGCTATTAATTTAACGTAGTTACCTATCTTTTTTCTACCTTCTGAACTAACCTTAGGTTTCAACGTATCCGGCAGGAGGGGCTATCCCCAATCTTAAATTTTGCTGCCCGATTTGCTCAAGCCAAAGTTTTAATTTTACAACCTATAAACCTGAGTTAAATCAACCTCATGGTGCTGTCTGTTCCCGCTGTGGAACAAGACTCACTGCAACATCTTGCATTCCTAAACTTCGCAGAAGGCGATGGGCAAAAACTGTACTGTAATGTTATTTCGATGTCTCTTATGGTAAATAGGAGGCGTCGAGGCTAAGTGAGTAGCCTGCTTGCTTCTCAAGCCTGGATACTATCAGCATTCACGTCAGATGAAATGATGATATTTCGCGTAAGAAAGAGGCATTTTTTTATCAACTTCACATCGGAGATGGTAATAATCCTATGGGTCCAGTCCATATGAGGGGGTCAACATACTATAAAATTCACAATCATAAATTAACTATATATCAAGAACGCCAAAAAAATCCTGAAAATAGTATAATAACAGGGTAAATTTCAAGTCGACCAAGAATCATAGCAATACACATGAGATATTTTGCAATATCATTAAGAACACCGAATGAGGATGCGGTAGCCCCAAAACCCAGCCCCATATTATTAATGCATGCAGCGACTGTCGCAAATGATGTAAGGAAATCATATCCCATACCGTTTAGCACCAGTATAAAAAACACTGTAAAGAAAGTATAAAGAAAAAAGAAACTCCATACAGACCTCATTACGCGGTCTGTAACAATCTTCCCTCCTACATTTACACTAAGCAATGCTCTGGGATGAGAAAGCTGATTTATTTCGTGTTTACTTTGTTTAAAAAGTATAAGAAATCTAAGTGATTTAATTCCGCCGCACGTTGAGCCTATACATCCCCCAAAAAAACTTGACAGCAGCAAAAAAACTATCGTATGTGTGGGCCAGTTTGAATAATCCTGCGTAGCTAAACCATTATCAGTGAGCATGGAGCTAGCAAGAAAAAACGAATGAACAACACTTCCAGTTAAGTCATACATACCTATATGCCAGACCTGGAAAGAGGTAACAATGATAACACCTGAAGCTATTAACAAAAAGAAACGAAGTTCAACATCTCTGAGTAAGGGTTTTATTGTTTTCCTGCTTATAACAACATACCAAAGAGTGAAGTTGAAAGCCGATAACAGAGAAAAAGAGCCCGCCACCAGTTCAATCAAATAATTATTGAAATAACCGATACTCTCACTATGAGTTGAAAAACCGCCAAGAGAAACTGTAGAAAGTCCATGACAAATAGCATCAAACAACGGCATTCCTGCAAGTCGATAACAAACAATACAAGCAATGCCTAATAAAGAATAAGTTATCCAAAGTGTCCGCGACGTATCAGCCAGGCGTGGAGTCAGTTTGTCATCCTTAAATGGTCCTGGCATTTCTGACTGATAAAGTTTTGCACCACCAATACCCAATAATGGCAACACAGCAACTGCCAGAACAATAACCCCTAAACCGCCTATAAAATTTAATTGTGACCGGTAGAACAAATATGCCCGAGATAATGAACTGACATCATCAATTACTGTTGCTCCTGTTGTTGTTATTCCGGAAACCCCTTCAAACAGCGCGTCAGCAAACGTTAAATTAAGCTCTGAATCAATCCATAATGGAAATGCGCTAATAATAGAAAATAAAATCCAAAACATTACAATTATAATAAACCCATCACGGGTGCGTAATTGAATGCCAGATTTTTTAGTGGTATACCACGCTCCGCCACCAATACAAAAAAATATAACAAAAGTAATAAAAAAAACGAACAAGCTTTTTTCTTTATAAAACAATGCTACAACCATTGGTGGTAACATTGAAAGACTATAGAGCCAGACCAAGAACCCACACATATGAGTTACAACTCTTACATGAGATGTATTCATATCCAAATGTTCTTTCAATTATAACCACCTTACTGCAATGTCATGATTATACTGTATAAATTTTAACTCTTCTTAGATCTTACTTCACTGGTCCTTATGAAACAATCAGCAAAATGAATCTTATTATAACACTGTTCGGTTATGTATTGTTGAGCCTTCCCGCTGGGCCTGCATCATTACAAGTCGCTCCCTATGGGGCTTTGTCGAATAAATAATTTTTCGGTAAGTGTCCCCTGAGCAGGTTGTATCTTCAGGCAGTATGAACACTTTCTGGTATACCTACCTTCGTCATTATGTTCAGCGTATGCACCATGACCAAAGCCTCTGCAACCGGCCTATCATAATCTAGCAGCATCAGAGAACCTCAGAATAACTGTTTTACCCTGTACATTGCCGTTTCCGCTATTGAGCAACGATTGTAATCTTTTGTCCATTTTCACCGGGAATTACCCTCGGTCAATCGCTGATACGCGACTGCACAGTTACGGTCGGCATACTCACCGGGCCAGTAACCCGCTCCTTTTTGGGGTGGGATGAGCGCGCTGATTTTCACACGGCGCAGCTGCTCGTAACAGAGCCGAGAGGCGTAAACTCCGTCTGCTGCTGTCCTGATTTTTTGATGGGTTTGCCGGATTAATCCGGCTACACCTCTACATCCGTTACGCTGAATGCTGAGGTCGCCCTTGGGAAGAAGGCATTGCTGACTTATACCAATCCGAAATCACCTACTCGTCCAACCAGACAGGGAGGGGCCTCGGTTGATAAGAGCTCTGTTATTGATGTGCCAGTTGGTGATTCTAACTTTTGCTTTGTAACGGGACGAGCCGTGTTGGCAGATGATGTGTGGTCTGATCCTTAAACTCAGTAAAAGTACGATTTATTCAAAAAAGCCCCTCCACTATGATTTCGATTTAAGGGGCTGATGATTATGTAACGCGAATTTACCGGATCCTTACGAACCTTTCTTTATCCTGCTCTTGCCCCTTTCGGTAAGCCCATTCTCTGTCATGTATTTTCTGGCAGTGAATATATTAATGCTGTGGTCAGTACAAAACCCCTTAACACCCTTGATCTTTTCCCGCTGAACCTGGGGCATCTTCGACCATTCCCGGACGAGATTTTTGGTAACTCTGTTCCATTTCTCTGGTTTGTTCAGCTTCGCTCGGCCCACCCAGGTTAATCCGTCCTTGCTCAAATTCAGGTAATGACGTGCTGTGCACGGCCGGATGTTGTGGCTCTCACACCACTTATTGAAATCGACGTTGCGCCGCTCATCCGAGGTCATCATCGACCATTTCCGGATAACCTCGTAGGGAATGGGGAGCTTTATGGCAACTTTCGACCTTACCCTGACACGACGTTGCGGGACTGTCTCATGTTTCGCACTCAGGTTTTCTTCCGACAGTGCGGAGAGGGAGGACCTGAAATCAAGTGATTCTGGCTGGTTATGTGACAACAGTGTCGCGGCAATGGCGTGAAATCGGGCACTATCCACACTTCCACAGACCTTCACACTGCCATCACTGACATCAATATTCACTAATTTGCTATTACTAATAGTTTTCGTGAAGGTGATGGTGTGGCCGGAAAAACAGAAACTAAACTTGAACGGCTCAGTGAAAAGCTTAGTGAGTTGCGGGTCAGCCCCCACCTCCGCCCGGTACGTAAACAGTGCATTCGTCATGGCAACTACCAGTTCGTTAGCCTCGTCCGTATTCTCGATGATTAAATTTTTCATCTGATTCAGAATTTTCTCGCTGCTCTGGAGCAGCAGCAGGGGCCGGGGCAATGTCGCGCCCATGGCGAGGTTGGAGTAGCATGGCGTTAGCATGTAATTCACTCCTTCCCGTTGTTTTTCTTCTGTGATAGAAGGGCTGAAATCATCTATTCCGGGCTGGCGAATGCGTGAGACCAGTGTTGTGACAAAGGCGTTAAACAGATAACAATCAGCATAGCCACAGGCACTCCTCCCATCCTTGCTGACCATAATATTCACGCAATTGTCCCCATTAAAATCCATATGCGTGTTGGTGAAGGTAATGGTGTGGTCGGAAAAACTAAAACTGAACGACTCAGGAATTTGCAGACCACGCGCCCTAGGCATGTCTGGATTATCCGGCAGTTTAGCCATCTGATTTGGCTGCAGTGCGGTCGCCATGACAGCCGCCAGTTCGTTAATCTGGTCAGAACTCATCGTGCTACAGTCCGTATTTCTGTGAATTAAATTTATCATCTCCCGCAGATGAGTCCTGCAACTTTCCTGGCTCTGCAGGAGCTGGGACAGTGTCACAGCCGCGTTAATGCGGCATGGTGTTACCATATAATACAATCCTTTTTCTCAGGGGGGTTGATATTCCGGATCGTGCCGTGTTTGCCCACGGCTCCCCCTGGAGAGCTGCAGACCTGTTTATTTAACTCGCACAGCGCCGGGGCCTGTCAGTAAACAGGGAGCATAACCGTCGTGCCATTAAACGCCAGACGGGAGATCATTATTATTTTATTAATACAGATCCGTTGCATTCCGGTCTTTACCGCAGTTTAAAAGAAAAGAGAATAGGGACTTAGGCAGTAGAGCAGTCATTGGACAGACCACACTACCCCAAACTAGCAGGGGAGTTTTGATAAAATTTTAATAACCGTTAGCAGGCTAACAAAAAAACAACGGGCGTGTTATACGCCCGTTTCAATATTTAACACATGTAGTGATTACATATTCTTGATGATCGCGTCACCAAACTCTGAACATTTCAGCAGTTTAGCGCCTTCCATCAGACGTTCGAAGTCATAGGTTACGGTCTTGGCATTGATTGCGCCTTCCATACCTTTAACAATCAGGTCAGCCGCTTCAGTCCAACCCATATGGCGCAGCATCATCTCAGCGGAGAGGATGATAGAGCCTGGGTTAACTTTGTCCTGACCAGCATACTTCGGCGCAGTACCGTGGGTGGCTTCAAACAGCGCGCATTCGTCACCGATGTTTGCGCCTGGGGCGATACCGATACCGCCAACCTGCGCTGCCAGAGCATCAGAAATGTAGTCACCGTTGAGGTTCATACAGGCGATAACGTCGTATTCAGCCGGACGCAGCAGGATCTGTTGCAGGAATGCGTCAGCAATCACGTCTTTAATAACGATCTCTTTGCCGGTGTTCGGGTTTTTGACTTTCAGCCACGGCCCGCCGTCGATCAGTTCACCGCCAAACTCTTCACGCGCCAGCTGGTAACCCCAGTCTTTAAACGCGCCTTCGGTGAACTTCATGATGTTGCCTTTGTGCACCAGGGTCACAGAGTCACGGTCGTTAGCAATTGCGTATTCGATCGCGGCACGAACCAGACGTTTGGTGCCTTCTTCCGAACACGGCTTGATACCGATACCGCAATGTTCCGGGAAGCGAATTTTCTTCACGCCCATCTCTTCACGCAGGAATTTAATCACTTTCTCAGCGTCGGCAGAATCAGCTTTCCATTCGATACCCGCATAAATGTCTTCCGAGTTTTCACGGAAGATAACCATATCGGTCAGTTCAGGATGTTTAACCGGGCTTGGGGTGCCCTGATAGTAACGTACCGGACGCAGGCAGATGTAGAGATCCAGTTCCTGACGCAGAGCTACGTTGAGAGAACGAATACCGCCGCCAACCGGAGTGGTCAGAGGGCCTTTAATGGCAACGCGATATTCACGAATCAGATCAAGGGTTTCAGCAGGCAGCCAGACGTCCTGACCATAAACCTGTGTGGATTTTTCACCGGTGTAAATTTCCATCCAGGAGATTTTACGCTCGCCTTTATAGGCTTTCTCGACTGCAGCGTCGACCACTTTCAGCATGGCTGGGGTTACATCTACACCGATTCCATCACCTTCAATGTAAGGGATAATCGGATTTTCAGGAACGTTGAGTTTGCCGTTTTGCAGGGTGATCTTCTTGCCTTGTGCCGGAACAACTACTTTACTTTCCATTCACCTCTCCTTCGAGCGCTACTGGTTTGCTCGTCTGCCACCACGTTGCATATGCGTTTGCGTCCTGCGATACGGATGCGTTAGAGCAATTTTTTGTTAATGATTTGTAATTGGCTTGTCAATACTACCCTATTGTTTGCCGTCATGAAAGATGCGCGTTATTAGGCTATAATGCGGCACTTCATAATCTCTGAAAATACCATGCAAAAAACTTCTTTTAGAAATCACCAGGTTAAGCGATTCAGCTCGCAACGTTCTACCAGGCGAAAACCTGAAAACCAGCCCACGCGTGTGATCCTGTTCAATAAACCCTACGATGTTCTTCCGCAGTTCACCGATGAAGCCGGACGCAAAACATTAAAAGAATTCATCCCGATTCAGGGGGTGTATGCGGCAGGTCGTCTCGACCGCGACAGCGAAGGGTTACTGGTGCTGACCAATAACGGCGCTTTGCAGGCGCGTTTAACCCAGCCGGGTAAACGTACCGGGAAAATCTATTATGTACAGGTAGAAGGTATTCCCACGGAAGACGCCCTTGAAGCGTTGCGCAATGGCGTAACCTTAAATGATGGCCCTACCCTGCCCGCAGGTGCGGAGATGGTTGAGGAGCCGGAATGGTTATGGCCCCGTAATCCGCCAATTCGTGAACGAAAAAGTATTCCCACCAGCTGGCTTAAGATCACCTTATATGAAGGACGTAATCGCCAGGTGCGCCGCATGACCGCCCATGTTGGTTTCCCCACGCTGCGACTGATTCGCTATGCGATGGGGGATTACTCTTTGGATAATCTTGCCAATGGCGAATGGCGAGACGCGACAGATTAAGGATGCAAAATGTTTAAACCGCACGTTACCGTTGCTTGCGTGGTGCACGCAGAAGGCAAATTTTTAGTCGTTGAAGAGACGATTAATGGTAAAGCGTTATGGAACCAACCTGCCGGGCACCTGGAAGCCGATGAAACCTTAGTGGAAGCCGCCGCCCGTGAGCTGTGGGAAGAGACGGGCATCAGCGCGCAACCGCAACATTTTATCCGCATGCATCAGTGGATTGCGCCGGATAAAACGCCGTTTTTGCGCTTCCTGTTTGCCATTGAGCTTGAGCAAATATGTCCAACCCAGCCCCATGACAGCGATATCGACTGCTGCCGTTGGGTCAGCGCCGAAGAGATTTTACAGGCGTCAAATCTGCGCTCGCCGCTGGTGGCGGAAAGTATTCGTTGTTATCAAAGTGGGCAACGCTATCCGCTGGAGATGATTGGCGATTTTAACTGGCCTTTTACAAAGGGTGTCATCTAAAAGGCTGCGTGATAGAATACGCCGCCTTGAAGTTCAATGTCGTGAGTGATCCAATGTCTGAAACCGCAAAAAAAGTAATCGTCGGCATGTCCGGCGGTGTCGATTCCTCCGTTTCTGCCTGGCTGTTGCAACAACAGGGATATCAGGTCGAAGGCCTGTTTATGAAGAACTGGGAAGAAGACGACGGTGAGGAATATTGCACGGCGGCAGCGGATCTGGCTGATGCCCAGGCTGTCTGCGATAAGCTCGGCATTGAACTGCACACCGTTAACTTTGCTGCCGAGTACTGGGACAACGTCTTCGAACTGTTCCTTGCCGAATATAAAGCCGGTCGCACGCCAAACCCGGATATTCTGTGCAACAAAGAGATCAAATTTAAAGCGTTCCTCGAATTTGCCGCCGAAGATTTAGGTGCCGATTATATCGCTACCGGTCATTACGTTCGTCGTGCCGATGTCGATGGCAAAAGCCGCCTGCTGCGTGGTCTGGATAGCAATAAAGACCAGAGCTACTTCCTTTATACGCTCAGCCATGAGCAGATTGCGCAAAGCCTGTTCCCGGTCGGCGAACTGGAAAAGCCGCAGGTGCGCAAGATTGCTGAAGATCTCGGTCTGGTTACCGCGAAGAAAAAAGACTCTACCGGGATCTGCTTTATTGGCGAGCGTAAATTCCGCGAGTTCCTGGGCCGTTATCTCCCGGCGCAACCGGGCAAAATCATTACCGTTGACGGCGATGAAATTGGCGAGCACCAGGGGCTGATGTATCACACCCTCGGTCAGCGTAAAGGTCTGGGTATCGGTGGCACCAAAGAAGGCACTGAAGAACCGTGGTATGTGGTCGATAAAGACGTCGAAAACAACATTCTGATTGTTGCGCAGGGCCATGAACACCCGCGTCTGATGTCTGTCGGTCTGATTGCCCAGCAGCTGCACTGGGTCGATCGCGAACCCTTCACCGGCACTATGCGTTGCACGGTAAAAACCCGCTATCGCCAGACCGACATCCCTTGCACCGTCAAGGCGCTGGACGACGATCGCATTGAAGTGATTTTTGATGAGCCGGTTGCCGCCGTGACGCCGGGCCAGTCTGCCGTCTTCTATAACGGTGAAGTGTGCCTCGGTGGCGGTATTATTGAGCAGCGTCTGCCGCTGCCGGTCTGATTATTGTCTTTAATTACAACAAGGAAGCAGTGAACGTGGCAAAGAATTACTATGACATCACCCTCGCCCTGGCCGGAATTTGTCAGTCGGCACGCCTGGTGCAACAACTCGCTCACCAGGGGCATTGTGATGCCGATGCGCTACACGTCTCACTCAACAGTATTATTGATATGAACCCCAGCTCGACGCTGGCGGTTTTTGGCGGTAGCGAAGCCAACCTGCGCGTCGGGCTGGAAACCTTGCTCGGCGTGCTCAACGCCAGCAGTCGCCAGGGCTTAAACGCTGAGTTAACCCGCTACACCCTTAGCCTGATGGTGCTTGAGCGCAAACTCTCCTCAGCGAAAGGCGCGCTCGACACTCTGGGCAACCGGATCAACGGCCTGCAACGACAGCTCGAACACTTCGATTTACAGTCCGAAACGCTGATGAGCGCGATGGCCGCCATCTATGTTGATGTTATCAGCCCGCTAGGCCCGCGCATTCAGGTCACCGGTTCCCCTGCTGTACTGCAAAGCCCACAGGTGCAGGCGAAAGTCCGCGCCACCCTGCTGGCAGGCATTCGCGCCGCCGTGCTCTGGCACCAGGTCGGCGGCGGACGTCTACAACTGATGTTTTCTCGTAATCGCCTGACCACTCAGGCAAAACAAATTCTTGCTCATTTAACCCCGGAGTTGTGATCTATGGAATTATCCTCACTGACCGCCGTTTCCCCTGTCGATGGACGCTACGGCGATAAAGTCAGCGCGCTGCGCGGGATTTTCAGCGAATATGGTTTGCTGAAATTCCGTGTACAAGTTGAAGTACGTTGGCTGCAAAAACTGGCCGCGCACGCAGCGATCAAGGAAGTTCCTGCTTTTGCTGCCGACGCAATCGGTTACCTTGATGCAATTGTCGCCAGTTTCAGCGAAGAAGATGCAGCACGCATCAAAACCATCGAGCGTACGACTAACCACGACGTTAAAGCGGTTGAGTATTTCCTGAAAGAAAAAGTGGCGGAGATCCCGGAACTGCACGCGGTTTCTGAATTCATCCACTTTGCCTGTACTTCGGAAGATATCAATAACCTCTCCCACGCGTTGATGCTGAAAACCGCGCGTGACGAAGTGATCCTGCCGTACTGGCGTCAACTGATTGATGGCATTAAAGATCTCGCCGTTCAGTATCGCGATATCCCGTTGCTGTCTCGTACCCACGGTCAGCCAGCCACGCCGTCAACCATCGGTAAAGAGATGGCTAACGTCGCCTACCGTATGGAGCGCCAGTACCGCCAGCTTAATCAGGTGGAGATCCTCGGCAAAATCAACGGCGCTGTCGGCAACTATAATGCCCACATCGCGGCTTACCCGGTAGTTGACTGGCATCAGTTCAGCGAAGAGTTCGTCACCTCGCTGGGTATTCAGTGGAACCCGTACACCACCCAGATCGAACCACACGACTATATTGCCGAACTGTTTGATTGCGTTGCGCGTTTCAACACCATTCTGATCGACTTTGACCGTGACGTCTGGGGTTATATCGCCCTTAACCACTTCAAACAGAAAACCATTGCTGGTGAGATTGGTTCTTCCACCATGCCGCATAAAGTTAACCCGATTGACTTCGAAAACTCCGAAGGGAATCTGGGACTTTCCAACGCGGTATTGCAGCACCTGGCAAGCAAACTGCCAGTTTCCCGCTGGCAGCGTGACCTGACCGACTCCACCGTGCTGCGTAACCTCGGCGTGGGTATCGGTTATGCGCTGATTGCGTATCAATCCACCCTGAAAGGCGTGAGCAAACTGGAAGTGAACCGTGACCATCTGCTGGATGAGCTGGATCACAACTGGGAAGTGCTGGCTGAGCCAATCCAGACAGTTATGCGTCGCTATGGCATCGAAAAACCGTACGAAAAGCTGAAAGAGCTGACTCGCGGTAAGCGCGTTGACGCCGAAGGCATGAAGCAATTTATCGACGGTCTGGCACTGCCAGAAGAAGAAAAAGCCCGCCTGAAAGCGATGACGCCGGCAAACTACATTGGCCGCGCCATCACCATGGTTGATGAGCTGAAATAAGCCTCAAATCAGTGCCGGATGGCGATGCTGTCCGGCCTGCTTATTAAGATTATCCGCTTTTTATTTTTTCACTTTACCTCCCCTCCCCGCTGGTTTATTTAATGTTTACCCCCATAACGACATAATCGCGTTACACTATTTTAATAATTAAAACAGGGAGAATGAAAAATGCGCGTACTGGTTGTTGAAGACAATGCGTTGTTACGTCACCATCTTAAAGTTCAGATTCAGGATGCTGGTCATCAGGTCGATGACGCAGAAGATGCCAAAGAAGCCGATTATTATCTCAATGAGCATTTACCGGATATTGCGATTGTCGATCTCGGTTTGCCTGACGAGGACGGTCTGTCACTGATTCGCCGCTGGCGTAGCAATGATGTTTCACTGCCGATTCTGGTATTAACCGCCCGTGAAAGCTGGCAGGACAAAGTCGAAGTATTAAGTGCTGGCGCTGATGATTACGTGACTAAACCGTTTCATATTGAAGAGGTGATGGCGCGAATGCAGGCATTAATGCGGCGTAATAGCGGTCTGGCTTCACAGGTCATTTCGCTACCACCGTTTCAGGTTGATCTCTCCCGCCGTGAATTATCTATTAATGACGAAGTGATCAAACTGACCGCGTTCGAATACACCATTATGGAAACGTTGATACGCAATAATGGCAAAGTGGTCAGCAAAGATTCGTTAATGCTACAACTCTACCCGGATGCGGAGCTGCGGGAAAGCCATACCATTGATGTACTGATGGGACGTCTGCGCAAAAAAATTCAGGCACAATATCCGCAAGAAGTGATTACCACCGTTCGCGGCCAGGGCTATCTGTTCGAATTGCGCTGATGAAAAAATTACTGCGTCTTTTTTTCCCGCTCTCGCTGCGGGTACGTTTTCTGTTAGCAACGGCAGCAGTAGTATTGGTGCTTTCGCTTGCCTACGGAATGGTTGCGCTGATCGGTTATAGCGTCAGTTTCGATAAAACCACGTTTCGGCTGTTACGTGGCGAGAGCAATCTGTTCTATACCCTTGCGAAGTGGGAAAATAATAAATTGCATGTCGAGTTACCCGAAAATATCGACAAGCAAAGCCCCACCATGACGCTAATTTATGATGAGAACGGGCAGCTTTTATGGGCGCAACGTGACGTGCCCTGGCTGATGAAAATGATCCAGCCTGACTGGCTGAAATCGAATGGTTTTCATGAAATTGAAGCGGATGTTAACGACACCAGCCTGTTACTGAGTGGAGATCATTCAATACAGCAACAGTTGCAGGAAGTGCGGGAAGATGATGACGACGCGGAGATGACCCACTCGGTGGCGGTAAACGTCTACCCGGCAACATCGCGGATGCCAAAGTTAACCATTGTGGTGGTGGATACCATTCCGGTGGAGCTAAAAAGTTCCTATATGGTCTGGAGCTGGTTTATCTATGTGCTCTCAGCCAATCTGCTGTTAGTGATCCCGCTGCTGTGGGTCGCCGCCTGGTGGAGTTTACGCCCCATCGAAGCCCTGGCAAAAGAAGTCCGCGAACTGGAAGAACATAACCGCGAATTGCTCAATCCAGCCACAACGCGAGAACTGACCAGTCTGGTACGAAACCTGAACCGACTGTTAAAAAGTGAACGCGAACGTTACGACAAATATCGTACGACGCTCACCGACCTGACCCATAGTCTGAAAACGCCACTGGCGGTGCTGCAAAGTACGCTGCGTTCTCTGCGTAGTGAGAAGATGAGCGTCAGTGATGCTGAGCCGGTGATGCTGGAGCAAATCAGCCGCATTTCACAGCAAATTGGCTACTACCTGCATCGTGCCAGTATGCGCGGTGGGACATTGCTTAGCCGCGAGCTGCATCCGGTCGCCCCTCTGTTGGACAATCTCACCTCGGCGCTGAACAAAGTGTATCAACGCAAAGGGGTCAATATCTCTCTCGATATTTCACCAGAGATCAGCTTTGTTGGTGAGCAGAACGATTTTGTCGAGGTGATGGGCAACGTGCTGGATAACGCCTGTAAATATTGCCTCGAGTTTGTCGAAATTTCTGCAAGGCAAACCGACGAGCATCTCTATATTGTGGTCGAGGATGATGGCCCCGGTATTCCATTAAGCAAGCGAGAGGTCATTTTCGACCGTGGTCAACGGGTTGATACTTTACGCCCTGGGCAAGGTGTAGGGCTGGCGGTAGCCCGCGAAATCACCGAGCAGTATGAGGGTAAAATCGTCGCCGGAGAGAGCATGCTGGGCGGTGCGCGGATGGAGGTGATTTTTGGCCGCCAGCATTCTGCGCCGAAAGATGAATAAATATGTCCATACTTCACGCATTACGTTAAGCATCCGTTATAATCGGTTGCAGATACCAGCCTGTGGATGCTTAACATGGAATACCAACTCACTCTTAACTGGCCCGATTTTCTTGAACGTCACTGGCAGAAACGCCCGGTGGTGTTAAAACGCGGCTTTAATAATTTTATTGACCCGATCTCTCCAGACGAGTTGGCGGGTCTGGCGATGGAAAGCGAAGTCGACAGTCGACTGGTCAGTCACCAGGATGGCAAATGGCAGGTCAGCCACGGCCCGTTCGAAAGCTACGATCATCTCGGTGAAACCAACTGGTCGTTACTGGTACAGGCAGTGAACCACTGGCATGAGCCGAGCGCCTCGCTGATGCGGCCGTTCCGTGAACTGCCGGACTGGCGTATTGATGACCTGATGATCTCTTTTTCCGTACCTGGCGGCGGCGTCGGCCCACATCTCGATCAGTACGACGTGTTTATCATTCAGGGTACCGGACGTCGTCGCTGGCGAGTGGGCGAAAAGCTGCAAATGAAACAGCACTGCCCGCACCCGGATCTGTTACAGGTCGATCCGTTCGAAGCCATCATTGATGAAGAACTGGAGCCAGGCGATATTCTTTATATTCCGCCAGGATTCCCCCATGAAGGCTACGCGCTGGAAAATGCGATGAACTATTCCGTGGGTTTTCGCGCGCCAAATACGCGGGAACTGATTAGCGGATTTGCCGATTATGTGCTGCAACGTGAACTGGGCGGCAACTACTACAGCGATCCTGATGTTCCACCTCGCGCTCATCCTGCGGACGTTCTGCCGCAAGAGATGGATAAACTGCGTGAGATGATGCTCGAATTGATCAACCAGCCGGAACACTTTAAGCAATGGTTTGGCGAGTTTATATCCCAGTCACGTCATGAACTGGATATCGCGCCGCCAGAGCCGCCTTATCAGCCGGATGAAATCTACGATGCGCTGAAACAAGGTGATGTGCTGGTGCGTCTGGGTGGTCTGCGCGTATTGCGCATTGGCGACGACGTGTATGCCAATGGTGAGAAGATCGATTCCCCGCACCGTCCGGCACTGGATGCGCTCGCCAGCAACATTGCGCTGACCGCGGAGAATTTTGGCGATGCGCTGGAAGATCCGTCATTCCTCGCGATGCTCGCGGCGCTGGTCAATAGCGGGTATTGGTTCTTCGAAGGGTAAGTTTGAAGTTAAGCTGGATGCGGCATCACATGCCGCATCCCTTTTCGCTACTTCCGTTGCGCCGTTAACTCGGCAATACGGACGATCACCTGCACCGCTTTTTCCATACCTTCCAGAGTCACAAATTCATGCTTACCATGGTAGTTGTAACCGCCAGTGAACAGGTTCGGACACGGTAATCCCATAAACGACAACTGCGCGCCGTCGGTACCACCGCGGATCGGTTTCAGTTCCGGCTCAATATCGCAGTCACGCATCGCCTGCTGAGCGATATCGAGAATATGCGGATGCTCAACCACTTTCTCGCGCATATTGTAGTAACTGTCTTCAATCACCAGTTCAATGTAGCAATCAGGATGTAACCCTTTGCCCACTTTTTTGGCGATCTCCATCATTTTACGTTTACGCGCTTCAAACTGTTTACGGTCGAAATCACGAATGATGTAGTGCATATCGGCCCGTTCAACGGTGCCTTTCATGCTCGCCAGGTGATAGAAACCTTCATAGCCTTCTGTCATTTCCGGGCTTTCATTTGCCGGAACTTCCGCATGAATACGTGCCGCCAGCGAAAGCGCATTTACCATCACTCCTTTCGCCGTGCCCGGGTGAACATTGTTACCGACAATTTTGATATTGACCGACGCGGCGTTGAAGTTTTCAAACTCCAGTTCGCCTACGCCACCACCATCAACGGTGTAAGCCCAGCGGGCATCGAAGGCGTCAACATCAAAATGTTTCGCCCCTTTGCCCACTTCTTCATCCGGGGTAAAGGCGACACGAATATCACCATGCGGAATGTTTTTTTGTTGTAATACCGCCAGCGCGGTCATGATTTCTGCAATACCAGCTTTATCATCGGCACCTAACAAGGTTTTACCATCGGTGGTAATCAGCGTCTGACCCAGTAGCTGATGCAGCACCGGGAACATAACCGGTGATAAAACTTCATCGCCGATACCCAGCGCAATATCGCCACCGCGATAGTTTTCAACGATTTGCGGATTCACATTTTTGCCGCTGCAATCCGGTGAGGTATCCACATGAGAAATAAAGCCAATCGCGGGGATATCGCCAGGGACGTTAGCCGGTAACGTCGCCATCAACGTGCCCTTCTCACTTAAGGTCACATTGATAAGCCCCATCTCTTCGAGCTGCTCTTTCAGCAGATGCAATAACTTCCATTGGCCTTCCGTGCTGGGAACCTGTCTCACCCCGGCTTTTGATTGGGTATCCAGAGACACGTAGTTCAAAAATCGCTCAAGTAGTTTATCCATGTAGTCACCCTCACTTTTTGTGACAACATTATTAAGAAGCAAGAAAAGACAAATATTGCGTCAGGTCACTTTTAGCCCTGCAAGCGGGAATATTTATCAGCATTACCTTAATGAATATAAAGCTAAGCCAGTAATTCACAACAAAGATTGGCGATTCAAGCGGTTTGCCGTAGAATTACCGCCCTCATTAAGAGTCACCAAGGTGGTTAACCACAAACCCCGCATCGGTAAGCCATCCGTTGCGTTTACATGGGACAGAGTAAAAAATTGAATAAACAATCGAGTTCGCTTTCACCGCTGGTGCAATTGGCGGGAATTCGCAAATGCTTTGATGGTAAAGAGGTCATTCCCCAGCTTGATCTCACTATTAATAATGGCGAGTTCCTCACGCTGCTTGGCCCTTCTGGCTGCGGTAAAACAACCGTTCTTCGCCTGATTGCCGGTCTGGAAACTGTTGATTCCGGACGCATCATGCTGGATAACGAGGACATCACCCATGTTCCGGCGGAAAACCGCTATGTGAACACTGTTTTCCAAAGCTACGCACTTTTCCCCCACATGACCGTGTTCGAAAATGTGGCCTTTGGGTTGCGCATGCAAAAAACCCCCGCTGCTGAAATTACGCCCCGCGTGATGGAAGCCCTGCGGATGGTGCAGCTGGAAACCTTCGCTCAACGTAAACCGCATCAGCTTTCTGGTGGTCAACAGCAACGCGTCGCCATTGCTCGCGCGGTGGTTAACAAGCCTCGTCTGTTGTTGCTGGATGAGTCGCTCTCAGCGCTGGATTACAAACTGCGTAAACAGATGCAGAACGAGCTGAAAGCGCTACAGCGTAAGCTTGGCATTACATTCGTCTTCGTGACTCACGACCAGGAAGAAGCACTCACCATGTCGGACAGGATTGTGGTGATGCGCGATGGTCGCATTGAGCAAGACGGCACGCCGCGTGAAATCTACGAAGAGCCGAAAAACCTGTTTGTTGCTGGGTTTATCGGTGAAATCAATATGTTTAATGCCACGGTCATCGAACGTCTCGACGAGCAGCGCGTACGCGCCAACGTTGAAGGCCGCGAGTGTAATATCTACGTTAACTTCGGCGTTGAACCGGGGCAAAAACTGCATGTTCTGCTGCGCCCGGAAGACTTACGTGTTGAAGAGATTAACGACGACAACCACGCTGAAGGGCTGATTGGTTACGTTCGCGAGCGTAACTACAAAGGCATGACGCTGGAGTCGGTTGTTGAACTGGAAAATGGCAAGATGGTGATGGTCAGCGAATTCTTCAATGAAGACGATCCTGACTTTGACCACTCTCTCGACCAAAAAATGGCCATTAATTGGGTAGAAAGCTGGGAGGTCGTACTGGCTGATGAAGAACACAAGTAAGTTCCAGAATGTAGTGATTGTCACTATTGTCGGTTGGCTTGTGTTGTTTGTCTTTCTGCCCAACCTGATGATCATTGGCACCAGCTTTTTGACCCGCGACGACGCCAGTTTCGTCAAAATGGTCTTTACGCTGGATAACTACACGCGTCTGCTCGATCCGCTTTATTTTGAAGTGCTATTGCACTCGCTGAATATGGCGCTGATCGCCACCCTCGCCTGCCTGGTGCTGGGCTATCCTTTTGCCTGGTTTCTGGCGAAGCTGCCACACAAGGTGCGTCCGCTGCTGCTGTTTCTGCTGATTGTTCCGTTCTGGACCAACTCATTGATTCGTATCTATGGGCTGAAAATTTTCCTCAGTACCAAAGGCTATCTCAACGAGTTTTTGCTCTGGTTGGGTATTATCGATACACCAATTCGCATTATGTTCACACCCAGTGCGGTGATTATCGGTCTGGTTTACATTCTGCTGCCGTTTATGGTGATGCCGCTGTACTCCAGTATCGAAAAACTGGATAAGCCGTTGCTGGAGGCGGCGCGCGATCTCGGTGCCAGCAAGTTGCAGACCTTTATCCGCATCATTATCCCACTGACGATGCCGGGAATTATTGCCGGATGTCTGCTGGTGATGCTGCCAGCGATGGGCCTGTTCTACGTGTCTGACCTGATGGGCGGTGCGAAAAACCTGCTGATTGGTAACGTCATCAAGGTCCAGTTCCTCAATATTCGTGACTGGCCGTTTGGTGCTGCCACCAGCATTACGCTGACTATCGTAATGGGCCTGATGTTGCTGGTTTACTGGCGCGCTTCTCGTTTGCTGAATAAGAAGGTGGAACTCGAATGATCGGTCGACTGCTTCGCGGCGGTTTTATGACCGCTATCTACGCGTACCTGTATATCCCAATCATTATTTTGATTGTGAACTCTTTCAACAGCTCGCGCTTTGGCATCAACTGGCAGGGTTTTACCACCAAATGGTATAGCCTGCTGATGAACAACGACAGTCTGTTGCAGGCAGCTCAGCATTCACTGACGATGGCGGTGTTTTCGGCGACGTTTGCTACGCTTATCGGTTCACTGACGGCAGTTGCGTTGTACCGTTATCGCTTTCGTGGTAAGCCGTTCGTTAGCGGAATGCTGTTTGTGGTGATGATGTCACCAGATATCGTAATGGCGATTTCGCTGCTGGTGCTGTTTATGCTGCTGGGTATTCAGCTTGGCTTCTGGTCGCTGCTGTTCTCGCATATCACCTTTTGCCTGCCGTTTGTGGTGGTGACGGTGTATTCGCGCCTGAAAGGTTTTGATGTGCGAATGCTGGAAGCGGCGAAAGATCTCGGTGCCAGCGAATTTACCATTCTGCGAAAAATCATTCTGCCACTGGCAATGCCAGCGGTAGCGGCGGGCTGGGTGTTAAGCTTTACCCTGTCGATGGACGACGTGGTGGTTTCTTCGTTTGTCACCGGGCCGAGTTATGAAATTCTGCCGTTAAAAATTTATTCGATGGTCAAAGTCGGCGTATCGCCGGAAGTTAACGCGCTGGCAACCATATTACTGGTGCTGTCGCTGGTGATGGTAATTGCCAGCCAGCTTATTGCTCGTGATAAAACGAAAGGTAACACAGGGGACGTTAAATGAAAAAATGGTCACGCCACCTGCTCGCGGCGGGTGCTCTGGCACTGGGCATGAGCGCCGCTCACGCCGATGACAACAACACGCTGTATTTCTACAACTGGACCGAGTACGTGCCGCCAGGACTGCTTGAACAGTTCACCAAAGAAACAGGTATTAAGGTTATCTATTCGACTTACGAGTCGAACGAAACCATGTACGCGAAGCTGAAAACGTACAAAGACGGTGCCTATGACCTGGTGGTTCCTTCAACCTATTACGTCGATAAAATGCGTAAAGAAGGGATGATCCAGAAGATCGACAAGTCGAAGTTAAGCAATTTCAGCAACCTCGATCCAGACATGCTCAACAAGCCGTTTGACCCGAATAACGACTATTCCATTCCGTATATCTGGGGTGCGACGGCGATTGGCGTTAACGGTGATGCGGTGGATCCGAAATCTGTCACCAGCTGGGCCGATCTGTGGAAACCTGAGTACAAAGGCAGCCTGCTGCTGACCGACGATGCCCGTGAAGTGTTCCAGATGGCGCTGCGTAAGCTGGGCTACTCCGGTAACACCACCGATCCGAAAGAGATTGAAGCTGCATACAACGAGCTGAAAAAACTGATGCCAAACGTCGCGGCGTTTAACTCCGATAACCCAGCTAACCCGTATATGGAAGGCGAAGTTAACCTCGGCATGATCTGGAACGGTTCTGCTTTCGTTGCACGCCAGGCGGGTACGCCAATTGACGTGGTGTGGCCGAAAGAAGGCGGCATTTTCTGGATGGACAGTCTGGCAATTCCGGCAAATGCCAAAAACAAAGAAGGCGCGCTGAAATTGATTAACTTCCTGCTGCGCCCGGATGTGGCAAAACAGGTTGCTGAAACTATCGGTTATCCAACGCCAAACCTCGCCGCGCGTAAGCTGTTAAGCCCGGAAATAGCGAACGATAAAACGCTCTACCCGGATGCTGAAACCATTAAAAATGGCGAATGGCAGAATGACGTTGGCGCAGCCAGCAGCATTTATGAAGAGTATTATCAGAAGCTGAAAGCAGGACGTTAATTCAGCAAGCGGGCGGTGGTATTACCGCCCGTTTTTTATTTAGCAAGGATGTGGCTAATGTTGCTGTTATGGACGAGTAAACGCTAAAAGAGGCAGTAAATATGCCAGATGCGGCGTCAACGCCTTCTCTGGTCTACGACACCCGGAAATTCAATTCATTGCGCCCCATCGCAGGCCTGATAAGCGTAGCGCATCAGGCCATTACTCCTGATTTATAATCCTTTCAGCAATTTCTCAACAAACTCTGGTACCACCTGGCTTGCCGGGCCGTAATATTTCTCGGCAAATTCATTACCGACCTGACTCGGTTCAAGATTGAGTTCGACAGTGTGCGCACCATGCAGTTTCGCTTCGTGAACAAACCCAGCCGCCGGATAAACATGCCCTGATGTACCAATGGCAATGAAAATATCGGCCATCGACAACGCCATATAAATTTCATCCATGCCGAGTGGCATTTCGCCAAACCAAACGACGTGCGGGCGCAAGGGTGCCGGGAACTGGCAACAATGGCATTTATCGTCTGACGTAACGTCTCCGGTCCAGTCGAGAATCTGACCACTTTGCGAACAACGTACTTTCAGCAATTCCCCATGCATATGAATCACATTGGTATTACCTGCGCGTTCGTGCAGATTGTCGATATTCTGCGTCACCAGCAAAAAGCGATCGCCGAGAGCATCTTGCAGTTTAGCCAGCGCAAGATGCGCGGCGTTAGGCTGAATTTCTGGCTGCTGCAGCTGTCGACGGCGGGCGTTATAAAACGCTTGTACCAGTTCAGGATCGCGATCGAAACCTTCCGGCGTTGCCACATCTTCAACCCGATGTTCTTCCCACAGGCCATCTGCGGCGCGAAAGGTACGAATACCTGATTCCGCAGAAATACCTGCCCCAGTCAGTACGAGTACTCTTGGTTTTTCCATTGCTTCCGGCACCACTTTATCTCTGAAAAAAATACGCTGACGCAAACGCTCGCGCAGGCGGCGTTTATTTTTACGAAAACGACTTAACCGATGACCCCGACGCGACAGCATAGCAACCTCTGTTGTTTACTCGGTTAGATGTAGGAAAGCCGCACCACGCATTCCTCCCGCATCACCGTGGCGCGCGCGTTCAATGCGCGGAACACGAGCTACAGGTAAGAGATGACGAGGCAGCCTGTCCGCCAGTTGCGTTGTGATTGCCGGGAAATTCGATAAGCCACCACCAATGACGACCAGGTCAGGGTCAACAATGGTCAGGATATTTCCCAGACAAACCGCTAATAAATCCAGATAACGCTCAACGTGCGCCCTTGCCTGCTCATCGCCTTGATCATAAAGCGCAATAATTTCGGGAGCCTGCAACGGTTGATGATAATAGTGTTGATACAGCCACGCAAAACCGCGACCAGACAGATAATTTTCAATGCAGCCATGCTGACCACAGCCGCAGCGGCGTAACGGGAAATCCAGCCCCATCATGGTTAACGCATCAACCGGCAGACGCATATGGCCAAACTCGCCGGTAATATAGCTTTTACCGGTAATTGGTTTACCGTTGAAAATCAGCCCGCCGCCAACGCCGGTGCCGAGAATCAACCCCATCACCAGTGGATATTGAGTAAATTCATCATCCCAGGCTTCTGAAAGGGCAAAACAGTTGGCATCGTTATCAAGGCGGACATCGCGATCAAGACGTGCGCTCAGATCTGCACGCAGCGATTTACCGCTGGCAGCGGGGACATTGGCGGCATACAGCGTACCATCTTCTGTTTCCGGCATTCCCGGAATACCGATGCCGACAGAACCTTTACAGCCAAAACGTTGGTCAGCTTCGGCTACCAGCTCGCACACTGCATCTAAAAATGCGTCATAGCTGTCACGCGGTGTCGGCACCCGCTTTTCCCACTGCAACTGCCGACCGCTATCAAACACGCCAAGCGCAATTTTTGTTCCACCAATATCAAACCCGTAATACATTGCCGCTCCTTGTTTTAATGTACTGCCTTTACTGGCCGCTAAGGACTCGCGCAGGGTCAATATTACTGGCGCGCCGCGCCGGATACCAACTTGCCAAAAGACTCAGCAACAATGCTGTGACCAGTACGTAGAAGACGTCCAGCCAGTGCAATTCCGATGGCAGGAAGTCAATAAAATAGATATCGCTGGAGAGGAACTGATGACCGATCAGCTTTTCAATCCACTCAATAATCGGGGTAAGTTGCAGTGAAACCACCACGCCGATAATCACCCCACACAGGCTGCCGAACAGCCCTGCCAGTAATCCATACCAGACAAAGATGGCGCGAATTAAACCGTCTTTCGCCCCCAGCGTTCTTAATACGGCGATATCGCCACTCTTGTCTTTCACCGCCATCACTAAGGTAGAGACGATGTTGAAACAGGCCACGCCAATCACCAGTACCATCGCCAGATACATAATGGCGCGGATCATCTGGATATCGCGATACATATAGCCGTAAGTACCAATCCAGCTTTTAATATAAACATAGCTGTTGGTCACTTCACCCGCATCGCGTACCAGCTTATTGGCGTTGAAAACATCCGTCATTTTAAGGGCAATACCTGACACGCTGGAACCCATATCAAGATATTGCTGGGCATCCGCCAGCGGGATCATGGCAAAACTGTGATCGAGTTGGCCACTCAACTGCAAAATACCGGCAACGTGCAAACGCACGCGTTTTGGCTGCATCAGTTTATGCTCGGGATTCGAGTTGGGGATCATAATCGACACCCAATCGCCCTGCTTCACTTTCAGCGCATCCGCCACGCCTTTGCCGATGATAATTTGCTGTTCGCCTGCTTTAAAATTGCTCCACGCATCGTCCTGGACAAACGAGGGTAATGCGCTCAAACGCTGTTCCTGTTGCGGGTTAACGCCCTTGACCTGAATTGCGCGCAGATTGGCACCACTTTCCACCAGCCCGGTGAAATTGATATACGGCGCGGCAGCGGCAATACCCGGCACTTTTTGCACGTTATCCAGGGCTTCTTGCCAGTTAGTCCACGGCTGATCCACCGCCTCAATTTCGCCATGCGGCACCACCGCCAGAATGCGGTTATTCAGTTCGCGTTCAAAGCCGTTCATCGCGCTTAAGCCGACAATCAATACCGCCACGCCGAGGGCAATGCCAATGGTAGAAATGACGGAGATCAGCGACACCATACCGCCGCGCCGCCGTCCGCGACTAAAACGCAGGCCAATCAATAACGATAAAGGCATCGCCATTACTCCGCTCCCATCAGGCTCAGTTCCGCCGTCAGACGTCCATCACGCATTTCCAGTTGGCGGCTCATACGTTTCGCCAGTTGCAGGTCGTGAGTAACCACCAGGAAGGCGGTGCCCTGCAAGCGATTCAATTCCCCAAGCAACTGGAAGATGCTGTCGGCGTTACGTGCATCGAGGTTACCAGTAGGTTCATCCGCCAGTACCAGCCGCGGGTTATTGACCAGCGCACGGGCAATCGCCACACGCTGGCGTTCGCCGCCAGAAAGTTCAGATGGGCGGTGATTCGCACGATGCTCCAGCCCCACCGCTTTTAACATCTCCAGCGCACGGCTGTTGATTTCAGCGGGCTTTTTCCTGCCAATCAACAGCGGCATAGCCACGTTTTCCAGGGCGGTAAAATCCGGCAGCAGGTGGTGAAACTGATAAATAAAGCCCAGCTTCTGGTTGCGCAGTTCTGCTTTCGCCGCCGACGACAGTTTGCTCATCGGCTGACCATTAAAAACCACATCGCCGGAGGTTGGCGTATCCAGCCCGCCCAGCAGGTGCAGCAAGGTACTTTTACCAGAACCAGAGCTACCGACGATCGCCATCATTTCACCTTCGCCGACGCTGAAACTGACATTGTGCAGTACATCGGTTTGCACACTGCCTTCCTGATAGCGTTTGCACAGGTTGTCGCATTGCAACAGGATCTTATTCATAACGTAAAGCCTCAGCGGGTTGAGTGGCGGCAGCGCGCCATGAAGGGTAAAGCGTAGACAGCAGCGCGATAGCCATCGCCACCAGCGCAATAACAATGACCTGTAAAGGTTCGATAGCGACTGGCAGTGCCGCGCCATCAAGCAGGACGCCGATTATCGGCATCAGATTATTCAACTGGCTGGCAAGCAGTGCACCAAGCGCCGCTCCGAGGATCGCACCGATAATCCCGGCGCTGGCCCCTTGCACCATAAAGACCATCATGATTTGTCGCGGAGTTAAGCCTTGCGTTTGCAGGATCGCTACTTCGCCCTGCTTCTCCATCACCATCAGCCCTAGCGAGGTAATAATGTTAAACGCCGCTACGGCAACAATCAGGCTCAGCAGCAAGCCCATCATATTTTTTTCCATGCGTACGGCCTGGAATAGCTCGCCTTTACGATCACGCCAGTCCTGCCATTTGCTGCCTTCAGGCAGTTTTTGCTGGCTTAAAGAATCAACTTTCAGCGGCTCATCCAGCCACAAACGCCAGCCAGTGATATTGCCTGCCGGATAACGCATCAGACGCGAGGCATCCTCAATATTCACCAGCATTTCATAGCCATCGACTTCACTGTTGGCGGCGAAAGTGCCAATCACATTGAACAGGCGCTGGCTTGGAATACGCCCCATCGGCGTGAACTGGCTGGCAGATGGCACCATCACGCGGATTTGATCACCGCGATTGACGCCCAACTGTGAGGCAAGTTGTTCGCCGAGAATGACATTATATTTCCCCGGTTCGAGATCAGCTTGTTTCACATTGACCAGATACGGCGTGAGTGGATCTTTTTGCGCCGGATCGATACCCAGCATCACCCCGACCGCCACGCTGCGCGCGCTTTGCAGTACCACATCACCGGTAGTAATAGGTGCGACGCGATTAACGCCGTCCAGTTTGACTGCCGTTTCCGGGAGTTGCTGCGGGTTAAGAGAGCCATGCTCAGAAGAGAGAATTGCCTGTGGCATCAGGCCAAGGATGTTGTTTTGCAGCTCGCGCTCAAAGCCGTTCATCACTGACAATACTGTGACCAGCGCCATCACCCCGAGGGTAATGCCGATGGTAGAAAGCCAGGAGACGAAGCGACCGAAGCGATCCGCTGCACGCCCACGCATGTAACGCAGGCCAATAAATAGAGCGACAGGTTGGTACATGAAATCCGTCTGGTTGCTGTTAGCAAAGACACGAGTATATAAGCGAAAGCAAGATGGGTAAACGTCTGAACTGTAAGTGATCGTCAGGGCTAATCTGAAAAGTCCCCGTAAATCAATCGGCTAAATTGCCATGTTTTATCATCAATCTTGCCGCCTGATCTTAATCTGAAAAATCATCCAATACAGACAGATACCCATTACACCTCGGGTCATAACCCGCAGGATCAACCGCATGTAAATTAAAAAAGAGCGTGTTGTCCTGATGAAACAAAAAGAGCTATGGATTAACCAGATCAAAGGGTTATGTATTTGTCTTGTAGTGATTTATCACTCGGTCATTACCTTTTATCCGCATCTGACCACTTTTCAGCATCCGTTATCGGAAGTCCTGAGCAAATGCTGGATCTATTTCAATCTTTACCTTGCCCCCTTTCGTATGCCGGTTTTTTTCTTTATTTCTGGCTATTTGATTCGCCGCTATATCGATAGCGTGCCATGGGGAAATTGTCTCGATAAACGCATCTGGAGCATCTTCTGGGTGCTGGCACTTTGGGGCGTAGTGCAGTGGCTGGCGATAAGTGCACTAAATCAGTGGCTGGCACCTGAGCGCAATTTAAGTAATGCCTCCAATGCCGCTTATGCCGATTCTACCGATGAGTTCCTGCACGGAATGATCACCGCCAGCACCAGCTTGTGGTATCTGTATGCTTTAATTGTCTATTTCGTGATATGTAAAATTTTTAACCGCCTGGCCCTGCCGTTATTTGTTCTGTTTGTACTGATGAGTGTGGCGGTTAATTTCGTACCCACACCGTGGTGGGGAATGAACAGTGTGATCCGCAATTTGCCTTATTACAGCCTTGGCGCATGGTTTGGCGCAACATTAATGACCTGTGTTAAAGAGGTGCCGTTGCGCCGCCATCTGCTGATGGCTTCTTTGCTGGCTGTTCTGGCGGTCGGTGCCTGGTTGTTTACTATCTCGCTGCTGTTGTCGCTGGTATCGATTGTGGTGATCATGAAACTGTTTTATCAGTACGAGCAACGTTTCGGTATGCGCCCCACCAGCCTGCTGAATGTGATTGGCTCCAACACCATTGCTATCTACACCACCCATCGCATACTGGTAGAAATATTCAGCTTAAGCCTGATTCCGCAAATGAACGCGGCACGCTGGTCGCCGCAAGTCGAACTGACGCTCCTGCTGGTTTACCCCTTTGTCAGTTTGTTGATTTGTACTGTTGCGGGCTTGCTGGTAAGAAAACTTTCACAGCGCGCATTCAGCGATCTGTTGTTCTCCCCGCCTTCTCTGCCCGCTGCCGTCAGTTACTCCCGCTAAGCCATCGCCCCAGCCGGGGCGATTCAATTTGCTAAACCATGTCGATTACGGATAATGAACAGCATTGCTTATCAGAGATATGCCCCCATATGTTGAGGCATATCCTAACGAGAATCTGACAACCGTTATGCCTGAACAATATCGTTATACGCTGCCCGTCAAAGCGGGTGAGCAGCGTCTGCTGGGCGAGTTAACTGGCGCTGCCTGCGCGACGCTGGTAGCGGAAATTGCCGAACGTCACGCCGGTCCGGTGGTACTTATTGCACCAGATATGCAAAATGCCCTGCGTTTGCATGATGAAATCAGCCAGTTTACCGATCAGATGGTGATGAATCTGGCGGACTGGGAAACCCTTCCCTACGACAGTTTTTCGCCTCATCAGGACATTATCTCCTCACGCCTTTCCACTCTTTACCAGCTACCAACGATGCAGCGTGGCGTACTGATTGTTCCGGTGAATACGCTTATGCAGCGCGTTTGCCCGCACAGTTTCCTCCACGGCCACGCGCTGATGATGAAAAAAGGTCAGCGGTTATCTCGTGATGCCTTACGTACGCAACTGGACAGTGCCGGTTATCGCCATGTTGACCAGGTTATGGAGCACGGCGAATACGCCACGCGCGGCGCGTTGCTGGATCTTTTCCCGATGGGCAGCGACTTGCCTTATCGTCTTGATTTTTTTGATGATGAAATCGATAGCCTGCGCGTATTTGACGTTGACAGCCAGCGTACGCTGGAGGAAGTAGAAGCCATCAATCTGCTGCCCGCGCACGAATTTCCGACAGATAAAGCGGCAATTGAACTGTTCCGCAGCCAGTGGCGCGATACCTTCGAAGTGAAGCGCGACCCGGAACATATTTATCAGCAAGTGAGTAAAGGCACATTACCTGCCGGGATCGAGTACTGGCAGCCGCTATTCTTCAGCGAACCGCTGCCGCCACTGTTCAGTTATTTCCCTGCCAATACGCTGTTGGTGAATACTGGCGATCTGGAAAACAGTGCCGAACGTTTCCAGGCTGACACGCTGGCGCGTTTTGAAAATCGCGGCGTCGATCCGATGCGTCCACTGTTGCCACCACAATCGCTCTGGCTGCGGGTAGACGAGCTCTTTTCAGAGCTAAAAAACTGGCCGCGTGTGCAGCTAAAAACTGAACATTTACCGACAAAAGCAGCGAATGCCAATTTAGGTTTCCAGAAGCTGCCAGACCTGGCCGTTCAGGCACAACAAAAAGCGCCGCTGGATGCGCTGCGTAAGTTCCTCGAGTCTTTCGACGGTCCGGTGGTGTTCTCGGTAGAAAGTGAAGGTCGCCGTGAAGCGCTGGGTGAACTGCTCGCGCGAATTAAAATTGCTCCTCAACGCATTATGCGTCTTGATGAAGCCAACGACCGTGGGCGTTATCTGATGATTGGCGCTGCCGAACATGGTTTTGTCGATACGGTACGTAATCTGGCGCTGATTTGCGAAAGCGATCTGCTCGGTGAACGCGTTGCCCGTCGTCGTCAGGATTCTCGCCGCGCCATCAACCCCGATACACTGATCCGTAACCTTGCGGAGCTGCATATTGGTCAGCCGGTGGTCCATCTGGAGCACGGCGTCGGGCGCTATGCAGGAATGACCACGCTGGAAGCGGGCGGCATTACTGGCGAGTACCTGATGCTCACCTATGCCAACGACGCCAAACTGTATGTTCCGGTGTCATCACTGCATCTGATTAGCCGTTACGCCGGTGGCGCGGAAGAAAACGCCCCGCTGCATAAACTTGGCGGTGATGCGTGGTCGCGGGCGCGGCAGAAAGCGGCGGAAAAAGTGCGTGATGTGGCGGCGGAATTGCTGGATATCTACGCGCAACGCGCCGCCAAAGAGGGCTTCGCGTTTAAACACGATCGTGAACAATATCAATTGTTCTGCGACAGCTTCCCGTTTGAAACCACGCCGGATCAGGCGCAAGCCATTAATGCAGTGCTTAGCGATATGTGTCAGCCGCTGGCGATGGATCGTCTGGTGTGCGGTGATGTTGGCTTTGGTAAAACTGAAGTCGCGATGCGCGCCGCGTTCCTGGCGGTAGATAACCACAAGCAGGTGGCGGTGCTGGTGCCTACCACCCTTCTCGCGCAGCAGCATTACGACAACTTCCGCGACCGTTTCGCCAACTGGCCGGTACGCATCGAAATGATCTCCCGTTTCCGCAGCGCCAAAGAGCAGACGCAAATCCTTGCGGAAGTGGCGGAAGGGAAAATCGATATTCTGATCGGTACGCACAAACTGCTGCAAAATGACGTCAAGTTTAAAGATTTAGGTCTGCTGATTGTCGATGAAGAACACCGCTTCGGGGTGCGTCATAAAGAGCGCATCAAAGCGATGCGGGCGAACGTGGATATTCTGACACTTACCGCAACGCCGATCCCACGTACGCTGAATATGGCAATGAGCGGAATGCGCGATCTGTCGATTATCGCTACGCCGCCTGCCCGTCGTCTGGCAGTTAAAACCTTTGTCCGTGAGTATGACAGTCTGGTGGTCCGGGAGGCGATCCTGCGTGAAATTTTGCGCGGGGGACAGGTTTATTATCTCTACAATGATGTGGAAAACATCCAGAAAGCTGCCGAACGACTGGCGGAGCTGGTGCCAGAGGCGCGGATCGCCATCGGTCACGGGCAGATGCGCGAGCGCGAACTGGAACGGGTGATGAATGATTTCCATCATCAACGTTTCAACGTGCTGGTTTGTACCACCATTATCGAAACCGGGATCGATATCCCGACTGCCAACACCATTATCATCGAGCGGGCGGATCACTTCGGTCTGGCGCAGCTGCATCAGTTGCGCGGTCGCGTCGGACGTTCGCATCATCAGGCATATGCATGGCTGCTGACGCCGCATCCAAAAGCGATGACTACCGATGCGCAAAAACGTCTTGAAGCGATTGCCTCGCTGGAAGATCTCGGTGCAGGTTTTGCGCTGGCAACGCACGATCTGGAGATTCGCGGCGCGGGTGAACTGCTTGGCGAAGAACAAAGCGGCTCAATGGAAACTATCGGTTTCTCGCTGTATATGGAGTTGCTGGAAAACGCCGTCGATGCGCTGAAAGCCGGACGCGAGCCGTCGCTGGAAGATCTCACTAGCCAGCAAACGGAAGTCGAGCTGCGGATGCCGTCGCTATTACCAGATGATTTCATTCCTGACGTGAATACGCGTTTGTCGTTCTATAAACGTATTGCCAGCGCCAAAACGGAAAACGAACTGGAAGAGATCAAAGTCGAGCTTATCGATCGCTTCGGCCTGCTGCCGGATCCGGCGCGTACCCTGCTGGATATTGCCCGTCTGCGTCAGCAAGCGCAGAAACTGGGGATCAGGAAGCTGGAAGGTAATGAGAAAGGTGGGGTGATCGAATTTGCCGAGAAGAATCACGTTAATCCGGCCTGGTTGATTGGTTTGCTGCAAAAACAGCCACAGCATTACCGCCTTGATGGTCCGACGCGCCTGAAGTTTATTCAGGATTTGAGCGAGCGGAAAACGCGTATCGAATGGATTCGCCAGTTTATGCGTGAACTGGAAGAGAACGCGATCGCTTAATGGTAAATCGGGGGCGTTTCTGCGCCCCCATATCCAACATTTACAAATTATTTGCACTTCCCTGCACTATCCGACACTGTCACCATCCATAATTCAGGCTTATCTGTTTATTACAATAACCTTATATTTATTATGGATTTTTGGTGATGATCAAAACGCGTTTTTCTCGCTGGCTAACGTTTTTTACGTTCGCCGCTGCCGTGGCGCTGGCGCTACCGGTAAAAGCCAACACCTGGCCGCTGCCGCCAGCAGGCAGTCGTCTGGTTGGCGAAAACAAATTTCATGTGGTGGAAAATGACGGTGGTTCTCTGGAAGCCATCGCCAAAAAATATAATGTCGGCTTTCTCGCTCTGTTACAGGCCAACCCCGGCGTTGATCCTTACGTGCCGCGCGCGGGTAGCGTGTTAACGATCCCGTTGCAAACCCTACTTCCAGATGCGCCGCGCGAAGGCATTGTGATCAATATTGCGGAACTGCGTCTCTATTACTACCCGCCGGGTAAAAATTCGGTAACCGTGTATCCCATCGGCATTGGTCAGTTGGGTGGTGACACGCTGACACCGACAATGGTGACCACCGTTTCTGACAAGCGTGCAAACCCAACCTGGACGCCAACGGCAAACATTCGCGCGCGGTATAAGGCACAGGGAATTGAGTTGCCTGCGGTAGTTCCGGCTGGACCGGATAACCCAATGGGCCATCATGCGATTCGTCTGGCGGCCTATGGCGGTGTTTATTTGCTTCACGGTACGAACGCCGATTTCGGCATTGGCATGCGGGTAAGTTCTGGCTGTATTCGTCTGCGGGATGACGATATCAAAACACTCTTTAGCCAGGTCACCCCAGGTACCAAAGTGAATATCATCAACACCCCGATTAAAGTCTCTGCCGAACCAGACGGTGCGCGTCTGGTTGAAGTACATCAACCGCTGTCAGAGAAGATTGATGACGATCCGCAGCTGCTGCCAATTACACTGAATAGCGCAATGCAATCATTTAAAGATGCAGCGCAAACTGACGCTGAAGTGATGCAGCATGTGATGGATGTCCGTTCCGGGATGCCGGTGGATGTCCGCCGTCATCAAGTGAGCCCACAAACTTTGTAAATCCTGGATAAAAAAATCCCCGCGACACGGCATGTCGCGGGGAAAAAAATCAGCAGTAGCAGGCATTAATGAGGGTTAATGCTTATTTATAAATTACTGCTGTTCCATGGAGGGTATTCGGACCGGTTACAGAAGTAATACGGAAAGATTTTGCGCCCATCTCATCCGCTTTTTGCGCCAGCTGCTCTTCCAGCGATCCCAGATTTGTCCCCGCGTTAGCACTGATAGTACCGACTTTTTGTTGGCCTTCTGGCGTTGACTGAACTTCGACAGCCGCAAAGCTGGCAAATGACATTGAGCTTAAAATCGCCGCAGCGATGAGGGTTTTTACGTTTTTCATAATAGTGGCCTTATGCAGATGAATGACGTCGCAAGCAATTACTTAACGATCGATAACTAAATGATAGATGTGATCTGGATCACATACAAGATATTTTTTATAACAATCATTAATTAATTTAAAAATCTTTAAATTTCAGTTAAATAGAAAGCAATTATTTTTATGGTTTGTGGACTGGTGAACGGAGGTGATTATTTTTATAATAACCTTTCATTCACAGTCACCAGGTACAACGGCATCATGGCAACTGACTCAACACAATGTGTAAAAAAAAGCCGTGGCCGCCCAAAAGTGTTCGACAGGGATGCCGCGCTTGATAAGGCCATGAAATTGTTCTGGCAGCACGGTTATGAAGCGACTTCTCTTGCGGACCTCGTCGAAGCGACCGGAGCCAAAGCGCCCACGCTATACGCGGAATTTACCAACAAAGAGGGGTTATTCCGCGCCGTACTCGACCGCTATATCGATCGTTTTGCCGCTAAGCATGAAGCACAGCTGTTTTGTGAAGAGAAAAGCGTGGAGTCTGCGCTGGCTGACTATTTTGCTGCCATCGCCAACTGCTTTACCAGCAAAGACACCCCGGCTGGCTGCTTTATGATCAACAACTGCACCACCCTCTCCCCGGATTCCGGAGATATCGCCAATACGCTGAAATCACGCCATGCGATGCAAGAGCGCACTTTGCAGCAGTTTTTATGTCAACGACAAGCGCGCGGGGAAATCCCGACCCACTGTGATGTGACGCATCTGGCTGAATTCCTTAATTGTATTATTCAGGGGATGTCGATCAGCGCACGCGAAGGTGCATCGCTGGAAAAACTGATGCAGATTGCCCGAACGACTTTGCGTTTATGGCCCGAACTGGTGAAATAAGGCGCAAAAAAAAGCCCCTCAGCCTGAGCGAATGGGGGGCTAAATTGCAGAATACAGCCTTGTTATACTTTGTTATTCAAAATCAGTTGCCCGTTGCCATCTAACGGGATCTGCGTACCCGGATCGCGGTCCATGCGGATTTTGCCCTGCTGATCGCCAATCTTATAGGTCACATCATAACCGAGCATTTTTTCTGACTTGTCATACACCGTTTTACAACGCTGTTGCGTAGTCGTGTAAGTATCGCTTTCCTGGAGAGAGCCCTGGATCTGGTTACCGGCATAGCCACCTCCCAGCGCCCCCACAACAGTGGCGACATCTTTACCGCGACCACCGCCAAACTGATGCCCTATCACGCCGCCAGCAACAGCGCCGAGCACCGACCCGGTAATGCGATTTTCATCCTGCACCGGTCGACGATGGGTCACTGTGACGTTGCGACACTCCTGACGCGGTGTTTTAACCGTTTCCTTGATTGGGGTTGCAGAAACAACCTGAGCGTATTGCGGGCCACGTTCAAACACGTTCAGACTGGCCACTGCCGCTACGCCCAACGCAGCTGCGACACCAATCCCCATACCCGCCAACATTGATTTATTCACGGGAACACCTCCTTCTTTGCTGTTATGCCAATCATGCAAGTGAAGGAGAAAAGCAGCTATCAGACAGAAGATGAAAAGCGCGGGAATGGCTGGAAATACTTAGGGATTCGGAGGAGTCTGAAGGAATGCCTGATGCGACGCTTAACGCGTCTTATCAGGCCTACCGCTCGTACCATTTGTCCAGGGCGGATAAGGCGTTTACGCCGCATCCGCCAGTACAAGCCGATTAATGCAACTTCAAACGTGGACGGATAACGCGGTTAATACTCCCCACCAGCATCATTAATCCGGTTTTAAAGTAACCATGCAGCGCAATCTGATGCATTCTGTATAGCGAGATGTATACAAAGCGCGCAATTCGTCCTTCAATCATCATTGAGCCGCGCGTCAGGTTACCCATCAGGCTACCGACGGTGGAGAAGTTCGACAGCGATACCAGAGAACCGTGATCTTTATACTGATAATTTTTCAGCGGCTTACCGTTCATCTGCGCCAGAATGTTGTTCATTGCGCAGGTTGCCATCTGGTGTGCGGCCTGCGCACGCGGCGGAACAAAGCCCCCTTCCGGACGCGGGCATGACGCGCAGTCGCCAATAGCGTATATGTCTGGATCGCGAGTGGTTTGCAGCGTCGGTTCCACCACCAGCTGGTTGATACGGTTGGTTTCAAGACCACCGATATCTTTCAGGAAGTCTGGCGCTTTGATCCCGGCTGCCCACACCATCAGATCAGCCTCAATATATTCACCATCTTTAGTGTGCAGGCCGCCTTCATCAGCACTGGTGACCATGGTTTGCGTCAGCACGCGAACGCCAAGTTTCGTTAACTCATTATGGGCCGCAGCAGAGATACGTGGCGGTAATGCAGGCAAAATACGTTCGCCCGCTTCTACCAGTGTTACGTTCAGGGCTTCGTTGGTCAGGCCTTTGTAACCATAGCTGTGCAGTTGCTTGACCGCGTTGTGCAATTCTGCGGAGAGTTCTACACCCGTCGCGCCGCCGCCGACAATCGCAATGTTCACTTTACCATTCGCGCCCAGGTTGGCGGAGTATTTCAGGAACAGATTCAGCATCTCCTGATGGAAACGACGCGCCTGATGCGGGTTATCGAGGAAAATGCAGTTCTCTTTGACTCCTGGCGTATTGAAATCGTTAGAGGTGCTGCCCAACGCCATTACCAGGGTGTCATAGGCGATTTTACGTTCCGGAACCAGCAGTTCACCTTTCTCGTCGCGCAGTTCTGCAATAGTGATTGTTTTCGCTTCACGATCGATATCAATGACGGAACCCAGCTGGAACTGGAAACCATGATTGCGCGCATGGGCCAGATAGCTCAACGCATCGACGCCTTCATCAAGCGAGCCAGTCGCCACTTCGTGCAGCAGCGGTTTCCACAAGTGGCTGTGGTTACGATCGACCAGCGTAATTTTGGCTTTTTTCTTGCGTCCCAGCTTATGTCCCAGCTGTGTCGCCATTTCCAGCCCACCAGCACCGCCGCCGACAATCACAATTTTTTTCAATGGCGTAGTCAACGTGACCCCCTTAAATTTATTAACCAATTGTTAACTAATGGTTATTAATATAGCTCTTAATTAACAACAGGTTACAGCAATGAAAATGTTCTTCGTTATTGAGAATAACATGAATGGTGCATTGGTCATACCAAAATTGATGTTAATCAAGTTTTGTTGCTGAAAAGATAGGCTGATTTACCGGATGAGATCAAAAAATACAGCTTATTGTTTATTATTTAAACGAATTCAGGAGGGTGAGACGTATATGGAGGGCGTTTGGTAGGCCTGATAAGACGCGAGCGGCGTCGCATCAGGCACATTGCCAGTGTCGGATGCGGCGTGAACGCCCTATCCGACCTACAGAATTTACAGAATCTGGAACGCATCAGGTATCAGCAAGGTTACCTGATGCGACGAGGGCATTTAACCGAGGGTTTTGAACGCTTTAATGCGCTGCAAATGCGGGGAGATATTCTTGAATTTGTGCGTCTGCTCTTCGTCCCAGACAATCTCGTAATAATGATGCAACTCTTCAGATGTCCGCTGGCTGTTAAGCGCTTCATCGTTACGCGACAAAATCACCAGACAGCGATCGCGATTCTTCTCGCGGAAGTTGGTCACACACTTAGTGGCAATATCGGCATACTCTTCCGGGCGATCAATCTTGCCTTCCATGTTCTCATAAGGGAACAAATTAGGATTGAAGATCACCTGGCGGATATCGCAAAGAAAACCAATTCGCTCCGCCCAGTATCCGCCCAGACCAACGCCGCATATCAGCGGACGCTCATCGACGTTTAGTTGCAGCATTTTGTCCACTTCTTTGAGCAGATGCTGCATATCATGTTTCGGATGCCGCGTACTGTAGCTTATCAAGCGTACATCCGGGTCAATAAACTGCAATTGTAAGACTTTCTCGTGGTTACCCGGACTGTTAGAGTCAAAACCGTGTAAATAGATAATCATCGCTTCCTCACATAAGCCAGGGTTAGTGACCTGCTTTCTCTTCCTGCCAGCGTTCATGTAACTGATTCAGACGGGCGCTGATCTCTTTCCAGCGAGCCGAGTCCATCAGTTCCTGTCGCGAAAATGAACCTTTATGATACAAACGTGTAACACGTTCTGCCTTGATCGGTGACAGATTATCTAACACGCTGACGGCCCCTTTACGATTATTGCAGACCAGGATCATATCGCAACCCGCATCCAGTGATGCCTGCCCGCGTTCGGCATAACTGCCCATAATCGCGGCACCTTCCATCGATAAATCGTCGGAGAAAATCACGCCGTCAAAACCCAGTTCCTGGCGTAAAACGGTTTTCAGCCAGTGGGGAGAACCGCTCGCAGGACGCGGATCGACATCACTGTAGATCACATGCGCAGGCATAATGGCGTCGAGTTTATTTTCACGGATTAATGCGCTGAATACCGACATATCCTTGGCACGAATTTCCGCTTGTGGACGAGGGTCACGCGGCGTCTCTTTGTGTGAGTCTGCCGTTACCGCACCATGCCCAGGGAAGTGTTTACCGGTGGTTTTCATTCCGGCTTCATGCATGCCATCAATAAAGCGGCTGGCCATTGCCAGGGCTTTTTCGGGATCGGCATGATAAGAACGCTCGCCAATCGCCGCGCTTGTGTGCCCGACGTCCAGCACTGGCGCAAAGCTGATATCAATATCCATAGCAATCATTTCGCAGGCCATGAGCCAACCGGCCTCTTGCGCCAGTTTTCCACCTTCTTCCATTCCCAACAGCGCAGCGAATGACTGTGCCGCTGGCAAGCGGGTAAAACCTTCACGAAAACGCTGCACACGCCCACCTTCCTGATCCACCGCCACCACCAGATGATTGCGCGAAGCTGCACGGATCTGGCGCACCAGTTCGCGTAACTGGGCAGGATCGTGATAGTTACGCGTAAAGAGAATCAGCCCTCCTACCAGCGGATGCGCCAGTATTTCACGCTCTTCCGCGTCCAGTTCGTAACCTTCGACATCCAACATTACTGGACCCACACTGCTCTCCTTATTGTTTTATTGATAGCTGCCGCCAGGTGTCATCGGCAAGCCTGATAAATTGTTGATCGCCGGTTTGTCGCCAGCGGTACTCAAACCACCCAGCTTTGAGCATCAGCAGCCAGGGAAACCATCGCCTGACCTGATGCCATAATTGCGCCGGATTAATCTTCGCGCGCGCGGCATAGTCATTAACCAATCGCCGATGCTGGTCAGTATTTTCCACCCACACCGCCGCCAGTTCCAGCGCGATATCACCATCTCCGGCATACTCCCAGTCGATAAGTTTTAATCCTGACGCGCTATGCACTAAATTTCCGGCGTGGATATCCATATGCAATGGACACAAGCGTAAAGGCTGTGGTTCCCGCGCTTTGCGGAGACGTTTTAACATTCGCAGCCAACCCGCTGTCCGCCGCACCGGATCGCTTTGCTGCCAGTACAGTTCCAGTAACGGCAGCAGCGTTATTCGCCAGCCAAAACGCGGCTGTTGATGTAGATAATACAGCAAGCCTGCCAGTTCGTTGGTATCCGGCAAATGCGTTTTTACCTCGCCGGGCAGATAGTCGACCACCATCCAGTCACGGAGATATAAATGCGGCTTCGGTGCAATGCATGCGGGTAGTTGTGATAAAGCCCGATACTGGCGCAAGAACGCGAACCGCGGCGCATCAGGATCGTGCGGCTGACGCACAACAAAACGCTGGCCCTGATGTTCAATGAGAAAACTCCCGCCGCTAAGCCCACTATTAAACGTCGTGACGGGATGAAATTGCGGGAAAAAGCGCGACAGCAATTCGTCGCGCGTGATGGGATTATTGCTGCGAAACGGCACCTTTACCTGACCAGATAATTTCGCCCGTCTGCACCAGCATTAGCTGCATTTGTAGGGTCGGAGCGTTAACGTTGCCAGAGGCGCTGGAGTACAGCACGTAATGAGCACCGACGTTGCGGGCAATGCCTATGGCTTTACTACGGGTGCCTAAACTGTCCTGCGGCGACAAACCTAACTGTTGCTTAGCCATCGACAGTTGCTGGGCGGAAACCAGGGTAAATTTACCGTTATTAGCCAGCGCATTTCGCAGCGTTTCGGTCGCTTCTGCGGCATTCAGCGAACCGTTAGTACGGTTGTTGACGCTATCAACCAGCAGGACGCTACCCGCAGTCACGCCGTCAGCCCCAAGCATCTTACTGACCATCGGCTGCATTGCGCCATTCCAGTCATAATGGCGAATATGCGGCGCAGGCGGTGCGGTTTGATCTTCATGCTCAATTGGCCCTGGCTGCTGCGGGATCGTCGGCACCGAGGGCACTGTGGGCACAGGCTGTTGTGGCTCGGCAGGTTGTTCCGGCGCTGGTTTCACTTCTTCTACCGGTGCAGGTTCACGTTGCCCCACACACCCGGCGAGAAACATCGCCAGCGCGGCAATCAAAGCGTAGCGACTCATTTTTATCATCAAGATTCACCCCTTACAAATATAGATAAAGTCTGACTTTGTGCGCCCCCAGAAAATTGGCGCTGCCGTATAGCGTTACCGCCGAATGTGCGGGAATGGTAACGCTGCGTGGCGTTTCCAGAGGATGCATCTCAAGTCCTCTGGCGTCATACCAGTAAAAACGATAATGAACGGTAACGGGTTCTTGCCTTTCGTTATAAAGCGTTGAGGATGCTGAAGGTTGAATATCAGACGTTGAAAGGACGGGCTTTTCTGCACTGATGCCCGCAGCCAATAAAGATGACTCCATCACCAGCGATTGCTCATCATTCACCGGAATTTCCGGATGTGAACGACAGCCCACCAGCACTAACAACGCCAGAGACACCAGCCCAAAGCATCCTTTTCTCATCGTTACAGACCTTTATGCGCCAGCATTGGTCCCAGCGGACGGCCACCCAACAAGTGCATATGGATGTGATACACCTCTTGTCCGCCATGGCGATTGGTGTTCATGATCAGACGATAGCCATCTTCGGCAATACCTTCTTGCTCAGCAATTTTTGCCGCTACGGTGATCATGCGTCCCAGCGCCTGCTCATGCTCAGCAGACACGTCGTTCACAGTCGGAATGAGGATATTTGGAATGATCAGAATATGCGTTGGCGCTTGCGGCGAAATATCGCGAAACGCCGTTACCAGATCATCCTGGTAGACGATATCGGAGGGGATCTCACGACGAATAATTTTGCTAAATATAGTTTCTTCTGCCACGACATTTTCCTTTTTCAAATAGCCATGCGTTGCGCCATGCTACGCCGCGCCATACTGCGAGTATAGAGTATGGTCGAGTTAAACCTGCTCTTTCAACCTTAACTCACGATTTCTTAAGCAAAAAATCGTTTTACTGCCGTATATATCGTCATTATTCCCATTTCTGCCTGCGAATTCGCTGAAAAGACATTCTCTGTTTGGTTTACACGCCAAATATGAATGCGTATATTTCTCATTTGCATTTACATGCAAAATTATTCGCACACTATATATAACCGCTCATCATCCTCCTCCGGCATGAGCCTGACGACAACATAAACCAAGAGATTTCAAATGCTTTCAACACAATTTAACAGGGATAATCAACATCAAACCACCTCCAAACCGTCACTACTCGCCGGTTGCATAGCACTGGCACTCTTACCTTCCGCCGCTTTTGCTGCACCAGCCACTGAAGAAACGGTGATTGTTGAGGGTTCCGCCACTACTCCAGTTGATGACGAAAATGATTACAGCGTAACGTCTACCTCTGCGGGTACCAAAATGCAGATGACTCAACGTGATATTCCTCAGTCGGTCACTATTGTTAGTCAGCAGCGGATGGAAGATCAGCAGTTACAAACGCTGGGCGAAGTGATGGAAAACACGCTGGGGATCAGCAAAAGTCAGGCGGATTCCGATCGTGCTCTTTATTATTCCCGCGGATTCCAGATCGATAACTATATGGTTGATGGTATCCCCACCTATTTTGAATCGCGCTGGAATCTGGGCGACGCACTTTCTGATATGGCACTGTTTGAACGCGTAGAAGTAGTGCGTGGCGCGACAGGACTCATGACCGGTACGGGTAATCCATCTGCGGCAATTAATATGGTTCGAAAACACGCGACCAGTCGTGAATTTAAAGGCGATGTCTCGGCAGAATACGGTAGCTGGAACAAAGAACGGTATGTAGCGGATTTACAAAGTCCACTCACCGAAGATGGTAAAATCCGCGCGCGAATTGTCGGCGGCTACCAGAATAACGACTCATGGCTGGACCGCTACAACAGTGAAAAGACCTTCTTCTCCGGCATTGTCGATGCTGATTTAGGCGATCTTACGACGCTTTCAGGCGGTTACGAATATCAGCGCATTGATGTTAATAGCCCAACCTGGGGCGGTTTACCGCGCTGGAATACTGATGGCAGCAGCAACAGTTACGATCGCGCACGCAGTACCGCACCTGACTGGGCGTACAACGATAAAGAGATCAACAAGGTCTTTATGACCCTGAAGCAGCGGTTTGCTGATACCTGGCAAGCGACACTGAATGCCACCCACTCCGAAGTCGAATTTGACAGCAAAATGATGTATGTCGATGCCTATGTAAACAAAGCGGATGGTATGCTGGTTGGGCCATACAGTAATTATGGACCTGGCTTTGATTATGTCGGCGGCACCGGTTGGAACAGCGGCAAACGTAAAGTTGATGCGCTGGATTTGTTCGCTGACGGTAGTTATGAATTGTTTGGTCGTCAGCACAATCTCATGTTTGGTGGCAGTTACAGCAAACAAAACAATCGTTACTTCAGTTCATGGGCCAACATCTTCCCGGATGAAATTGGCAGTTTCTACAACTTTAATGGCAATTTCCCACAAACCGACTGGTCACCACAGAGTCTGGCGCAGGACGATACCACACATATGAAATCGTTATATGCTGCCACTCGTGTCACCCTTGCCGATCCGCTGCATCTGATCCTTGGCGCACGTTATACCAACTGGCGGGTTGATACGCTGACTTACAGCATGGAGAAAAACCACACCACGCCTTATGCTGGTCTGGTGTTTGACATTAATGACAACTGGTCGACCTACGCCAGCTATACCTCTATTTTCCAGCCGCAAAATGATCGTGACAGTTCAGGCAAATATCTGGCTCCAATCACCGGTAACAACTACGAGCTGGGTCTGAAATCGGACTGGATGAATAGCCGTCTGACCACCACGTTAGCCATCTTCCGTATTGAGCAGGATAATGTCGCTCAGTCCACCGGTACACCTATCCCCGGCAGCAACGGCGAAACCGCCTATAAAGCGGTGGATGGGACAGTCAGTAAAGGTGTGGAATTTGAACTCAACGGCGCAATTACCGACAACTGGCAGCTGACGTTTGGCGCAACGCGCTATATTGCAGAAGATAACGAAGGAAACGCCGTTAATCCTAATCTGCCACGCACCACGGTTAAAATGTTCACCAGCTATCGGTTACCTGTCATGCCAGAGTTGACGGTCGGCGGTGGTGTTAACTGGCAAAATCGCGTGTATACCGACACCGTGACACCGTATGGCACCTTCCGCGCCGAGCAAGGTAGCTACGCGCTGGTGGATCTCTTCACCCGCTACCAGGTGACGAAAAACTTCTCGTTACAGGGGAACGTCAATAACCTGTTCGACAAAACCTACGATACCAACGTGGAAGGTTCTATCGTCTACGGCGCACCGCGTAATTTCAGCATTACCGGCACGTATCAATTCTGAATAACACCTGTAAAAAAGGCAGCCATCTGGCTGCCTTAGTCTCCCCAACGTCTTACGGATTAGTGGTTACGGATGTACTCATCCATCTCGGTTTTCAGGTTATCGGATTTAGTACCGAAAATCGCCTGAACACCAGAACCAGCAACCACTACGCCCGCTGCGCCCAGTTTCTTCAGGCCAGCCTGATCCACTTTAGACACATCAGCAACGCTGACGCGCAGACGGGTAATACATGCGTCGAGGTTAGTGATGTTTTCTTTACCACCAAACGCAGCAACCAGAGCCGGTGCCATTTCGCTGGTACCTGTCGCTTTTGCATCATCAGTCGCGTCTTCACGACCCGGCGTTTTCAGATCCAGTGCTTTAATCAGCACGCGGAAGATGGTGTAGTAAACAATTGCATAACCGATACCGACGATCGGGAACAGCCACAGTTTGCTGCTGTTACCAGACAGAACGATGAAGTCGATCAGACCGTGCGAGAACGACGTACCGTCACGCATCCCCAGAAGAATACAGATAGGGAATGCCAGGCCTGCCAGAATCGCGTGGATGATGTACAGGATCGGCGCAACGAACATGAAGGAGAACTCGATAGGCTCGGTGATACCGGTCAGGAACGAGGTCAGCGCCGCGGAGATCATGATACCGCCCACTTTCGCGCGGTTTTCCGGTTTAGCAGAGTGCCAGATAGCAATTGCGGCAGCTGGCAGACCGTACATTTTGAACAGGAAGCCGCCAGACAGTTTACCCGCAGTCGGGTCACCCGCCATATAACGCGGAATGTCGCCGTGGAAAACCTGACCTGCAGCGTTGGTGTATTCACCAATCTGCATCTGGAAAGGTACGTTCCAGATGTGGTGCAGACCAAACGGTACCAGGCAACGTTCGATGAAACCGTAAATGCCAAACGCAACTACCGGGTTCTGGTAAGCAGCCCACTGAGAGAAGGTCTGGATTGCAGAACCAATAGGCGGCCAAATGAAGGACAGCACAACGCCAGTAAAGATGGCAGCCAGGCCTGAAATGATCGGCACAAAGCGTTTACCGGCAAAGAAGCCAAGATACTCAGGCAGCTTAATACGGTAGAAACGGTTAAACATGTACGCTGCGATCGCACCGGAGATGATCCCCCCGAGTACGCCAGTATCCGCCAGGTGTTTAGAGGCGATTTCTTCAGCAGGTAAATGCAGTACCAGTGGCGCAACCACGGCCATGGTTTTAACCATGATGCCATAGGCAACAACTGCGGCCAGCGCGGATACGCCATCGTTATTGGTAAAGCCGAGGGCGACACCGATCGCAAAAATCAGTGGCATGTTTGCAAAGACGGAACCGCCTGCTTCTGCCATAACATGCGATACAACGGCGGGCAGCCAGCTGAAATTCGCGGAACCGACGCCCAGCAGAATACCTGCGATAGGCAGTACGGATACCGGCAGCATCAGCGATTTACCGACCTTTTGCAGGTTAGCAAATGCATTCTTAAACATAATTGAGAGTGCTCCTGAGTATGGGTGCTTTTTTACGTTCTCACGCGTGGCAAGGGGGGAGAGCCTCGCCGTGTACAGGGCATCTAAGCGCCCTTTATTTATTACACAGAGTAAAATAATTCAGTGCCGATTTGTTTGACGGCTATCACGTTTCAACTTCAGATCATTGGAGAAGTTGCACATTTTGACAAAACATATGTCACAATATTTCAAACGTGGTTATTCACCGCCCAATTTTCGGCGGTGAACTTTACTCGTTTTAGCCATTAATTACGAGCTTTAAAAAAACTCATTCAAAGGATGGATTGAAGGCGGGAAGCGTCGATGTGAAACAGACGGGCGAAGTTATCGGTGGTTACCTGCGCCAGTTCTTCAACGGCAACACCTTTCAACACAGCCATGTATTCTGCAACGTCACGAACCATCGCAGGTTGATTCTCTTTTCCTCGATGCGGAACCGGTGCAAGGTAAGGTGAGTCAGTTTCTACCAGTAACCGATCGAGGGGGACATAACGCGCGGCATCGCGCAGTTGCTCCGCATTACGGAAGGTCACAATGCCGGAAAAGGAGATGTAAAATCCGAGATCCAGTAATTTACCCGCCGTTTCTCTGTCCTCTGTAAAACAGTGTAGTACGCCACCACAATCCGTCACTTTTTCTTCGCGCAGAATTGCCAGCGTATCGGCGCGGGCGTCACGGGTGTGGACGATAACCGGCTTGTTCAGTTCACGACCAATCTGGATATGATGGATGAAGGACTCTTGCTGCCGTACTTTAGTTTCCGGCGTGTAATAATAATCCAACCCGGTTTCACCCAGCGCAACAACGCCCTCTTCTGCCGCCAGACGGCGTAAATCTTCTACATCGTAGGGATCATTCTGGTTGAGTGGATGCACGCCACAAGAAAATACGACGTTGTCACGTTCGCCTACCAGATCCCGCATGTGTAAATAACCCGGTAATGTTGTGGCGACTGCCAGACAAAATTTCACATCGCGTGCGGCGGCTTTCGCCAGAACGTCATCCACGTCCTTATGCAAAGATTCATAATCCAGACCATCGAGATGGCAGTGTGAGTCGACTAAAAACATGATGTTTCTCTTAAAGATGAGGAACCGGTAGCACAACGCCCGGTTGCAGGTAATGCTCAATACGCAGTAAAAGATCGGTGATGAGAAGCTCGCGGTTAATACCTGTGACAGACATTAACTGTTCACGAATGTGGCAAACATCCCCCAGTATAGCCTGTAGACGCGAGGGAGAAAGATGGTTTGCCAGTTCGACGACCAGGCCCGGCACATCAACATTGGTAACCTGCGCAGCGCCATGATGGCGTTTTAGCGCATCCATCAGCAACGTTGCCAGCCAGTGTAAACGCGCCGGAGCTTGTTCATGATTAAGGGCCGCTAGCAGCGAATACCAGTCGCCCGATTGCACGCTATATGCCAGCGCCTGACACAATGTTTCACGAGCCTGCCAGATATCTCCCTGAAACAACGCCAGTGCCGCACCAGGCGAACCGGCGCTTAAGCGCAATGCGGCAAGTAATGTATCCTGTGACATTGTCACTTCGCGTGAAAGCCAAGTCACGGCGTACTGTTCCGGCGGCGGCGCAAGGTAATGTAACCGACAACGACTACGTAATGTTGCCAGTAAACGTTCAGGCTCGCGGGTAGCAAGGAAAAACCAGGTTTCTGCTGGCGGCTCTTCAAGCGTTTTCAGCAATGCGTTAGCCGCAGCGTCGGTCAGTAAGGCAGCATCGGTTACCCAGACAACTTTTGCACCGCCTAAGCGTGCGTGCTCATTCAGCTTTTCGGTAACTTCACGTACCGCATCAATGCCCAGCGCATTTTTCCCTTTTTCGGGAGCCAGGGTGTAATAATCGGGATGCGTGCCAGCCTGCATCAACTGACATCCACGACAGTGACCGCAACTTTTGTGGCCCTGCGGTTGTTGGCAGAGTAAATAACGGCTCAGGGCGTAGATTAAAGCATCCTCGCCCATACCCGGTAACGCCTGAATGAGTAGCGCATGGTGACCTCTTCCGGCCTGATAGCTGGCTACCAGTTTTTCGAAATCAGGTCGTAACCATGGATACCATCTCATGCGTTCTGCTCCTTAACCCAATTGGTCACGGTAGTGCGGATTGCATCCATCACGGACTCCAGCGGCTGGGTGGCATCAATGGTATGAATGCTTTTATCTTGTGCTGCCAGTTCCAGATAGCGGGCGCGGGTGCGATTAAAGAAATCGAAAGACTCTTGCTCAATACGATCCAGCTCGCCGCGCGCACGCGCGCGTTTTAAGCCAACTTCCGGGGTAACATCGAGATAGAGCGTTAAGTCGGGGCGAAAATCCCCGAGAACAGCATCACGCAGCGTTGCCAACATATGTTGGTCAATACCACGTCCGCCCCCCTGATACGCTTGAGTAGAGAGATCGTGGCGGTCGCCAATAACCCAAGTGCCGTTAGCCAGCGCAGGTTTGATGACCGTTTCTACCAGTTGAACGCGCGCGGCATAAAACATCAGAACTTCGGCTTTATCGGTAATGACTTCATCGCCTACCGATTTGATATCCAGCACCAGGCTTCTTAACTTTTCGGCAAGTTGCGTACCGCCAGGTTCCCGAGTGAAAACCATGTCGCGGATACCCAGTTGCTCGAGCGTCTCAACCACCACGTTACGCGCGGTAGTTTTGCCTGCGCCTTCCAGCCCCTCAATGACGATATACTTACTGCGCATTTTTTTCCTTAAGCACTTTCAGATAATCCTGCACAGACTTGTTATGACTGGCAAGATTGGTATTAAACGTGTGACCACCTTTACCATCGGCCACAAAATAGAGATACGGCGTTTTTGCCGGATGCGCAGCAGCCTTCAGCGAATCCGCCCCCGGCGTCGCTATCGCACCTGGCGGCAAACCGGTAATGGTATAGGTGTTATACGCTGTCGGCGTTTCCAGGTCTGCACGAGAAAGTTTGCCATTATAACGCTCTCCCATCCCGTAAATCACGGTCGGGTCGGTCTGCAGGCGCATACCAATGCGTAAACGGTTGATAAATACCGAGGCAACCTGATCGCGTTCGCTGGAAACGGCGGTTTCTTTTTCGATAATTGATGCCATCGTCACCAACTGGTTTTTATCTTTATAAGGCAGACCGTCCGCACGCCCTTCCCAGGCGCTATCGACCGCTTTCACCATTTTCTTGTGCGCTCGCTTGAGTAACGCGACATCGGTGGTATTGGCGGTATACATCCAGGTGTCTGGCCAGAACCAACCTTCAATCCACTCCGGGTTTTCCAGTTCAAGTGCCTGCGCTACGGTGGCGTACTTATCGTCGCTCAGCGTGTGTTTGATATACGGGGCCTCACGCAATTGCTTGAGGTAATCGCTCAAACGCATCCCTTCTACCAGTCGCAGAGGGAACTGTGCTTCTTTACCGCTTTCCAGCAATTTCAGCATCTCACGTACGGTCATCTGCGGTGTAAAGCGGTAAGTCCCGGCTTTAAAGTGAGAAAGATCCGGTTCGATACGCAGCAGCCATTGAAAAACCCGTGGGCGATTGATGATCTTATCGGCGTAAAGCTGTTCACCGAGCGCCAGACGTCCGGTCCCTGGCTTCAGGGTAAATATCGTCTCTTCTTTGATAAGCAATTTGCTGTCGGCAAGATGGCGAACCTTCCAGACGCCCACACCAGCGGCGATACCCAGTACCACCAGCAATAACAAGATAATCAATAACACTTTTTTCATGACTAATTCGGGCGCTCACAAAGTGGGGCTAAATATTCATATAACGTTGCTGACGAAAAGGAGACATCGCCACAGGCACGTACGGGCATCACTGGCATTAACGCATTACAAATAACCATCTCATCTGCCTGCAACGCCTCTTCCAGAGTGGCTTGCACTTCGACAAGCTGATAAGAGGATTGTGCCAGTAAACGGATACAGAATTGTCGCATAATGCCGTTAACACCTGCCTGCTCCAGTCGCGGCGTATAAACTACATTGCCCTTCCGCCAGAACAAATTAGCCGCACAGCATTCCGTAACCCACCCTTCGCTGTCAAGGACCAACGCCTCATCGGCATTTGTCTGCTCAAGATGAGAGCGAATCAATACTTGTTCAAGCCGATTAAGATGTTTAATACCTGCAAGATGAGGATTGCGCCCCAGCCGCACCGGGCTTAGCGCCAACATCATCCCCTCGTTACGCAAACGATCGTAATGTGCAGGATAAGCCGTAACGGAGAGAATCCGCGTTGCCGGTCCGCTGTTCAATGTGCTGTACCCTCGCCCGCCACTACCGCGACTGATCACGACCTTCAGCACACCATTCTGCTGTTCTGCTGCCAGCGTTTTCATCTCTTGTTCAAGCTGAGGCCAGAAGTCACAGGAAATCATCAACCGCTGACAAGCATCCTGTAGTCGCTGGATATGTGCCGATAACAAACTGACTTCACCGTCGATAACTCTGGCGGTGGTAAAACAACCATCACCAAACTGCGTTGCTCGATCGCTTACTGCCAGCGATTCCTGCTTATGACCGTTAATTAAGAACATACCAACTCCTTACCAGAGAATTGTTAGTGTGGCAGCATGTTCACTACGGAACAAGTCGGAATAAAAGCTAAGAAAAAAGGCCCGCAAGCGGACCTTTTATAAGGGTGGGAAATGACAACTTAGATCTTTTTAAAGATCAAAGAACCATTAGTACCACCGAAGCCGAAGGAGTTACACAGCGTGTATTCCATTCCGCTAACCTGACGCGCTTCGTGCGGTACGAAATCCAGATCGCAACCTTCATCCGGATTATCCAGGTTGATGGTTGGCGGAACAGCCTGATCGCGCAGTGCCAGGATGGAGTAGATAGACTCTACTGCACCCGCCGCACCTAACAGGTGACCGGTCATAGATTTCGTGGAGCTCACCAACACACGGCTGGCAGCTTCACCGAAGATGCTTTTAACAGCCTGCGCTTCAGCTTTATCGCCAGCCGGTGTAGAAGTACCGTGCGCGTTAACGTAGCCAATCTGACTCGCTTCAATGCCTGCATCACGCAGAGCATTTGCCATTGCCAGAGCTGCGCCTGCGCCGTTTTCTGGTGGTGACGTCATATGGTAAGCATCGCTGCTCATACCAAAGCCAACGAGTTCAGCGTAAATTTTCGCCCCGCGTTTTTTCGCGTGTTCGTACTCTTCCAGTACCAGCATACCGGCACCATCGCCCAGTACGAAACCATCGCGCTCTTTATCCCACGGGCGGCTCGCCGCTTGCGGGTTATCATTGCGGGTAGATAATGCACGTGCCGCGCCAAAACCACCAACGCCCAGCGGCGTACTGGCTTTCTCTGCGCCACCTGCAACCATCACGTCAGCATCGCCATACGCGATAATACGCGCAGCATGACCGATGTTGTGCACGCCAGAAGTACAGGCGGTCGCGATAGAGATGCTTGGGCCACGCAGGCCATACATGATAGTCAGATGACCTGCCACCATGTTCACAATCGTTGACGGAACGAAGAATGGGCTGATCTTACGTGGGCCACCATTCATCAGAGATGTGTGGTTTTCTTCAATCAGTCCGAGGCCGCCAATCCCGGAGCCAATTGCGGCACCAATACGGGTTGCGTTCTCTTCCGTTATTTCAAGGCCAGAATCCTGCATGGCCTGAACGCCAGCGACAATTCCATATTGAATGAAGGCATCCATCTTGCGCTGTTCTTTGCGCGAGATAATGTCCTCACAGTTAAAATCCTTTACTAAGCCAGCAAATTTCGTTGCATAGGCGCTAGTATCGAAATGGTCGATTAGGCTGATGCCACTCTGACCGGCAAGCAGAGCTTTCCAGGTAGACTCTACGGTATTGCCGACAGGAGACAACATGCCCAGTCCGGTCACAACTACACGACGCTTAGACACGTTTGTCCTCCAGGGAGGGAAAAAATGATTCTAGTGGGACAAAAGATAAAACTCAGGCGGTCGAACGACCGCCTGGAGATGTTCACTTACGCCTGGTGGCCGTTGATGTAATCAATGGCAGCCTGAACGGTGGTGATTTTCTCAGCTTCTTCGTCCGGAATCTCAGTATCAAACTCTTCTTCCAGAGCCATTACCAGCTCAACGGTGTCAAGAGAATCCGCGCCCAGGTCTTCAACGAAAGAAGCATTGTTGGTAACTTCTTCCTGCTTAACGCCCAGCTGTTCGCCGATAATTTTCTTAACGCGTTCTTCGATAGTGCTCATACTCTTAAATTTCCTATCAAAACTCGCTTTCGCGATGGTTTTCGTAGTGTATAAAATGTTGAAAAATTTGCAACTAAATCCCGGCAGGTCTTACCACGATTTTACGTTATTTTGAGGCCTTACCCCCCAATAACGCAAATCATTTTGCACTAATTATTACTCATAACCACGCAGACTGCGCGCAACATGAGCATTTTGTGCAAATCGCGGTCAGACCATGTACATCCCGCCGTTCACATGCAAAGTTTCACCCGTGATGTAAGCTGCTTCGTCGGATGCCAGGAATGCAACCGCGTTGGCGATTTCCTGTGCACCGCCGAGGCGACCCGCAGGAACCTGCGCCAGGATACCCGCACGCTGGTCATCGCTCAGCGCACGTGTCATGTCCGTTTCAATAAAGCCCGGAGCAACAACGTTTACAGTAATACCGCGTGACGCAACTTCGCGCGCCAGTGATTTACTGAAGCCGATCAAGCCCGCTTTCGCCGCAGCGTAGTTGGCCTGACCGCCATTTCCCATGGTACCAACCACAGAACCGATAGTGATAATGCGACCATGACGCTTTTTCATCATAGCGCGCATTACCGCTTTTGACAGACGGAAAACAGATGAAAGGTTGGTTTCGATAATATCGTTCCACTCTTCATCTTTCATTCGCATTAACAGGTTATCACGAGTGATACCGGCATTATTGACCAGGATATCCACTTCACCAAATTCTGCGCGAATTTTTTCCAGAACAGATTCGATAGATGCTGGTTCGGTCACATTCAACATCAGACCTTTGCCGTTGGCACCTAAATAATCACTGATCGCCTGAGCGCCATTTTCACTGGTCGCAGTGCCGATAACTTTCGCGCCACGGGCTGCGAGCGTTTCAGCAATTGCGCGGCCAATTCCGCGGCTTGCACCGGTTACCAGTGCGATTTTTCCTTCAAAATTCATGATTTTCCTCTTTTAAAGCTCGAGCGCCGCTGCCATCGCTGAAGGTTCGTTCAGCGCCGAGGCGGTCAGGGTGTCGACAATGCGTTTCGTCAGGCCAGTAAGCACTTTGCCCGGGCCGACTTCATAGAGATGTTCTACGCCTTGCGCTGCCATGTATTCAACAGACTTCGTCCACTGAACCGGGTTATACAACTGACGTACCAGTGCGTCACGGATGGCATCACCATTGGTTTCGCATTTCACATCAACGTTATTCACAACAGGAACTGTTGGTGCGTTAAAGGTGATTTTCGCTAATTCTACTGCCAGTTTGTCGGCTGCCGGTTTCATCAGCGCACAGTGAGACGGTACGCTCACTGGCAACGGCAGCGCGCGTTTTGCGCCTGCAGCTTTACAGGCAGCTCCAGCACGCTCAACGGCTTCTTTATGTCCCGCAATTACCACCTGGCCTGGAGAGTTGAAGTTTACCGGAGAAACCACCTGACCTTCTGCAGCTTCTTCACACGCTTTCGCAATAGACGCATCATCCAGACCGATGATTGCCGCCATAGCGCCCGTTCCTTCCGGTACGGCTTCTTGCATGAACTTGCCGCGCATCTCAACCAGACGCACCGCATCAGCGAAATCAATCACACCAGCGCAAACCAGCGCAGAGTATTCCCCGAGGCTGTGACCGGCCATCATCGCTGGTGCTTTACCGCCCTGCTGCTGCCATACGCGGTACAGCGCAACTGATGCAGTCAACAGCGCTGGCTGAGTTTGCCAGGTTTTATTAAGTTCTTCGGCTGGCCCCTGCTGAGTCAGCGCCCACAGGTCATAACCCAGCGCCGCAGAAGCTTCAGCAAACGTTTCTTCGACAATGGGATAGCTCGCCGCCATATCAGCCAGCATTCCAACGGTTTGAGAACCCTGTCCAGGGAACACAAATGCAAATTGCGTCATCTTTTAATCCTTATCCTAGAAACGAACCAGCGCGGAACCCCAGGTGAATCCACCGCCAAAGGCTTCAAGCAGAACCAACTGCCCCGGCTTAATACGCCCATCACGTACAGCTTCATCCAGCGCGCACGGGACAGAGGCCGCAGAGGTATTACCGTGGCGATCCAGCGTCACCACGACATTGTCCATCGACATGCCGAGTTTTTTCGCCGTTGCACTGATAATACGCAGGTTAGCCTGATGCGGCACCAGCCAGTCCAGTTGAGAACGGTCAAGATTATTCGCCACCAGCGTCTCATCAACGATGTGCGCCAGTTCCGTTACCGCAACCTTGAAGACTTCGTTGCCCGCCATCGTCAGATGAATTGAATTCTCTGGATTCACACGGTCAGCATTAGGCAGCGTCAGCAATTCACCATAGCTACCATCGGCGTGCAGATGGGTAGAGATGATTCCCGGCTCTTCAGAGGCAGCCAACACCGCAGCGCCCGCGCCATCGCCAAAAATAATAATAGTCCCGCGATCTGTTGGATCGCAGGTGCGCGCCAGTACATCGGAACCGACGACCAGAGCATACTTCACCGCCCCAGATTTCACGTATTGATCGGCTACGCTTAATGCATAGGTGAAACCTGCGCAAGCTGCTGCAACGTCAAATGCCGGGCAACCTTTAATACCCAACATGCTTTGAATCTGACATGCTGCGCTCGGGAAAGCGTGCGTAGCAGAAGTCGTTGCCACAACGATCAGGCCAATCTGGTCTTTATCAATGCCCGCCATCTCAATTGCGCGTGTCGCCGCTTCAAAGCCCATGGTTGAAACGGTTTCGTTTGGTGCAGCAATGTGGCGTTCGCGGATGCCGGTACGAGTGACAATCCACTCGTCAGAGGTATCCACCATTTTTTCCAAATCGGCGTTTGTCCGCACTTGTTCGGGCAGATAGCTGCCAGTACCAATAATCTTCGTATACATGTACGCTCAGTCACTTTTCGGTTATATACCGTCACTTGCAAACTGCGAGTTCGCTGGCAGCGTCCTGCTACCGCAGAGTTCCGCTTTTGCCACCGTCCAGCAGCTCAAAACCAGCTGGGTATACAGATTCCAGGCGAGCGGCAATTCGCTGAGGAACTTGTCGCTGCACCGCCTGCACTGCCTGTTCAATCGCGACCGCAAAAGCTCGCTGATTGGCTGCACCATGACTTTTTATCACCGTGCCGCGCAATCCTAACAGACAGGCGCCGTTATACTGGTCGGGGTTGAGGTGACTGAATCGCCTCGTCAGGCTCTTTTGTAGCCAACGCTTTAATAACAGTAGCCACCACGACCGTTTTTTCCCTTCACCCTGAGATTTCAGCAGAGAAAGGAACATCCTGACAACACCTTCCATCGTCTTTAATGTGACATTTCCTGTAAAGCCGTCACAAACCAGCACATCTGTCTTGCCAGTTAACAACTCATTGGCTTCAAGATAGCCGATATAATTGATAGAAGGGATTGTTTTAAGCACTGCTGAGGCATCCCGAATACTGTCGAGACCCTTTACTTCTTCTTCACCAATATTGAGCAACGCCACGCGAGGATTGGGAATTTCCACCACCTCTTCAGCCAGAACTGAGCCCATAATGGCAAATTGCACCAACATTGTACTGTCACAATCGACGTTGGCCCCTAAATCGAGGACCACCGTTTTGCCCTTTTGCTGATGCGGTAATACCGTCACCAGCGCCGGACGCTCAATCCCCTCCAGGGGCTTGAGTAATAATTTTGCCAGCCCCATCAGCGCCCCGGTATTACCGGCACTGACACAGGCTTGCGCTCGACCTTCTTTCACCAGCTCCAGGGCCACGCGCATTGAACTCCCACGACTGGCGCGGATAGCTTGCGAAGGCCGGGCATCACTGGCGATAACTGACTGCGCAGGAATAATCTGCAGACGCGAACGTTGTTCAAAGTCAGCTTTAGCAAGTAATGGCGTGATGGCGTCGGGATTGCCGACTAAAAGAAGAGTGAGTTGCGAATTAGAATTCAGTGCCTGCAATGCTGCAGGCACTGTCACGGAAGGGCCAAAATCCCCTCCCATGACATCTAACGCCAGGGTTAGACGTGTCAAGGTATCGTCGCCGCCCGGTTTGGTCTTTCCCCAGTTGCCTGGGGAAAATCCTCACTAAGCTTCATCACGCAGACGCGTGATTACTTAGCGATGACCTTGCGGCCGCGGTAGTAACCGTCGGCAGTGATGTGGTGACGCAGGTGTTTTTCACCAGAAGTTTTGTCTACGGACAGGCTGGTGACTGCGGTCAGCGCGTCATGGGAACGACGCATGCCACGTTTGGAACGGGTTGGTTTATTCTGTTGTACGGCCATGGACCTTACTCCTCAATTACGGTTTATCCCCGATCCAACGGGGAGCACCAATTACTTACGCTTTAAGCTGGCTAATACGGCAAATGGGTTTGGCTTTTGCGCTTCTTCAGGCAGTTCACCAAAGACCATGTCCGCTTCGGACACTTCACAGTGTTCAGAATCATGCACCGGAACTACCGGCAAGGCGAGGATGATTTCATCTTCAACCATTGCAAGCAGATCGATTTCACCGAATTCGTTAACCTCAATCGGTTCATACGCTTCCGGCAGTGCTTCAGCCTGTTCGTCTGAACGCACAGGACTAAAACAATACGTTGTGTAGACCTGATGAGTAAACGGCTTCCCGCAACGCTGACACTCGAGCGTTACCGTCACCTTCGCATCGCCGTTTAACACTGCGAGACGTTGGTTATCGATAGCGAACGACATGGAGCATTCCACATCACTGTCCACACTGACTACGGATTCGGCGACGCGCTCAACCTGATCAGGGGTATAGATACCCTGGTAATCAAGGCGTTTTTGAGCCGTACGAACCGGATCGAGAGTCAGGGGTAATTTTACCTTTTGCATAGGGCGCGCATATTAACTTTGTAACGTCATAGAGTCAAAGAAAAAGGCAGCCTGTGGTTGCCTTTTGCCAATAATTCGCACACATTGCGGGTTACTGCTTTATTTTCGTTCAGTGCTGATAACGAACATCAACCTGCAAAACGAAGCGCATAGTTTAAAATGGCTATCATCAATACGCTATATCTGATGGAAAAAAATATGCCTAAACTTATTTTAGCCTCCACCTCGCCCTGGCGTCGCGCTCTTCTGGAAAAACTGCAAATCTCTTTTGAATGTGCAGCACCCGAGGTCGACGAAACCCCACGCAGCGACGAATCACCGCGACAGTTGGTGCTTCGACTGGCACAAGAAAAAGCGCAATCTCTGGCGTCACGTTATCCGGATCATTTAATTATTGGTTCAGACCAGGTATGTGTTCTTGATGGCGAAATCACCGGTAAACCGTTAACGGAAGAAAATGCCCGTCTGCAATTACGCAAAGCCAGCGGCAATATCGTCACCTTCTATACTGGACTGGCGTTGTTTAATTCGGCGAATGGGCATCTGCAAACAGAAGTGGAGCCTTTTGACGTCCATTTCCGTCACCTGAGCGAGGCGGAGATTGATAATTACGTGCGTAAGGAGCATCCCCTGCACTGCGCGGGTAGCTTTAAGAGTGAAGGATTTGGCATTACGCTGTTTGAGCGTTTAGAAGGGCGTGACCATAACACGCTGGTTGGTTTACCGCTAATCGCGCTGTGTCAGATGTTACGTCGGGAAGGGAAAAATCCGCTGATGGGATAGTTTTTTACGCCGGATGCAGGTATGTCGCATCCGGCAATCGGTGCTGGCGGCCTGATGCGGCGTAAACGCCTTATCAGGCCAACCGCCCATTATCAGGTTTATATGCTTGTATTAGCGCGCGTTACGCAGCTTTTGCAAACAACGCTTCAAACCTTCATCCATCGGCGCTTCGATACGCATCACCTCACCGGTTCCCGGATGGGTAAACTTCAACGCTGCGGCGTGCAGGAACAGACGATTTAATCCCGTGCCTGCTTCAGTGAGCTGTCTATCAAATTCACGGTCACCGTAGCGATCGTCAAAGGCAATCGGATGACCCGCATACTGTGTATGCACACGGATCTGATGAGTACGCCCAGTTACCGGGCTACAACGCACCAGGGTGGCAAATGCATAGCGTTCTTCCACTTTAAAGCGTGTTTCCGACGGTTTACCTTCCTGACTCACACGCACGATACGTTCGCCACTTTGCAGAATATTTTTCAGCAACGGCGCTTGTACGCTCTTCACATGCGACTGCCACTGACCGCGCACCAGCGCCAGGTAATCTTTTTGCATCCCTTTTTCACGTAATTGCTCATGCAGAGAACGCAACGCCGAGCGTTTTTTCGCTACCAGCAACACACCGGAAGTGTCCCGGTCGAGACGATGTACCAGTTCAAGGAACCGCGCTTCCGGGCGCAACGCCCGTAAACCTTCGATAACGCCGAAGCTTAAACCACTGCCGCCATGTACTGCCGTACCGGAAGGTTTATTCAGCACCAGGATATGCTCATCTTCATATAAGATGACGTCCGCCAGCGCCGCCACCTTTTGCAGATGTGGCGAAACCGCCTCCTCTTCACGTTCAGCAACGCGAACCGGTGGAATACGCACCTCATCACCTGCTTCGAGTTTATATTCAGGCTTAATACGTTTTTTGTTCACCCGCACTTCGCCTTTACGCAAAATACGGTAAATCATACTTTTAGGTACGCCTTTCAATTGGGTACGCAAAAAGTTGTCGATACGTTGCCCCGCTTCGTCCGCGGTGATAGCAACAATTTTTACGGATGGAGTCTCTGTTTTCATGGTGGGCGATTCTAATTAGCCAACAGGATTCGCGCCACTCATTTTTCTATGCTTATATTTAGTTTTGCACCTTATTACTCCACTACGTCATCACTTTATTGATGGTTATTAAACCAATCACCATTAAGAAGTGAAAAAACTGTGAGTAAGCGGGTGATAAATGGTAAAAGTCATCTTGCTATAACAAGGCTTGCAGTGGAATAATGAGAACGTTTCCGTGTCCATCCTTGTTAAAACAAGAAATTTTACGGAATAACCCATTTTGCCCGACCGATCATCCACGCAGCAATGGCGTAAGACGTATTGATCTTTCAGGCAGTTAGCGGGCTGCGGGTTGCAGTCCTTACCGGTAGATGGAAATATTTCTGGAGAGTAATACCCAGTCTGTTTCTTTGATAATTGCGCTGTTTTTCCGCATGAAAAACGGGCAACCGACACTCTGCGCCTCTTTGAGCTGACGATAACCGTGAGGTTGGCGACGCGACTAGACACGAGGCCATCGGTTCACACCCGGAAAGGCGTTACTTTGCCCGCAGCTTAGTCGTCAATGTAAGAATAATGAGTAAGTTACGATGAAAAGAATGTTAATCAACGCAACTCAGCAGGAAGAGTTGCGCGTTGCCCTTGTAGATGGGCAGCGTCTGTATGACCTGGATATCGAAAGTCCAGGGCACGAACAGAAAAAGGCAAACATCTACAAAGGTAAAATCACCCGCATTGAACCGAGTCTGGAAGCTGCTTTTGTTGATTACGGCGCTGAACGTCACGGTTTCCTCCCACTAAAAGAAATTGCCCGCGAATATTTCCCTGCTAACTACAGTGCTCATGGTCGTCCCAACATTAAAGATGTGTTGCGTGAAGGTCAGGAAGTCATTGTTCAGATCGATAAAGAAGAGCGCGGCAACAAAGGCGCGGCATTAACCACCTTTATCAGTCTGGCGGGTAGCTATCTGGTTCTGATGCCGAACAACCCGCGCGCGGGTGGTATTTCTCGCCGTATTGAAGGCGACGACCGTACCGAATTAAAAGAAGCACTGGCAAGCCTTGAACTGCCGGAAGGCATGGGGCTTATCGTGCGCACCGCTGGCGTCGGCAAATCTGCAGAGGCGCTGCAATGGGATTTAAGCTTCCGTCTGAAACACTGGGAAGCCATCAAAAAAGCCGCTGAAAGCCGCCCTGCTCCATTCCTGATTCATCAGGAGAGCAACGTCATCGTTCGCGCATTCCGCGATTACTTACGTCAGGACATCGGCGAAATCCTTATCGATAACCCGAAAGTGCTCGAACTGGCGCGTCAGCATATCGCTGCATTAGGTCGCCCGGATTTCAGCAGCAAAATCAAGCTGTACACTGGTGAAATTCCGCTGTTCAGCCACTACCAGATCGAGTCGCAGATCGAGTCCGCCTTCCAGCGTGAAGTTCGTCTGCCATCCGGTGGTTCCATTGTTATCGACAGCACCGAAGCGTTAACAGCCATCGACATCAACTCCGCACGCGCGACCCGCGGCGGCGATATCGAAGAAACCGCGTTTAACACCAACCTCGAAGCTGCCGATGAGATTGCTCGTCAGCTGCGCCTGCGTGACCTCGGCGGCCTGATTGTTATCGACTTCATCGACATGACGCCAGTACGCCACCAGCGTGCGGTAGAAAACCGTCTGCGTGAAGCGGTGCGTCAGGACCGTGCACGTATTCAAATCAGCCATATTTCTCGCTTTGGCCTGCTGGAAATGTCCCGTCAGCGCCTGAGCCCATCATTGGGTGAATCCAGCCATCACGTCTGCCCGCGCTGCTCCGGTACCGGCACCGTGCGTGACAACGAATCCCTGTCGCTCTCTATTCTGCGTCTGATTGAAGAAGAAGCGCTGAAAGAGAACACTCAGGAAGTGCATGCCATTGTTCCTGTACCAATCGCTTCTTACCTGCTGAACGAAAAACGCTCTGCGGTAAATGCCATTGAAACTCGTCAGGACGGCGTGCGCTGTGTGATTGTGCCAAACGATCAGATGGAAACCCCGCACTACCATGTGCTGCGCGTGCGCAAAGGGGAAGAAACCCCAACCTTAAGCTACATGCTGCCGAAGCTGCATGAAGAAGCGATGGCGCTGCCGTCTGAAGAAGAGTTCGCTGAACGTAAGCGTCCGGAACAACCTGCGCTGGCAACGTTTGCCATGCCGGATGTGCCGCCAGCGCCAACCCCAGCTGAACCTGCCGCGCCTGTCGCAGCCCCAGCACCTAAAGCTGCATCAACAACACCAGCAACTCCTGCACAACCTGGGCTGTTGAGCCGCTTCTTCGGCGCACTGAAAGCGCTGTTCAGCGGTGGTGAAGAAACCAAACCGACCGAGCAACCGGCACCGAAAACTGAAACGAAACCGGAACGTCAACAGGACCGCCGTAAGCCACGTCAGAACAACCGTCGTGACCGAAATGAACGCCGCGACACACGTAGCGAACGTAATGAAGGCAGCGATAATCGCGAAGAAAACCGCCGTAATCGTCGCCAGGCACAGCAGCAGACTGCCGAGACGCGTGAGAGCCGTCAGCAGGCTGAGGTAACGGAAAAAGCGCGTACCACCGACGAGCAGCAAGCGCCGCGTCGTGAACGTAGCCGCCGCCGTAATGATGATAAACGTCAGGCGCAACAAGAAGCGAAAGCGCTGAATGTTGAAGAGCAATCTGTTCAGGAAATCGAACAGGAAGAACGTGTACGTCCGGTTCAGCCGCGTCGTAAACAGCGCCAGCTGAATCAGAAAGTGCGTTACGAGCAAAGCGTAGCCGAAGAAACGGTAGCCGCACCAGTGGTTGAAGAAACTGCCGCTGCCGAAACCATCGTTCAGGAAGTGCCTGCTCCGCGTACAGAACTGGCGAAAGTCCCGCTGCCAGTCGTAGCGCAAACTGCGCCGGAACAGCAGGAAGAGAACAATGCTGATAACCGTGATAACGGTGGCATGCCGCGTCGCTCTCGCCGCTCGCCTCGTCACCTGCGCGTAAGTGGTCAGCGTCGTCGTCGCTATCGTGACGAGCGTTATCCGACCCAGTCGCCAATGCCGTTAACCGTAGCGTGCGCGTCTCCGGAACTGGCCTCTGGCAAAGTCTGGATCCGCTATCCGATTGTACGTCCGCAAGATGTACAGGTTGAAGAGCAGCGCGAACAGGAAGAAGTACAAGTGCAACCGATGGTGACTGAGGTCCCTGTCGCCGCCGCTGTCGAACCTGTTGTTAGCGCGCCGGTTGTTGAAGAAGTGGCTGAAGTCGTAGAAGCCCCCGTTCAGGTTGCCGAACCGCAACCGGAAGTGGTTGAAACGACGCATCCTGAGGTGATTGCCGCCGCGGTAACTGAACAGCCGCAGGTGATTACCGAGTCTGATGTTGCCGTAGCCCAGGAAGTTGCAGAACACGCAGAACCGGTGGTTGAACCGCAGGAAGAGACGGCTGATATTGAAGAAGTTGCCGAAACTGCTGAGGTTGTGGTTGCTGAACCTGAAGTTGTTGCTCAACCTCCCGCGCAAATCGTCGCTGAAGTCGCAGCAGAAGTTGAAACGGTAGCCGCTGTTGAACCTGTATTAGCTGTTGAGCATAACCACGCTACCGCGCCAATGACGCGTGCTCCGGCTCCGGCATATGTTCCGGAGGCACCGCGTCACAGTGACTGGCAGCGCCCTGCTTTTACCTTCGAAGGTAAAGGTGCTGCAGGTGGTCATACGGCAACGCATCATGCATCTGCCGCGCCTGCGCGTCCGCAACCTGTTGAGTAATAATTAGCTCAAGTAATCAAGCCCTGGTAACTGCCAGGGCTTTTTTATTTCATCTTTAAATCAACATATTAAAATTCATCGAATGGCATCCTTGCTAACCAACAATACAAAATAGGCAAAAAAATGCCCGCCCCGGCGATCCCAGAGCAGGCAGACAAAACATACCCAGTTTCATGATATGTTTTAAAGCGAGCTTATTTGTTGAGCTGGAACAGCGACAATCCCTGCATATCGGTAAATGCTTTATACGATGCCTGCAATGCCGTTTGCTGCATGATGTAAGATGAAATAGTTGCATTCCAGTCCACATCAACCAGATCGCTCATCTGCTGCGTTTGCCCTAAAGCGCGATCGCTACCTAATGAATCCAGCGACTCCAGTTCGTTCAGCTGCGTGCCTAATTCCGCGCGAACGGTCAGCACATTATTCAGCGAATTTTTCAGTCCGCGGTTGGTTTTATCCAGTGTCGCAGCGGCGGTTTCTTTATCCGCTTCGCTATCCGCGACCGGCGTTTTCAGGGCTGCGATGGCGCTATCCAGCATGGCAAAAAGATTGGTTTCAGAAGCGCTACCGTCTGGTTCCGCTACCGCGTTGCTGGTAATACTGTCGAAAATTTTGTCACCCGTGTGCCCTATCACCATCGAACGCGAAGCATCGACCTGTTGTTTAATACTTTCTGCTCCGCCAACATATTCGCCGTCTGCCTCACTAAACGGCGCAGTTTCTGTTTTATAACCGGCAAAAATGTAGCGCCCGTTACCGTCAGTGGTGTTCGCCAGATTCAGCAACTGGTCACGAAGCCCCTGAATATCCGTAGCCAGTGAGGCCCGGTCATCGTCACTCAAGGTGCCATTGCTGGCGTAGACAATTTTTTCCTGAGCATTCTGGATAGCAGTGGTGACCTGGCTAAGCACACTCTCTTCCAGTGACACTTTTTGAGTGGCGAAAGTACGCGCCAGCGTGTACTGACTGTTTTGCGCCTGTGCCTGGGAGAGAACAACAGCTTGTGATGCAGCAATGGGATCATCTGAAGGGTTAACGACTCGCTTACCCGTCGACATCTGTTCGCCGTACTTCATCCATTCTGCCTGAGAATTGGTGATGCCACGCATGTTTTGCTGGTACATCATCTGGGTACTGAAACGCATTTTATCTCCCCTTAGCGAATGTTAATCAGCGCATCAAAAATCGCGTTTGCCGTCTGCAGAACCTGCGCATTCGCCAGGTAATACTGCTGAAAACGTTGCAAATTTCCGTACTCCTCATCGAGATTGACACCGGAAATCGACTGCTGCTGATTGGAAAGCTGCGTCACCACATTACCTTGCGTGGCGCTACTGGTTTTCAACGTCGCGGTTTTATTACCGATATCACTCACTAACGATGCATAAGCATCGTTAAAGGATTTCGCACCGCCCACCGTTTTACTGTTGCTTTGCAGATCCAGCAGGGCCTGACCGTTGCGGTTGTCGCTATCACCCGCATCTTCTTCGCTCGCCATGGCGATTTTCGCTTCGTCAGTGATTAATACATCCATGTTGACGATGGCGTCACTTACCGGTTTCAGCGTGAAGCTGTCGTTAACGGCAGGCGTTCCTGTAAACGTCAACTCCAGACCATCAAATGCCACTTTACCGTTGGCATCCGGCGCCACCGTAAAAGTGGTATTGCTGGCAAGGCGGGTGACCTGCCACTGATTATTATCGAACGAGATTTTGTAATCTGTCGCCAGTACCGCGGAGGCATCAGTTACCGTTGCACCGATCGCAACGCCACCATTGTTGTTAGTATTTTGCAGAACCGCGGGCTTACCGATAGCAAAGAAATCCTCCCCTTCTTTACCATTGGCATCATACCCCTTGTTATGTTGGGCATTGAAAGCCTCGGCAAATGCCAGCGCCAGTTGTCCGAGCGTATTACGCGTCTGGTCGAGATCCTGAGAACGAAATGTCAGAATACCGCCCAGTGACCCGGTATTCAGCAATTTCTCCGGGATCTCAAGATTGCCCGCAGTCCCATCAACATAAGCGACAGTCGTACGAGAAGGGTCGGCGCTGGAAGGAACTGCCGCCAGCTGCCGCGCCGTACTACCCTGAACCAGTGAGTAGCCATTGGCCATCGTGATGTTATAAGTGCCACCATCCTGAACGCTGACTTCTACGCCAACAATCTGGTTTAATTCGCTCACCAGTTGATCGCGTTGATCCAGCAGATTGTTAGGTGACGCCCCTGCCCCCACGCCTGTCAGGCGGGAGATCTGATCGTTCAGGCTGGCGATTTGTTTAGCGTAATTGTTGATCTGATCAACGCTGGCACCTATCGCGATATTGACCTGTTTGTCCTGGTCGCGCAGATATTGATCGGTGGTTTTAAACTGATTCACCAACCCTTCTGATTTCCCAATCAGCGCCTGGCGTGCTGCCGGGTCTTCCGCGTTACTTACCAGCGTTTGCAGGCTGGTGAAGAAATCCTGCATCTGTGTTGCCAGCGAAGAGGTACTGGTGGAGAGCATATTGTCGATTTTCGACATCTGCTCATAGCGGGCAGTCAGGCCGCTACTTTGCGTCTGCGCAGCACGTAACTGGTTGGTAATAAACGCATCATACTCACGCTGCACACCAGAAACGTAGACGCCATTGCCAACCCAGCCACCCGCGCCCAACGTGCTGTTGGCCTGCGCCATAATAGTGGTTTGGCGGGTATATCCGGCAACGTTATAGCTGGAAATATTATTACTTGCCGTATTTAACGCCGCCTGAGCCGCGTTCAGTCCGCTCATGGCGTTATTGATCAAGCTGGACATGGAGGTTCCTTATAAGCCTTCAATTACAGAGTATTATCGGCAGCGACACGCCGGACTTGAGTTATTCAGAACAGATTATCAATGTTCATGCTGTAGGTTTTGCTCACCTTGTCGCTTATCGATTTCATCTGCTGAATCATGCTGGTGAGTTTGCGGGCATAGTGAGGATCGGTGGCATAGCCCGCGTCCTGTAGGGCCTGCGCCCCCTGCTCCGCACTCGCGGCGGTCGTCACGGCAGCGTAGCGCGGGTTACGTGTTAATAGCCCAACGTAATCCGACAATGCTTCCAGATACGAGCTGTAGACCCGAAACTTCGCTTTTACTTTCTTCGCTTCGCCATTTTCATATTCAGTCGTGGTGATTTCAGTGACTGGCCCTTTCCAGTTGCCAGAGGCTTTGACGCCAAACAGGTTATAGCTCGGCTCGCCGTTTTCACGGCGGATTTGCCGTTGTCCCCAGCCAGATTCCAGCGCCGCCTGAGCGAGGATCAAATGATGTGGCACACCGCTTTGCTGGCTTGCCAGTTGGGCGGGCAACGAGAGTTGCGCGAGGAATGCTTTACTGTCACCCGGCAGCGAATCATCGTAGTTACGTGGTACGGCCTTTTGCACCAGCTGCGAAAGCGTCTGATTTTGATAACGCACCACGGTTTCGAGCGGGAATTTCATCGGTGCTGCTGGCGTGGACTCCTCTGGCGATGGTTGTTCTGGCGTCATCTGTTTAACCATCATCTCTGCCAGCCCCAGACCTTTGCCCGCCGTCATCTGTTGGGCAATCTGCTGGTCATACATACTGGTATACAGGCGAGTGTGCTCGCTGCTGAACAGGCCATCTTTTGGTAAAGCGTCGCGCATGCTTTTCAACATCATCTGCACGAACATCCCTTCCACCTGGCGGGCCACCGGACGGATATTTGCCGCCGGATCTTCGCCCGCTTTCGCCTTAAGTTCGTTGAGCGATTGTGCATCCCAGGCCGCACTTGCCAGTAGTTTGCTGTCGCTGATCATCAGATGATTTCCAGTTTTGCCCGCAGACATCCCGCACTTTGCATTGATTGCAGTATGGACATCAGATCCATCGGCGTAGCGCCCAGCGCATTGAGCGCACGCACCACGTTATTGAGGCTGGCGCTGGAACGTACGCTTTGCAGCGAACCGCCGCTCTGGCGTAAATCGATCTGCGTCTGTGGAGTAACCACAGTCTGCCCGCCACCAAACGGTGTATCTGGCTGGCTGACATTGGCCTGCCGATTTACCGTAACCGAGAGATTCCCCTGCGCTACCGCGCAGCTGTCGAGGGTCACTTCGCGATTCATCACCACCGAACCAGTGCGCGAGTTAATCACTACTTTAGCGTCCTGCGGGGAGACATTAACCTGCATATTCTGGATATCGGCAAGGAAACGGACCTGGGAACTGTTGCCACTCGGTACGCGCACCTGAATAGTCCGCGCATCTAACGCGGTGGCGCTGCCATATCCACGCACGCGGTTGATGGTGTCAGCGATTTGCTGCGCCATACTGAAATCTTCGTCGTTAAGTTGCAAATTAAGGGTATTCCCGACGCCAAACTGGCTGGGCAATTCACGTTCAATAACCGCACCATTGGTGATCCGTCCACCGTTCAGTTGGTTCACCTGAACACTGCTACCGCCAGCGGAGGCCCCTGCGCCGCCAACCAGAATATTGCCCTGTGCCAGCGCATACACCTGACTGTCAACGCCCTTAAGCGGTGTCATCAATAACGTACCGCCACGCAGACTTTTGGCATTTCCCATGGAAGAAACCACCACGTCAATGGTTTGCCCCTGACGTCCAAACGGTGGAAGTGACGCCGTCACCATTACCGCAGCGACGTTTTTTAGCTGCATATTAGTGCCCGTCGGAACGGTAATTCCCAGCTGTGAGAGCATGTTATTAAGCGTTTGTGTGGTAAACGGCGTCTGAGTTGTCTGGTCACCGGTGCCATCCAGCCCCACCACCAGGCCATAGCCAATCAGTGAGTTTTGCCTTACCCCCTGAACACTGGTGAGATCGCGAATACGCTCAGCCTGAGCTGCCGTGATAACCAGTAGAAGAATTAATGCAGAGAGAAATTTAATCACCACAGCCTCACTTACATTGGCGACAGGTTAAGGAAGAAACGCTGCAACCAGCCCATATTTTGCGCTTCGTTAATGTAGCCATTGCCTACGTATTCAATGCGCGCATCCGCCACCTGAGTAGACGGTACGGTATTACTGCCGCTGATGGTGCGAGGATTAACTACACCAGAGAAGCGAATAAATTCGGTACCCTGATTAATGGCGATCTGTTTTTCACCCACCACATGCAGGTTGCCGTTGACCAGTACCTGGTCAACCGTCACCGTCAACGTGCCGCTAAAGGTATTGCTGGCATTGGCCCCGCCTTTTCCGTTGAACGTGTTGCCACCAGAGGCTTCGACATCGGCACGAGCGTTACCAAACAGCCCCTGCAAATAGCGCGGCACAGTATCAAAGCCAAAATTAGTTTTACCGTCACGGCTGGCATTCGCAGAGGAGCTTTTGCTGGCGCTGACGTTCTCCTGCAACACGATGGTCAGCGTATCGCCAATATTGCGTGGTCGACGATCTTCAAACAGCGGTTGATAGCCATAGTTAATCGGCTGAGCAGACTGGAAAATAGAACCGTTGGCGACGGGCGTCGGACCGGGAACCGGTTGTGCACTGGTCGCCCCCTGTACCAGCGGCGTGGAGGGTATCCAGGCGCAGCCGGTTAGTGAAAGCACCAACAAGCTGGAAATGGCATAAGTATGCGCAGCGTTTTTTTGCATGGCTATCATCTTCAAAAATCAGTAACCCGGTGAATCTGCCACCGGTTATGCCTTAGAGTTGCGTCAGTTTTTGCAGCATCTGATCGGTGGTGGATACCGCTTTACTGTTGATTTCGTAAGCGCGTTGCACCTGAATCATATTGACCAGTTCTTCCGCCACGTTAACGTTAGACGTTTCAACATACCCTTGATAAAGCAGTCCCGCGCCGTTCAGGCCCGGCGTGCTTTCGTTCGGTGCACCGGAGGATTGCGTTTCGGTGTAGAGGTTTTCGCCAATGCTCTCCAGTCCGGTATCATTCATAAAGGTGGTGAGATTGAGCTGCCCAACCTGAACCGGAGCTGCCTGGCCTTGTTGGGTTACGCTGACCACGCCATCACGACCGATGGTGATACTTAACGCATTCGCCGGAATGGTGATCGCTGGCTGCACCTGAAAACCACCAGCCGTCACCAGTTGCCCGTTCTGATCCACCTGGAAAGAGCCGTCGCGGGTATAGGCTGATGAGCCATCTGGCAACATCACCTGAAAAAAGCCCTGCCCTTTAATCGCGACGTCTTTACTGTTGTTGGTCTGCGACAGGTTGCCCTGGCTGTGTAAGCGTTCAGTGGCGACCGGACGTACCCCCGTGCCGATTTGCAACCCGGATGGCAAGGTGGTTTGTTCGGAAGACTGTGCCCCCGGCTGGCGAATGGTTTGATACAGCAGATCTTCAAACACCGCGCGCTGGCGCTTAAAACCGTTGGTACTGACGTTTGCCAGGTTGTTGGCAATGACGTCCATATTGGTTTGCTGGGCGTCAAGGCCCGTTTTGGCGATCCATAATGAACTGATCATAAAATGTCCTGTGGTGGATTATTGACAAAATGCATATGTCTTCATGCCGGATGCGGCGTAAACGCCTTATCCGGCCTACAAGGTATAGAAAAATCAATAAATTGCGATGTACCCCGTAGACCGATAAGTTTGCACACCGGGCAACTTACGTTTGTCATGTATCCGTTCAATTAACTCATCGACAGCAGTTGGTTGGCACGGCCTGCGTTATCATCGACGCTGCTGATCACCTTCATCTGCATTTCAAAACGCCGCGCGCTGGCAATCATGTCGCTCATTGCCGCAACGGCATTGACGTTACTGCCTTCCAGAACCCCCGACATCACACGTAAGGTTGGATCTGCCTGCAGTACCGGCCCACGCGTAGCCTGGCTTTCTGCGCTTAAACGAAAAATGCCGTCGTCACCGCGCTGCACTTCGCTGCCCGTGGCTTTCACCAGCTTCAGACGCCCCACTGGTGCAACCGTATTTGCCGGATCGCCAGAATTCAGCGCTGAGATTGTGCCATCGGCAGCAACAGTGATTTCCGCCCCTTCCGGCACAGCAATTGGCCCCGCCTCGCCGATCACCGGATGCCCCTGAATTGTCAGTTGCCCGGTGGGATCAACCTGAATGCTGCCATTACGCGTATACCCTTCGCTACCGTCATCGGTCTGCACGGCCAGCCAGCCGTCCTGCTGCAACGCGACGTCCAGCGGGCGCGAGGTGTAATCCATCTTACCGGGCGTCATGTCAGCACCCGGTGTTGACGCCGTAACCAGCGTGCGCGTGGGTAGTGAAAGCCCTTCCACCGGCACTGCACGCAAGGCGTTTAACTGTGCGCGAAAACCGGGCGTAGAGGCATTGGCCAGATTACTGGCGGTCACCGCCTGTTGATTCAGCGTCTGGCTGGCTGCCCCCATCGCGGTATAAATTGCGTGATCCATTGAGCTATCCCGTCAGCGATTAGCGTAAGTTAACCAGCGTGTTGAGGATCTGGTCCTGGGTTTTGATGGTCTGGGCGTTAGACTGATAGTTACGCTGGGCAACGATCATATTGACCAGTTCTTTGCTGAGATCGACATTGGACGCTTCCAGCGCACCGTTGGTCAGGGTGCCAAAGTTGCCCGTCCCGGCTGTCCCCAACAGCGCCACGCCAGAAGATTGCGTCGCAGACCAGACGTTGTCGCCTTCGGATGCCAGACCTTCGTTGTTGGCAAAGTTCGCCAGTACAATCTGCCCCAGCAGTTGGGTTTGTTCGTTGGAATAGTTGCCGACAACCGTACCGTCATCATTGATTTGATAACTCACCAGATCGCCCGGTTTGTAGCCGTTCTGGGTGGTTGCCACAATGTTGTTAGCACCGGTATTTTGCTGCATGGAGTTGAGGAAGCTCAGGCTAAACGTGGCGGGATCTGCGCCGTTAATTGCTCCGGTGGTAATATCCTTTGTTGGATCTGAGGTCAGAACGCCATTGGCATTAAACACCAGCGTCGTTGCAGGGTTAGCTGTGCCTTTTGGATCACTGCTATCCAGGGTGTAAACATCCCAGTTATTATCCCCGGTCTTCACAAAATAAACGCTCATATCATGAGCATTACCCTGACTATCGAAAACAGTCACCGAACCTTTTTTGTTATAGCTATCCGCATTGCTGGCATCGAATCCTTTAACAGAGGGAAGCGGATCACTGGAATTCAGGTTGATCTGCATCGACGCCGTGGTGGTAGTTTTCGCTGCCATCAGGGTATTCGGGATCGAAATATTGGTCGGATTCGCCCCTTGTTGAATAGTCGGCGGCGTACCGGTTGCCGGATACCCCGTCAGCTGTAATCCTTGCATGTTCACCAGGTTACGATTTTCATCAAGCTTAAATTGTCCATTACGGCTGTAAAAAACCGAACCATTGCTGTCTACCAGACGGAAAAAACCATTCTGGCTGATAGCAACGTCCAGACCTCGCCCGGTGTTGGTGGTCGTGCCATCGGTAAAGTCCTGAGTGATACCGGCAACTTTTACCCCCAGTCCCACTTTCGAACCGGCAAACATATCGGCAAAAGAGGCCGTGCCTGATTTAAAGCCGTAGGTGGCGGAGTTGGCGATATTGTTGCCAATAACATCGAGGTTGGTGGCGGCAGCGTTTAATCCGCTAACCGCTTGAGAAAAGGCCATGACTGACTCCTGAAATTTGAGGGCTTTAAATTATCTGCCGTACTTCGTCGAGGGTGGTGGTGCCGTAAGTGCCGAGATCCAGCGTATTACCGTTGTTGCCGCGGATCACACCCTGCACCAGAGCAAACTGCAGCGGCTGGGCAACCAGTTGTGTACCACCGCTACTGGCGCTAATCGCTACATTGTAAGAACCGTTCGGCGCAGTGCTGCCGTCAGTCAACGTACCGTCCCAGGTGAAACTGTGGACTCCGGCAGTCAGTTCACCGATATCAATGGTACGGACAACCGCGCCGTTTTTATCGGTGATGGTGGCCGTAACTTTGTCTGCCGCCTGCTGCAACTCAACACCAAACGGTGTGGTCGTGGTCACAGCCCCTTCTTCACTGCCGGTTCCGGCAAGAACTGTGGTGCCGGGGATCATCACACCGTGACCGATCAGGTTACTGGCCTGTAACGACTGGCTGTTATCAATCTGTCCGGAAATAGATCCGAGCGTGGTATTGAGTTTTTCAATCCCGCTGACCGTGCTGATTTGTGCCAATTGCGACGTCAGCTCGTTGTTTTCCATTGGATTGGTCGGGTCCTGGTTTTTCAGCTGCGCCACCAGCAAAGTCAGAAAACTGCTTTGTAAATCTGCGGCGTTGCTACCCGTGAGTGAGCTACTGCTGGTGGTGCTGACGCCGGTATTTGTCGGATCGGTGGTGGTTACCGCAATGGACATAGATTTCTCCTTTATTGACCAAGCGTAAGGGTTTTCAGCATCATGCTTTTCACCGTGTTGAGCACTTCAACATTGGCCTGATAGCTGCGTGACGCCGACATGGTGTTAACCATCTCGCCGACAACATCAACGTTTGGCATTTTCACGTAGCCCTTTGCATCCGCCAGCGGATTACCCGGTTCATAAACCAGTTTGTCCGGAGCCTGACTTTCTATAACATCGGCAACCTTTACGCCGCCTGTCGCAGCGCCTGGCGCAGCGTTCACCTGGAATACCACCTGTTTTGCCCGATATGGCTGTCCATCGGGACCGGTCACGCTATCAGCATTCGCCAGATTACTGGCCGCCACATTCAGGCGCTGGGACTGGGCAGTTAACGCCGACCCGGCGATATCAAAAATGTTCAGCAGTGCCATCCGTTAATTTCCGCTCTGTAAAACGTTCATCATGCCTTTGATTTGCCCGCTCAACGCGCTAAGGCTCATCTGGTATTGCAGGCTGTTATCGGCAAACTGAGTGCGTTCGCGATCCATATCGACGGTATTACCGTCCAGCGAAGGCTGGTCCGGAATACGGTATTGCAGTTCTGCGGTAGGAGGCGTCAGCGCCTGCGCCGGAATGTGTTGCGTTGAGGTCATCGTCAGCGCAACCATGCTGGTTTCATCCCGTCCACGCTGCATGACCTTTTTAAGTTCACTGGCAAAATCGATATCGCGTGCCTGATAACCAGGGGTATCGGCATTGGCGATGTTTGCTGCCAGCACTTCCTGACGCTGGGCGCGCAGATTGAGCGCCTCTTGTTGAAAACGTAAGGCGGCGTCGAGCTTATCGAGCATATCTCCTCCGCAAGTATCAAAATTCTGCCATCAGCTTAAATGCCTTTACGCGCGCGTTATCGGCGGAATAAACGCAAAATGGGTCGCTATTTATGCCGTTGATGGTCATTGCGTACAGGTACAATTCACGTTGTAGAAATGGCTGGGAGCGAAAATGCTGACAATAAAACGTAGCGTGGCGATCATTGCGATACTGTTCAGTCCGTTAAGTACGGCGAGCAATCTCACATCGCAGTTACAAACCTTTTTTAGCGCCCAGCTCGCGGGAGTAAGTGATGAGGTTCGTGTTTCTATTCGTACATCGCCCCATCTACTTCCGCCGTGCGAGCAACCACTGCTTTCGATAAGCAATAATTCCCGCCTGTGGGGAAATGTGAATGTGCTGGCACGCTGCGGTAACGACAAACGATATTTGCAAGTCAATGTACAGGCCACAGGAAATTATGTGGTTGCCGCGATGCCCATTGTGCGGGGAGGAAAGCTGGAAGCTGGCAATGTAAAACTGAAACGCGGACGACTGGACACCTTGCCGCCGCGTACTGTGTTGGATATCAATCAACTTATTGATGCCGTTAGCCTGCGCGATCTATCACCCGAACAACCTATCCAATTAACCCAGTTGCGCCAGGCCTGGCGTGTAAAAGCGGGACAACGCGTCAACGTGATCGCCAACGGTGATGGATTTAGCGCCAACGCTGAAGGTCAGGCGTTGAACAATGCTGCCGTCGCACAGAATGCGCGGGTGCGCATGGTATCGGGACAGGTGGTCAGCGGCGTTGTTGATGCAGATGGGAATATTCTTATAAACCTGTAAGCTGTTAAAGATTACCCGACCCATGCCGATAAATAAGCAACACATGATAAAAGCGCCCTCAATGAGGAATAAACCATGAGTATTGACCGCACTTCACCTCTGAAGCCCGTAAGCACCGTTCAACCGCGTGAAACCACTGACGCGCCGGTAACGAATACCCGGGCGGCAAAAACAACCGCCGCCACCAGCACCAGTGTGACGTTAAGCGACGCGCAAGCAAAACTAATGCAACCCGGCAGCAGTGATATCAATCTTGAACGTGTCGAAGCGTTAAAACTGGCGATTCGTAACGGTGAACTAAAAATGGACACCGGCAAAATTGCCGATGCGCTAATCAACGAAGCGCAGCAAGACTTGCAGAGTAACTGATCGTATGACGCGTCTTGCAGAGATCCTCGACCAGATGTCCGCAGTGCTTAACGATCTCAAAACAGTAATGGATCAAGAGCAGCAACATCTCTCAATGGGGCAGATCAACGGCAGCCAGTTGCAATGGATTACAGAACAAAAAAGCTCACTGCTGGCGACGTTGGATTACCTCGAACAGTTACGCAGAAAAGAACCCAATGCAGAAAATAGCGTTGATATTAGTCAACGTTGGCAGGAAATTACGGTGCAAACTCAGCAACTACGTCAAATGAATCAACATAATGGCTGGTTACTGGAAGGACAGATTGAGCGCAATCAACAGGCGCTGGAAATGTTAAAACCGCATCAGGAACCGACGCTGTACGGGGCGAACGGTCAGACATCAATACCCCATCGCGGCAGTAAAAAGATTTCGATCTGAAGATTATCTCCGGCCTGCAGTGCAGGCCGGAATGCATTGTTATACCGTCCGACGGGCAAACTCTTTAACTTTGAAGCCCAACACCGCCAGTGCAGCGAAGTACGCGGCAATTCCCGCCAGCACGACCGCCATTAAACGCAGTAAACGCCAGGGCATAGTACCCAGTGACCACTCAGGCATAATATGTAACATACCTAAAAGCACGCCAGACATCACCAGTACCGCCACCACCAGACGCAACAGAAACGGCATCCAGCCGGGTTGCGGGGTAAAGATTTTCTGCTTACGCAACTGCCAGTAAAGCAGAGAAGCATTCAGACACGCCGCCAGACCAATAGAAAGGGACAGCCCGGCATGTTTCAACGGGCCGATAAATGCCAGGTTCATCAATTGCGTTAAAATCAGCGTAACGATGGCAATTTTCACTGGCGTTTTAATGTCCTGGCGGGAATAAAAGCCAGGAGCCAACACTTTCACGACAATCAGGCCAATCAAACCCACCGAGTAGGCAATCAACGCCCGCTGGGTCATCAGCGCATCAAAGGCGGTAAATTTACCGTACTGGAACAGCGAAACGGTTAACGGGCCTGAAAGAATGCCCAACGCAACCGCACTCGGCAGTGCCAACAGGAAACAAAGACGCAGCCCCCAGTCCATCAAACGGTTGTATTCATCATGATTGCCGCTGGCAAAACTTTTAGATAGCGACGGCAGCAAAATAGTGCCAAGCGCCACGCCCAGAACACCGGAGGGGAACTCCATTAAGCGGTCGGCGTAATACATCCACGACACCGAACCGGAAGCAAGAAATGAGGCAAAAATGGTGTTGATGATTAAGGAGATCTGGCTCACAGAGACGCCAAGGATCGCCGGTCCCATCTGTTTCACCACGCGCATTGCTCCGGCATCGTGGAAGTTAATGCGTGGCAAAACCAGCATGCCGATCTTCTTCAGATGGGGTAGCTGATACACCAGCTGCAGGATGCCGCCAACCGTAACAGCCCACGCCAGCGCCAGCACCGGTGGGTTAAAGTACGGTGCGGCAAACAGCGCAAAGCCAATCATGCTGATATTGAGCAATGTCGGGGCAAACGCCGGAATTGAGAAGCGGTTCCAGGTATTCAGAATCGCACCCACCAGCGACGCCAGGGAAATCAGCAAGATATAAGGAAAGGTAATCTGTAATAACTGGGTAGTCAGGGCAAATTTGTCGGCCGTGTCAGCAAAACCCGGCGCGGTCACCATGATCACCCACGGCGCGGCGAGCATCCCGGCGACCGTCACAACCGCCAGCGCGAGTGTCAGCAGGCCAGAAACATAAGAGACAAAGACCCGCGTGGCGTCTTCACCCTGCTTGCTTTTATATTCCGCCAGAATCGGTACAAATGCCTGGGAAAATGCCCCTTCGGCAAAAATACGGCGCAACAAGTTAGGAAGTTTAAATGCGACGAAAAAGGCGTCTGTTGCCATCCCTGCGCCAAAGATTCTGGCGACAATTGCGTCACGTGCGAAGCCAAGCACACGCGAAAACATGGTCATCGAGCTGACGGCGGCCAGCGATTTTAATAAATTCATCGGTGTTCTAATCCAGACCCACGGGCAAAACGCCTGCAAAGCAGGCGCTGAAAGAGGCGAATAGTCTACCTGGATTATGGTGAATTGCTACCGCCAGATGTTACAGGGTTTATTCACTCATCGCATCGCGCCAGATCTTGTCAACGATACGTTGCGCCAGCACGGCCTGTTCGCCGGCGGTTTGCGGAACTGTCTGATTTTGCACGCATTCAATGAAGTGCCGCGCACAGCCGACAAATCCACGTTGCTCAAGAGTACTCTGCCAACCAGGAATCGGTTTATGCACCACGCCCTGCCCGCGCTCCTCACGCCATTCGCGCATATCCGTAATGTCGATGAGCGCACCGTCAGTCACGGCCTGCACGGTTTCACGCTGACTTCCGGCACGGCGATGCATACAGGTGGTGATCTGCAAAGGACCGGCCGAAAAATGGTGCTCGGCAAACAGCATTTCGCCCGCGTCATTAGTCAGTAGCGTACCGCCATCCAGAGAGGCTTTACCGCCCGACAACCACAGCACGGTATCCACCACATGCAGATAATCATCCAGCAACGTGAAATAAAGGTCGTGTGGCCCGACGCTATTACTACGATGTTTATCCATTCTTAGCGAGGCGGCGGTGGAGAGTTGTGTTTTTAACTCAACGTAGAGTGGTGCGAAGCGACGGTTAAAACCGACCATCAACGTCAGTTTTTTCCGCGCCGCCAGTTCAACCAGCCGTTCAGCATCGCGCAGATTTTCTGCCAGCGGTTTATCGACACAGACATGCACCCCCGCATTGAGTAACGCACTGACCACGTCAAAGTGGCTGGCGGTGCTGGAATGCACATAAACAGCGTCACAACAGGCAGCAAGGCTGGATAACGAATCGGCATAAGGAATGCGCCAGCTTTCACAAATTGGCAGGGCTTTCGCGCGCGTTGGCGACCAGGCGCCTTGTAAGGTCCAGTCAGATGCTGCCGCCAGCACCGGCAACCACGCTTTTTGCGCGATGCCGCCTAATCCCACTACGCCGATACGTAATTTTTTCACTTTAATCTCCCAGATGGGCAAGCAACGAATCAAGACGCTGTTTCAGTTCTGCCACTTCAATTTCCAGGGTTTCGACGCGGGCCTGTAAATCACCGTTACCCACGTTCGACGTATCCGTTAGCGGCGGCTGTTCCTCAACATCACCACTGAAAAGATGCATGTAGCGGCTTTCGCGTTTACCCGGTTCGCGGGCCAGACGCACCACAAAAGGACCATCTTCGCGATTCGCCAGTTGTTCCAGCGTCGACTCCACTTCCGCCATATCGCTGAATTCATACATTCGCGCGGCGCGGCTGCGCAGTTCACCCGGCGTCTGGGCACCACGCAATAACAACGTGGTGATTAACGCCACTTCTGCGGCGCTCAGTTTCAGATCGCCAAATTCTGAATTACAAAAACGTTGCTCATATTTGGTGACCCGATTACCAAAACCGCTCACCGTGCGTAGATAATGACGTTTGACCAGATTATCCAGCTGTTCCTGCACTTCAGATTCACTCAGATTCATGACCGGTTCACGGTTCGTTTTCTGATTACAGGCCGTTACTACACCATTTACTGATAGCGGGTATTGCTCCGGCGTAGTCACCTGTTTTTCCAGCAAGCAGCCAATCACGCGGGCTTCCAGAGCAGTAAGTTGATATTTCATCAGATTCTCCTTAGCGGCCAGGCGTCCAGTCTGGGGTGGTTAATGCCGTCAGAACATGATCGCGCCATTGTCCATCAATCAACAGATAGTTTTTCGCATAGCCTTCTTTTTCAAAACCCAATCGTGCCAGTAAATCACCGCTGCGTTTATTGTGCGGCATATAGTTGGCCATAATGCGATGAATATGTTGGGTGCGCTGCATATAACGAATGGCTGCGGTCAGGGCTTCAAACATGAGTCCTTTGCCCTGCCATTTTTGCCCAATCGAATAACCGAGATAGCAGGCATGAAAAGAGCCGCGAACAACATTGGAAAAATTGGCAACGCCAATAATCTCTTTTTCGTCCGGGTCGAAAAGGCCAAAGTAGAAAGCTGAACCTTGTTTATGAAATTCGTTAATCATCCCCAGCCTGGCCTGCCAGCCTGATGGATAACAGTGGCTTTCGTCGCGCACTGGCTCCCAGGGCTTGAGGAAATGGCGATTCTCTGCGTAATAATCCGCGAGACGCCAGGCATCACGATCATGCACCAGACGCACGACCAGTCGGTCAGTGGTTAAGCGCACTTTTGGCACGTTACTGCGATAGCCAAACATTCTATACCTACTCCTTCCCGTAACGTCTTTAATACGCTGTAAGTATTACTATACCTGCGCAACCAGACCCTGTGAAAAGTCCAGAATGCCGTTTTCTGCATTATTCACATATTTGATAAAAACTCTCTATCAAAGCGACGTTTTGATAAAAAAATATTGTCCCCGAAGTGATGGGAAAAGTCTTAACGGCAATGCAGAATAGAAAGTGCTCATCTTTTATTTCCCGGGAGGGGAAATGTCCCGCGTGTCGCAGGCGAGGAACCTGGGTAAATATTTCCTGCTCATCGATAATATGCTGGTCGTGCTGGGGTTCTTTGTTGTCTTCCCGCTGATCTCTATCCGCTTCGTTGATCAAATGGGCTGGGCCGCCGTCATGGTCGGTATTGCCCTTGGTCTACGTCAGTTTATTCAGCAAGGTCTGGGGATTTTCGGCGGCGCAATTGCCGACCGCTTTGGTGCCAAACCGATGATTGTCACCGGTATGCTGATGCGTGCCGCCGGATTCGCCACAATGGGTATCGCCCACGAACCGTGGCTACTGTGGTTTTCATGCCTGCTTTCGGGACTCGGCGGCACGTTGTTTGATCCTCCGCGTTCGGCGCTGGTGGTGAAACTAATCCGTCCACAACAGCGTGGTCGTTTTTTCTCGCTGTTAATGATGCAGGACAGTGCCGGTGCGGTCATTGGCGCATTGTTGGGGAGCTGGCTGTTGCAATACGACTTTCGCCTGGTCTGCGCCACAGGGGCAGTTTTGTTTGTGCTGTGTGCAGCGTTCAATGCGTGGTTGTTACCGGCATGGAAACTCTCCACCGTACGCACGCCCGTTCGCGAAGGCATGACCCGCGTGATGCGCGACAAGCGTTTTGTCACCTATGTCCTGACGCTGGCGGGTTACTACATGCTGGCTGTACAAGTGATGCTGATGCTGCCAATTATGGTCAACGACGTCGCGGGCGCGCCGTCTGCCGTTAAATGGATGTATGCCATTGAGGCGTGTCTGTCGTTAACGTTGCTCTACCCTATCGCCCGCTGGAGTGAAAAACATTTTCGTCTGGAACACCGATTGATGGCTGGGCTATTAATAATGTCATTAAGCATGATGCCAGTGGGTATGGTCAGCGGCCTGCAACAACTTTTCACTCTGATTTGTCTGTTTTATATCGGGTCGATCATTGCTGAGCCTGCGCGTGAAACCTTAAGTGCTTCGCTGGCAGATGCAAGAGCACGCGGCAGCTATATGGGGTTTAGCCGTCTGGGTCTGGCGATTGGCGGCGCGATTGGTTATATCGGTGGTGGCTGGCTATTTGACTTGGGTAAATCTGCGCACCAACCAGAGCTTCCGTGGATGATGCTGGGCATTATTGGCATCTTCACTTTCCTTGCGCTGGGTTGGCAATTTAGCCAGAAACGCACCGCGCGTCGTTTGCTGGAACGCGACGCCTGATTTGATACTCCCCCCTGACTCCTCCATACTGAAAGTGAACTGACAGCCAAATGGAGGAGTCACGTGAAGCTATACATTTACGATCACTGCCCTTACTGCCTCAAAGCCCGCATGATTTTCGGCCTGAAAAATATCCCCGTCGAATTACATGTTCTGCTCAATGACGACGCAGAAACACCCACCCGGATGGTCGGTCAAAAACAGGTTCCCATTCTGCAAAAAGATGACAGCCGCTATATGCCAGAAAGCATGGACATCGTTCACTATGTCGATAAACTCGACGGCAAACCGTTACTGACCGGCAAACGTTCACCTGCCATTGAAGAATGGCTGCGCAAGGTCAACGGCTACGCCAACAAACTGCTGTTACCGCGTATTGCCAAATCGGCATTTGATGAGTTTTCTACTCCCGCCGCACGCAAATATTTTGTCGACAAGAAAGAAGCCAGCGCGGGTAATTTTTCCGACCTGCTGGCCCACTCTGACGGTCTGATTAAGAATATCAGCGATGATTTACGTGCGCTGGACAAACTTATCGTCAAACCGAACGCCGTGAATGGCGAACTTTCGGAAGACGATATTCAGCTATTTCCGCTCCTGCGTAATCTGACGCTGGTAGCCGGAATCAACTGGCCAAGCCGCGTTGCTGATTACCGCGATAATATGGCGAAACAGACACAAATCAATTTGTTATCATCAATGGCGATTTAATCCTGACCCGCCGCGGCAGCCTGTATTCGCGGGTTGCCGCCGTTTTCAGTTTTTTCTGCTGGCGAGTTTATCGCTGGTGACACATGCTGCGTTGTGTCAGGATATTGACGCAGATTTCATGTCGAGGACTACCATGAACAAGTTTTTATTTGCCGCTGTATTGTTCGTCAGTGGCCTGCTCGTTGGCTGTAATCAACTCACCCAATACACCATCACCGAACAAGAAATTAACCAGTCGCTTGCGAAACATAATAATTTCTCAAAAGATATCGGTTTACCCGGCGTGGCTGACGCCCATATTGTTCTGACAAACCTGACCAGCCAAATTGGTCGCGAAGAGCCGAATAAGGTTACCCTAACCGGAGACGCCAATCTGGACATGAACTCCCTGTTCGGTAGCCAGAAAGCGACCATGAAACTGAAGCTGAAAGCGCTGCCTGTGTTTGATAAAGAAAAAGGCGCGATCTTCCTGAAAGAGATGGAAGTAGTCGATGCGACGGTACAACCGGAAAAAATGCAAACGGTGATGCAAACGTTGCTTCCCTATTTGAACCAGGCATTACGCAATTACTTTAACCAGCAACCTGCTTATGTCCTGCGCGAAGATGGCAGTAAGGGCGAAGCAATGGCGAAGAAACTGGCGAAAGGTATTGAAGTGAAGCCTGGTGAAATTGTCATTCCGTTTACTGATTAATCACGAGGGCGCATTTGCGCCCTTTATTTTTCGTGCAAAGGAAAACGTTTCCGCTTATCCTTTGTGTCCGGCAAAAACATCCCTTCAGCCGGAGCATAGAGATTAATGACTGCACCATCCCAGGTATTAAAGATCCGCCGCCCAGACGACTGGCACCTTCACCTCCGCGATGGCGACATGTTAAAAACTGTCGTGCCTTATACCAGCGAAATATATGGACGGGCTATCGTAATGCCCAATCTGGCTCCGCCCGTGACCACCGTTGAGGCTGCCGAGGCGTATCGCCAGCGCATTCTTGACGCCGTACCTGCCGGGCACGATTTCACCCCGCTGATGACCTGTTATTTAACAGATTCGCTGGATCCTAATGAGCTGGAACGTGGATTTAACGAAGGCGTGTTCACCGCTGCAAAACTTTACCCCGCAAACGCAACAACTAACTCCAGCCACGGCGTGACGTCGGTTGACGCAATCATGCCGGTACTTGAGCGCATGGAAAAAATCGGTATGCCGCTACTGGTGCATGGTGAAGTGACACATGCAGATATCGACATTTTTGATCGTGAAGCGCGCTTTATTGAAAGCGTGATGGAACCGCTGCGCCAGCGCCTGACCGCGCTGAAAGTCGTTTTTGAGCACATCACCACCAAAGATGCTGCCGACTATGTCCGTAACGGAAATGAACGGCTGGCTGCCACCATCACTCCGCAGCATCTGATGTTTAACCGCAACCATATGCTGGTTGGTGGCGTGCGTCCACACCTGTATTGTCTACCCATCCTCAAACGCAATATTCACCAACAGGCACTGCGTGAACTGGTCGCCAGCGGTTTTAATCGCGTATTCCTCGGTACGGATTCTGCGCCGCATGCACGTCATCGCAAAGAGAGCAGCTGCGGCTGCGCGGGCTGCTTCAACGCCCCAACCGCGCTGGGCAGTTACGCTACCGTCTTTGAAGAGATGAATGCTCTGCAGCACTTTGAAGCATTCTGTTCTGTAAACGGCCCACAGTTCTATGGCTTGCCGGTCAACGACACATTCATCGAACTGGTCCGCGAAGAGCAACAGGTTGCTGAAAGCATCGCATTGACTGATGACACACTGGTGCCATTCCTCGCCGGGGAAACGGTACGCTGGTCCGTTAAACAATAAAAATCGTAGCTTCCTGTTGTCATTAGGTTATTTTAACTGTATAAATAACCAGTATATTCAACAGGGGGCTATTATGCGAATTGAAGTCACCATAGCGAAAACTTCTCCATTGCCAGCTGGGGCTATTGACGCCCTGGCTGGCGAACTTTCCCGCCGTATTCAGTATGCGTTTCCTGATAATGAAGGCCACGTATCGGTACGTTATGCCGCAGCGAATAATTTATCGGTTATTGGCGCAACAAAAGAAGATAAACAGCGCATTAGCGAAATTCTCCAGGAAACGTGGGAAAGCGCCGATGACTGGTTTGTCAGCGAATAATATGCAGTGATTTTTGTTTTTGCCGGGTCGCCCCGGCTTTTTTATTTTACTTACGAATTTCGAGTACAAAATTTCTACACTTCCTCAAAATAATTGCACAATATGCTAAAAAAATATGAATGACATGCTGTTTTATTGTTCATATAAATCTTAAAAGCAAAAATTTATCTGTTCCCCCCTTTAAAAATTCGGTGAATACCCTTACTTATTGGTATACTGAAGTTGCTTCAGATAAAAACGCATTGAACCTCGAATAACGTTGTCTAGTAACACGAATTAGGGGGCCATGATGGAAAAAAATAATGAAGTCATTCAGACTCATCCGCTCGTAGGGTGGGACATCAGCACCGTTGATAGCTATGATGCGCTGATGTTGCGTTTGCACTACCAGACCCCAAATAAGTCCGAGCAGGAAGGGACTGAAGTTGGTCAGACGCTCTGGTTAACCACTGATGTTGCCAGACAATTTATTTCGATATTAGAAGCAGGAATCGCCAAAATTGAATCCGGTGATTTCCCGGTAAACGAGTATCGGCGTCATTAACATGACATGACCATCCACCCAAAAGGCACCTCACTGGTGCCTTTACCATTTCTGGGTTGTATATCTGCATTCAGTTAATTACTCTGCTTAAACCATGAGAGCAGAGAGAAAAAAATGAAATACGATCTCATCATTATTGGCAGCGGTTCCGTAGGCGCTGCCGCCGGGTATTATGCAACCCGTGCCGGTTTAAACGTGCTAATGACCGACGCCCATATGCCACCGCATCAACACGGCAGCCACCACGGCGATACGCGATTAATTCGCCATGCTTATGGTGAAGGCGAAAAGTATGTCCCGCTGGTCCTCCGCGCGCAAACGCTGTGGGATGAACTCTCCCGCCACAACGAAGAAGATCCCATTTTTGTACGCTCGGGTGTCATTAACCTTGGCCCGGCTGATTCCGCATTTCTCGCCAACGTCGCCCACAGCGCTGAACAGTGGCAACTCAACGTTGAAAAGCTCGATGCGCAAGGGATTATGGCACGCTGGCCAGAAATACGCGTCCCGGACAACTACATCGGCTTATTTGAGACTGATTCCGGCTTTTTACGCAGCGAACTGGCGATTAAAACCTGGATCCAACTGGCGAAGGAAGCGGGTTGTGCGCAGTTGTTCAACTGCCCGGTCACCGCAATTCGTCATGACGATGATGGCGTAATTATTGAAACGGCTGACGGTGAGTATCAGGCGAAAAAAGCGATCGTCTGCGCGGGAACATGGGTAAAAGATCTGCTCCCGGAACTGCCTGTCCAGCCCGTACGCAAAGTATTTGCCTGGTATCAGGCCGATGGTCGCTATAGCGTGAAGAATAAATTCCCGGCGTTTACCGGTGAACTGCCCAATGGCGATCAATATTATGGTTTTCCGGCAGAAAACGACGCGTTGAAGATTGGCAAACATAACGGAGGCCAGGTTATCCATTCAGCGGATGAACGTGTTCCGTTTGCGGAAGTCGTCAGCGATGGCTCGGAAGCCTTCCCGTTCTTGCGCAATGTGTTGCCGGGTATCGGTTGCTGCCTGTACGGCGCTGCCTGCACCTATGATAATTCGCCTGACGAAGATTTTATTATCGATACTCTACCCGGCCACGATAATACACTGCTCATTACCGGCCTGAGCGGGCACGGTTTTAAATTTGCGTCAGTTTTAGGGGAAATAGCTGCCGATTTTGCGCAAGACAAAAAAAGCGATTTTGATTTGACGCCATTCAGGCTTTCCCGCTTCCAATAATCATCATTACGGCCTCCAGAATGAGGCCGTTTTTACAGGAGTATTTAATGCGTCGGCTGTTGCACTATCTCATCAATAATATTCGCGAGCATCTGATGCTTTATCTTTTTCTCTGGGGACTGTTGGCAATTATGGACCTGATCTACGTGTTTTATTTTTAGTTTTTCCGCACTGACATAAACTGACAAATATTTAATCTCCCTTTCATTTAGCGTGAAAAATTGAATGAGATTCTTCCTACCTCTACAGCACTCACCAGACCTTCCAGATGCTGAACCCACTAAACTTATGAAGATTCTTTCATTATTAATTCAAAATTATTGAAATAAAAATAAATATCATTCAATTTGTTATTTTTGTGTTGCAATTCATTCTCCGACACGCCATTTTCTTTCTCTCGCAAATTCGTTTTGGATGCACTTATGTCATTCACAAATACCCCTGAACGCTATGGTGTTATATCTGCGGCCTTCCATTGGCTAAGCGCAATTATTGTCTATGGCATGTTTGCTTTAGGTCTGTGGATGGTCACGCTCAGTTATTACGATGGCTGGTACCACAAAGCACCCGAATTGCATAAAAGCATCGGCATTTTGTTAATGATGGGGCTGGTTATTCGCGTTCTTTGGCGTGTCATATCTCCACCGCCGGGTCCGCTGCAAAGTTATTCGCCCATGACTCGTGTTGGCGCAAAGGCTGGACATCTTGCATTGTACCTATTGCTCTTTGCCATCGGCATCAGCGGCTATCTGATCTCCACTGCCGATGGTAAACCGATCAGCGTTTTTGGCTGGTTTGACGTCCCCGCGACCCTTGCCGATGCAGGCGCACAGGCTGACTTTGCCGGTGCCCTGCATTTTTGGCTCGCGTGGAGCGTCGTAGTACTGTCCGTTATGCACGGATTTATGGCCCTGAAGCATCATTTCATCGATAAGGACGACACTCTGAAGCGCATGCTGGGAAAGTCGTCATCTGACTATGGAGTATAAAAAATGAAAAAAAGCCTGCTTGGTTTAACCTTCGCTTCCTTGATGTTCTCTGCGGGTTCAGCGGTTGCCGCCGATTACAAAATTGACAAAGAAGGTCAGCACGCCTTTGTTAACTTCCGCATCCAGCATCTTGGCTATAGCTGGTTATATGGCACCTTTAAAGATTTCGACGGTACTTTTACCTTTGATGAAAAAAATCCCGCTGCTGATAAAGTGAATGTGACAATTAACACCACCAGCGTCGATACTAATCACGCCGAACGCGATAAACATCTTCGCAGTGCAGATTTCCTCAATACCGCAAAATATCCACAGGCAACATTCACCTCCACCAGCGTGAAGAAAGACGGTGACGAACTGGATATTACCGGCGATCTGACGCTGAACGGGGTCACCAAACCCGTCACGCTGGAAGCGAAATTAATTGGTCAGGGCGACGACCCGTGGGGCGGTAAACGTGCAGGCTTTGAGGCCGAAGGCAAAATTAAGCTCAAAGACTTCAATATCAAGACAGATTTAGGTCCAGCTTCTCAGGAAGTGGACCTGATTATTTCAGTGGAAGGCGTACAGCAGAAGTAAGCGTGAAATGTTGCCGGATGACACGCATCCGGCAATGATATTTATTCTGTTGGATCAGGAATGCCCAGTGTTGTATTCAGACGTCCACGAGACTTATTAAAGATCTTATTGCCATTTTCACGTCCTGCCCGACGGCGTCGCTGTTCTTCTGGCGGTAACGCGCTTTCTTCGCAGCAAATCTCACTGCAACAACCTTTGTATTTTTCTGCACATACTGGACACTGAATAAACAGCAGGTGGCAGCCATCATTTTTACAGTTGGTATGGCTGTCGCACGGCGCACCGCACTGGTGGCAATGCGCGATAATCTCATCAGATATACGTTCGCCCATCCGCTCGTCAAACACAAAATTTTTGCCAATAAAACGCACCGGTAAGCCCTGCTCGCGCGCCTTACGGGCGTATTCAATAATTCCGCCTTCGATATGCCAGACTTTATTGAATCCGTTATGTTTCATCCAGGCACTGGCCTTTTCACAACGAATGCCGCCGGTGCAGTACATAACGATTTTTTTATCTTTATGTTCCTGCATCATCTCGACTGCTTTTGGCAGCTGCTCACGGAAGGTATCTGCCGGAATTTCCAGCGCGTTTTCAAAGTGCCCCACTTCATACTCATAATGATTACGCATGTCGATAAACAGAGCATCGGGATCGTCAAGCATGGCGTTCACTTCTGCCGCTTGCAGATACTCACCAACATTGCTGGCATCAAAGTGAGGATCGTCAATACCGTCGGCTACGATGCGATCGCGCACCTTCATGCGCAGTACCCAGAAGGATTTCCCGTCATCATCCAACGCGATGTTCAGGCGTAAGCCATCTAAAGCCGGGTCGAAGCCGTATAGCTGTGCGCGAAATGTTTCAACATTGCTCGCAGGTACACTGACTTGCGCGTTAATCCCCTCATGCGCCAGATACACTCGCCCAAAAATATTCAGCGCGGTAAACAGCTGATATAAAGCGTCACGGGTCGCTTTCGGATCGGCGATGTGGAAATACTTATAAAACGAAATGGTGGTGCGCGGTTCACGCTCAGCCAACATTTTGGCTTTCAGCGCGTCGTTGGAAATGCGGTTGTGTAACACTGGCATGGTGTACGGTTCCTGCGAGATGGGAAAGTAAAAATCCGCGGCATGATATAGCAATTATCGATAATTAACATCCACACATTTTACGCTACATTTGCGCATTAAAAATTATTTATTATTTACAAGCGCGGTAATTTCGCCCAGTCTTCAGCCACAAATTTTGGTTGCGGGCGAAAAAATGCGACAATACATACAATTGCCCGAATAGGTTGAAAAACAGGATTGATATGACGAATCTACCCAAGTTCTCCACCGCACTGCTTCATCCGCGTTATTGGTTAACCTGGTTGGGTATTGGCGTACTTTGGTTAGTCGTGCAATTGCCCTACCCGGTTATCTACCGCCTCGGTTGTGGATTAGGAAAACTGGCGTTACGTTTTATGAAACGACGCGCAAAAATTGTGCATCGCAACCTGGAACTGTGCTTCCCGGAAATGAGCGAACAAGAACGCCGTGAAATGGTGGTGAAGAATTTCGAATCTGTTGGTATGGGGCTGATGGAAACCGGCATGGCGTGGTTCTGGCCAGACCGCCGGATCGCCCGCTGGACGGAAGTGATCGGCATGGAACACATTCGTGACGTGCAGGCGCAACAACGCGGCATCCTGTTAGTTGGCATCCATTTTCTGACTCTGGAGCTGGGTGCGCGGCAATTTGGTATGCAGGAACCCGGGATTGGCGTTTACCGCCCGAACGATAACCCACTGATTGACTGGCTACAAACCTGGGGCCGTTTGCGCTCAAATAAATCGATGCTCGACCGCAAAGATTTAAAAGGCATGATTAAAGCCCTGAAAAAAGGCGAAGTGGTTTGGTACGCACCGGATCATGATTACGGCCCGCGCTCAAGCGTTTTCGTCCCGTTGTTTGCCGTTGAGCAGGCGGCGACCACCACCGGAACCTGGATGCTGGCGCGGATGTCCGGCGCATGTCTGGTGCCCTTCGTTCCACGCCGTAAGCCAGATGGCAAAGGGTATCAGTTGATTATGCTACCGCCAGAGTGTTCTCCGCCGCTGGATGATGCCGAAACCACCGCCGCGTGGATGAACAAAGTGGTCGAAAAATGCATCATGATGGCACCAGAGCAGTATATGTGGTTACACCGTCGCTTTAAAACACGTCCGGAAGGCGTTCCTTCACGCTATTAGATCTCCCATGCCGGATGCTTCAAAATGGCATCCGGCATTCCCACAGCAAATCCTCCTGATTTAGCGATAAAAGCTCTCTGGATTGCGCCCCCTGGAAGTCGGGCGCATAATTAGTGTGCTTATCTTTTCTTCTTATGTTCACCGCGCCTGGCGCACCAACAGCGGATTGCTATGTCACCCTGTGAAAATGACACCCCTATAAACTGGAAACGAAACCTGATCGTCGCCTGGCTAGGCTGTTTTCTTACCGGTGCCGCCTTCAGCCTGGTAATGCCCTTCTTACCCCTCTACGTTGAGCAGCTTGGCGTTACCGGCCACTCCGCCCTGAATATGTGGTCCGGTATTGTCTTCAGCATTACATTTTTATTTTCGGCCATCGCCTCACCGTTTTGGGGTGGACTCGCCGACCGTAAAGGCCGAAAACTCATGCTATTACGCTCTGCCCTCGGCATGGGCATCGTGATGGTGTTGATGGGGCTGGCACAAAATATCTGGCAGTTTTTGATCCTGCGGGCGCTTCTTGGTTTACTTGGCGGATTTGTCCCCAACGCTAATGCTCTTATCGCCACACAAGTACCGCGTAATAAAAGCGGCTGGGCGCTGGGTACGCTCTCCACAGGCGGCGTTAGCGGTGCGTTGCTCGGCCCAATGGCTGGCGGTTTGCTTGCCGATAGCTACGGCTTACGTCCGGTATTCTTTATTACCGCCAGTGTGCTGATACTTTGCTTTTTCGTCACCCTGTTTTGCATCCGAGAAAAATTCCAGCCAGTCAGCAAAAAAGAGATGCTGCATATGCGGGAAGTGGTGACATCACTTAAAAACCCGAAACTGGTACTCAGCCTGTTTGTCACCACGTTAATCATCCAGGTGGCGACGGGTTCAATTGCCCCTATTCTGACGCTGTATGTCCGCGAACTGGCGGGTAACGTCAGTAATGTCGCCTTTATCAGCGGCATGATCGCCTCGGTGCCTGGCGTGGCTGCTCTGCTGAGTGCACCACGACTCGGCAAACTTGGCGATCGAATCGGACCCGAAAAGATCCTGATTACAGCGTTGATCTTTTCTGTACTGCTGTTGATCCCAATGTCTTACGTTCAGACACCGTTACAACTTGGGATCTTACGCTTTTTGCTCGGTGCTGCCGATGGTGCACTACTCCCCGCCGTACAGACACTGTTGGTTTACAACTCGAGCAACCAAATCGCCGGGCGTATCTTCAGCTATAACCAATCGTTTCGTGATATTGGCAACGTTACCGGGCCATTGATGGGAGCGGCGATTTCGGCGAACTACGGTTTCAGAGCGGTATTCCTCGTCACCGCTGGCGTAGTGTTATTCAACGCCGTCTATTCATGGAACAGTCTGCGCCGTCGTCGGATACCCCAGGTATCAAACTGATTTTTCGCCTTTCATACTTGCAATAGCGGAGAATCAGCTATCCTTTTCCCTGAAACCTCATCAACTCAAAGGGAGAATCGTGATGACCATGTACGCAACGCTTGAAGAAGCCATTGACGCTGCACGCGAAGAATTTCTTGCAGACAACCCCGGCATCGACGCCGAAGACGCGAATGTGCAACAGTTCAATGCCCAAAAATACGTTTTGCAGGACGGCGACATCATGTGGCAAGTTGAGTTTTTTGCCGACGAAGGGGAAGAAGGTGAATGTTTACCCATGCTTAGCGGTGAAGCCGCGCAAAGTGTCTTTGACGGCGACTATGATGAGATAGAGATCCGCCAGGAGTGGCAGGAAGAGAATACATTACATGAATGGGACGAGGGGGAATTTCAGCTTGAGCCACCGCTGGATACGGAAGAAGGACGGGCAGCGGCTGATGAGTGGGATGAACGCTAATTACTCATACGGGCCATGATGAATGTCGATCGGCAGCAGTAAAGTATCAAAAACCAGGGAGAATGGCAGATCAAGGATCGTGACATAACGCCAGGCGGAGTCACGCACATCCCATTGCACACCAGGATAATATTGGTTGCCATGCCCCTGCCCCGGTATAGTGCGACTAATAATACTGCCGCAGCCACTCAACAAGGTCACCATAATACTGACCATGATGAAACGCATTTGATACCTCTCCCGTAAAAAAATACCGGCATAACGCCGGTATTTTTATTGGCTCGTTGATTTTGCCGGATGCAGCGTGACCGCCTTGTCCGACCTACAAAATATTGCAAAATCAATACATCGTAGAACGTTGTAGGCCTGATAAGCGTAGCGCATCAGGCCACTACGTTTTATTGCGAAGCCGCATCCGATTTACGCAATGCCAGCGGATTCAGCTTTATCCCTTCATAATAACTCACCCATGAAGAATATCTCTCAGGGGAATTCCAGACGCGGAAATGCAGACGGGCCATCGTCACCGGATCGCTTAGCAGCACCAGGCGACGATCGCGATTCAGCTTCTCTGGCGTCTCGTTCAGCGCCTGTTCAACGTGGCGGTCACGGGCGATTTCCAGCACCTTACTGGCGCGGTGACGCGCCGTCGCCATGGCGGTTGCCAGAGCGTTAAATGACGGGTTAAACACCGCATGCATAAAGCCATCGTCGAGGGAGCGTTTACGATTCATCTCAAGGAAACGATCGGTATCAAGCAGTACCTGCGGCGGTGAATACTCTTCCGGGATCAGGAACAGTTTCCAGCGTTTGGTACGCAGACCCACTGTAGTACGGCTGGAGATCACCGAAACAAACGGTGACAAGATCAACGAGAAAACAATCGGTGCCAGCCAGAACAGGAAACGCAGATCCAGCCACGCCATACCAACCGCCCACACTAACCCCAGCAGCAGCTGAGAGCCGTGGCGTTTGAACGCTTCGCCCCAGGAAGTGGAGTCATCATCACGCTGCGGTGAATTCCACACCACTTCCCAGCCAAGGAACGCGCTGACGACGAAGACCGTATGGAACAGCATGCGTACCGGAGCCAACAGCACGGAAAACAGCACTTCCAGCAGCAACGATAATGTAACGCGCCAGAAGCCGCCGTATTCTTTCGTTCCTTTGCACCAGATAAGCAAAATGCTCAATAACTTCGGCAGGAACAACAGCACCATGGTCGAAGCAAAAAGTGCAATCGCCAGCTCAGGACGCCACTGCGGCCACACCGGGAATAACTGCCGTGGTTGCAGGAAGTATTGCGGTTCGGTCAACGCATGCACTACCTGCAATGCAGTAGAAAGCGCGAGGAACATAAACCACAGCGGAGCGGAGAGATAAGACATCACGCCCGTCAGGAATACCGCACGGTGAACCGGGTGCATACCCTTAACCAGGAACAGACGGAAGTTCATCAGGTTACCGTGGCACCAGCGGCGGTCACGTTTTAGCTCATCAAGCAAGTTAGGCGGCAATTCTTCATAAGAACCCGGGAGATCGTAAGCAATCCACACCCCCCAACCTGCACGGCGCATCAACGCCGCTTCCACGAAGTCATGTGACAGGATTGAACCGGCAAAGGAACCTTCGCCCGGCAGCGGAGCCAGTGCGCAGTGCTCGATAAACGGTTTCACGCGGATAATCGCGTTATGTCCCCAGTAGTGCGACTCGCCAAGTTGCCAGAAGTGCAAACCGGCTGTAAACAGTGGCCCATACACGCGGGTCGCGAACTGCTGACAGCGCGCATACAGCGTATCCATACCGGACGCTTTCGGCGACGACTGAATGATCCCGGCGTTCGGGTTGGCTTCCATCAGGCGCACCAGGCCGCACAAACAATCACCGGTCATTACCGAGTCAGCATCCAGCACCACCATGTAGCTGTACTGGCTGCCCCAGCGACGGCAGAAGTCATCGATATTACCGCTTTTACGCTTCACGCGACGACGGCGGCGGCGATAGAAAATCTGACCTTCGCCACCGACTTCAGCGATAAGCTCCATCCAGGCTTTTTGCTCTGCGACGCAGATATCCGGGTTATAACTGTCACTCAGAATGTAGACATCAAAGTGTTTGGCATTCCCGGTGGCTTTTACTGATTCCCACGTTGCACGCAGGCCAGCAAAAACACGGTTCACGTCTTCGTTACAGATAGGCATGATCAACGCCGTGCGATGCTCCGGGTTTAATGGTTCATCGCCAACTGTCGACGCAGATATACTGTATTTATCGCGACCAATAAGCAGTTGCAGGAAGCCCATCAACGCCGTCCAGAATCCGGCGGACACCCAACAGAACAGCACCGCAAAGAGGATCAGGATACCGGTTTGCAGCATATAAGGCAGAAGCTGCATAAAGGAAACCCACACATCCTGACCAACCATATCCATAGGATTAATCAGCGCCCACCCCTGATAAGGAAGAATGGTCTTCATATACCAGGTCGCGACAACAGTTTGCGCGAGCGTCAGGATTAACAAAATGTAACGGCGGATAGTACCGACGGTACGCCACTTTTGCTCGCTTTCCTGCTCTTCTTTGGTCAAACGAGCCAGATAGCGCGGCGTGACATCGCGTCCACGCAGACGATCCCAGAAACGGCCTACCGGGTTGGTACGCCACGGATCGGGAAACATCGAGGAGCGTTTTGCTTCTGGCATCGCCTTAAGCTGATCGCGCCCTTCATCGTCTTTAATTAACTGTCCATCAGCAAGTGAATCTGGCCAGGCTTGTTCCAGACGCGCCTTTACCGAGCCTTGCGGGGAGTCATCCTCCCGCGCCCAAGTGCGGTGTTCGGCATCCAGCGCCTGATGAACGGCGCGGATATCAGTCTTCGGCAATGCCGCTTTCTCGCTTGCGGCGATGGGCATTGCGTCAATGTACTCAGTTGTCTTATTCATTGGCAGGTAACTGGTAGCTCCAGGTTTCACTCAACGTCTGATCGGCATTCACCAGCGCAGCACGCATTTCAGTGGTTTTCTTGGCATCTTTCACTTTCACACGCATCACCAGACGCCAGCCTTTGGTAACCGGGTTATAGCGCACCGTGCTTTCAACTATCTCACCATTATCACCAATGCTGGTTTGCGCTGTGACCGGGGTATCCTCTGGCAGTTTTTTCATCTCTGCGCCGGTAAAATCGACCACAAAGGCGATAGTACCGTCAGGCTGGCGAATCAGGTTCGACTGCTTCACATCCCCCGTTGAACGACGCGTTTGTTGCACCCATGCGTTATCTGGTGCATGCAGTTTGTCTTCATCACGGCTAAAGGTGATGGTGTATTTAAAGTTCATCTCTTTACCCGGCTCCGGCAGCTGATCCGGCGTCCAGTAAGCGACGATGTTATCGTTGGTTTCATCGTTGGTTGGAATTTCCACCAGCTCAACGCTGCCTTTGCCCCACTCCCCTTTCGGAGTCACCCATGCGCTTGGACGGAGGTCGTAACGATCATCGAGATCTTCGAAGCGGGAGAAATCACGACCGCGCTGCAACAGACCGAAGCCTTGCGGATTTTCCATCGAGAAGCTGCTGACCGCTAAATGTTTCGGGTTATTCAACGGACGCCAGATCCACTCACCATTACCGGCATGGATAGAGAGACCGTTAGAGTCGTGCAACTCCGGGCGATAGTTATTTGCAGGCGAAGGTTGGTTCGGCCCAAACAGGAACATACTGGTTAACGGTGCAACCCCCAGTTTGCCGACTTTATCGCGCAGATAGATTTTCGACTGCACATCCACAACCGTGTCACGCCCTGGCATAACCACGAATTTGTAAGCACCTGTCGCACGCGGCGAGTCAAGCAATGCATAAATAGTTAAACGTTTATCAGTCGGTTTTGGACGCTCGATCCAGAACTCTTTGAAACGTGGAAATTCTTCACCCGATGGCAAGGCGGTATCAATTGCCAGGCCGCGGGCAGAAAGGCCATAAACCTGACCTGCGCCAATCACGCGGAAATAGCTGGCCCCGAGCATGCTGACGATTTCATCGTTTTTATCTTTGCTGTTGATCGGGTAAAGCACTTTAAAACCGGCAAAACCAAGGTCTTTTACCGTGTCTTTATCATGCTGAACATCGCCGAAAGTGAAATAATCCGGGCTGTATTTGATTCGTTTGACTGCGGTGGCAGTCACTTCATTTATTTTGACCGGGGTATCGAAGTACATACCCTGATGGTAGAACTCGAGTTTGAATGGGGTCTTCAGATTGTTCCAGTACGCTTTGTCATGATTAAACTGGATCTGCTGATAGTCCGCGTATTTCATGTCGCGGAAAACGGAGGGCAAGTTGCTTTTAGGCGCCTCATAGCCTTTCCCGGCTAAGGATTGAGCTTGCTTTGCGACATCATCAATACTGAAAGCCCAGCTTGAAGATGTATACAGGGTTAACATTACTGCAGCACTCAACCAACGCATTTTCATCATTTGTAGTTTATGTTTCATAATTAGTAAGCACTTCCCCCTTTGTGTGCTTATATCGATCCGATCTATTTTAATGGATAACCAGCCATTCCGACAACAGAATCCCGGTATCGTTCAGCACGCTGGCTCATGGATTAAGCACCTGATTGCAACCGTTTTCACTTTCCGTGCTTCTCCTAAAGACAGAAGCATCGACTTCGTGTAGGGTTTGCCAGCAAATTTATTTATCAACCGTCTTACAGACGCTTCCATTCTGGTTAGTGGTAGCGATGATGCTATGCATAAAAACCTTGAAGCCTGCGTCTGGCGCGGTCAGGTCGGTGTCGCTATGGCAACAAGCCTAAAGGCATAACCCGACAGGGATAAGACGAAAAATCCGAGATTAGTTAACCATATATGAATCCAGTACCCGCGCAACGTGAATATTTCCTCGACTCCATCCGCGCCTGGCTGATGTTGTTAGGGATCCCTTTTCATATTTCTTTAATCTATTCGAGCCATACATGGCATGTGAATAGCGCCGAACCGTCATTGTGGCTGACCCTTTTTAATGACTTCATCCACTCGTTCCGCATGCAGGTATTTTTCGTTATATCCGGGTACTTTTCTTACATGCTTTTTTTACGCTATCCCCTGAAAAAATGGTGGAAAGTACGTGTCGAACGTGTAGGGATCCCGATGTTAACAGCCATCCCCCTACTGACATTGCCGCAATTTATTATGCTGCAATACGTCAAAGGGAAAGCGGAAAGTTGGCCTGGGCTGTCATTGTATGACAAATATAATACGTTGGCCTGGGAATTAATATCACACCTGTGGTTTTTACTGGTGTTAGTGGTCATGACGACGCTGTGCGTATGGATATTTAAACGCATCAGAAATAATTTAGAAAATTCTGATAAAACGAATAAAAAATTCTCGATGGTAAAATTATCGGTGATTTTTTTGTGCCTCGGCATCGGTTATGCGGTAATAAGAAGAACGATTTTTATTGTGTATCCACCCATTCTGAGTAACGGCATGTTCAATTTTATTGTCATGCAAACGTTATTTTATTTGCCGTTCTTTATCCTCGGCGCACTGGCTTTCATTTTCCCTCATCTTAAAGCCTTGTTTACCACGCCGTCTCGTGGCTGTACCCTTGCAGCAGCATTGGCGTTTGTCGCTTATTTACTCAACCAGCGCTATGGCAGTGGCGATGCCTGGATGTACGAAACCGAGTCGGTGATCACCATGGTCCTCGGTCTGTGGATGGTGAATGTGGTCTTCTCCTTCGGCCACCGTTTGCTTAACTTCCAGTCAACGCGGGTAACTTACTTTGTTAACGCATCGCTATTTATCTATCTGGTTCACCACCCGTTAACGCTGTTTTTCGGCGCGTACATTACACCGCACATCACCTCCAACTGGCTTGGTTTTCTCTGTGGCCTGATATTCGTAGTAGGGATTGCGATAATTCTGTATGAAATTCATTTACGCATCCCGTTACTGAAGTTTTTGTTCTCTGGTAAACCGGTTGTTAAGCGTGAGAACGATAAAGCACCAGCCCGTTAAGCCGCGTTTACAATAACCATTCCACAGGCAATATCGACGCCAGTCTGACCATAACCCGCTTCCAGAAACTGGTAGCGGGTTCTTTTTTGAGAACAATTTCTTTCTTTGCATGACGATCAACCCAGTTGATCCGCCCCCACCTGTCCAGACGGAGCTGCCAGGCCGCATCATACTGGCTCTGAATAAAGCGTTTATCAATTAACTGTGCCAGCGTTTCGCTCTCTATCACGAACCCCATTTCAGTATTGAGCAATGTCGAACGTGGATCGAAATTGAAAGAGCCAATAAACACCGTTTTACCATCGATGCTAAAGGTTTTAGCATGCAGGCTGGCACCGGAATTACCGGTTATGCCGCGATCGTGTAACGTACTACTTTGTTCACGCGTCGGCTTGAGTTCATATAACTCCACGCCGTAGCGGAGCAATTTTTTGCGCCAGCGCGCGTATCCGGCATGGACGACAGCAACATCGTTAGCGGCAAGAGAATTGGTTAGGATCGCAATCTTTACCCCTTTTCTCACCATCCGTAAGAGTTGCGCCACACCTGCGCGTGTCGGTACAAAATAGGAAGAGATAATATCGATGCGTTCACTGGGTGAGCCCATGATATCGAACAGGCGCTGCGGTAACAGTGAATGCCGTTTTGCCTTGCCTTCCCCTTTCGCCGGATCATCACTTAATAAACGTGTTTTCGCCCAGATAAGCGGCAACGTTCCATCAACCAGATGATTTATAAACGGGCTGGATTCCATTTTGCGTAAATAACGATGCGTCATGGCATCGTCATGCCAGGAGGCGGGTAACTCGATGCGATCCGCCATTTCACCTTCCGGGACATCCAGCACCTGCTGTAAGGGTGAAACCGATTTACAATACCAGTAGCGGGCGAAATCATCGGCAACGTCCTCTACAACTGGTCCTATTGCCATGACATCTAAATCCGAAAAAAGTGGCTCTTCCCCTGCACCAAAATAGGCATCACCAATATTTCGTCCCCCCACCAGAGTCACCACACCATCGACGGTGAAACTTTTATTGTGCATACGGCGATTGAGACGGGAAAAGTCGGTGATATAACCAAGCGGACGTAGCAGTCGAAACGAAAAAGGATTAAAAAGCCGGACTTCAATGCGGGGATGACTGTCAAGCAAGCGTAAAATGTCGTCAAGTCCGGGTGTATTGTTGTCGTCCAGCAACAAACGGACGCGAACGCCACGCTTTGCTGCGGCTAACAGGGCGGAAAACAGTAACCGACCCGACATATCGTCCTGCCAGATGTAATACTGAACATCCAGCGTATGCTCTGCCATTTCGGCCAGACGATACCGGGCGGCAAACGCATCCAGACTTTTCTCCAGAGGGAAAAGGCCACACTGACCGGGATGTTGCGAACACAGTGGCAGCACCGCGCTCGCCAGCCGGGGCAAATCATTCATCTCCTTGTTGGGTAAGGAGTCTTTCGTAGAGGTGGGCGTTTTCTTCATCATAACAGACAAAGTATACCTGTTCGGGTAAAGCGTGACGGGTAATAAATTCTGAAACGGTTTTTACTGCGATTTCAGCCGCTGCCGCACGAGGGTAACCATAAACCCCAGTACTAATTGCAGGAAAAGCCACTGACGTATAGCTGTTTGCCGCCACCAGTCGTAGGCTATTGAGATAGGCATCCTGCAAAAGCTGGTCTTCGTTTTGTTCACCACCACGCCAGACTGGCCCGACGGTGTGCACTACGGCTTTAGCGGGAAGATCGCCTGCAAGCGTAATAACGGCATGCCCCGTAGGGCAATCGCCCTGCTGTTGCCTGACTTTTAAACAGGCATCCAGAAGGGCCGGACCCGCTGCGCGATGAATGGCTCCATCGACGCCGCCGCCTCCCATTAATGACGGATTAGCCGCATTCACAATCACATCAACGGCCAGTTTGGTAATATCACCCTGCACAACATGAATACGCGTTTTCATAACGCCTCCTTACACCTTCTTGTTTCTTAAGTGTACAGCAGGCTTTTTGGTTAAATCGCATTTTTCTGCTCAGCAAGGTGAGTTGTTCAGAAACTTAGTTATATTCGATGTTCATTACAGCCAGCTTTTTCTGTTTATCAAGATACTGCACTTTTACTGAGGCTATTTGCGCGTTTTTGACATTGCCGCTCATTAACGCTTTGCTGGAATAGGTTCTGCCCGGAACAGAGCCATTCTGTGGGCAGTTCATTTCTACGGGTGATGACTGGGTGCTGACGTCACATGCCGGTTCCACAATTTGGCCATAAAAATGGATCACGCCCCCTTGCGCGGTGCTTCCTGCGATGGCAATAAAAGGAAAAAACAAACTGCCGAGCATAAGAGAGTTTAAAAAAGGTCTGAACATTTATTCTATTTCCTCAATGATTAGTCATCCTTGAGGGTTGTGTTATCCATACTTTCAGGTTGGCTGATCCGCAGCAGACCATTCTCTCCAGATTCATCTTATGCTCGATATTTCAACAAATTAAGACTTTTCTGAAGAGGGCGGCCATTGTTGTGATAAATGAAGTGACTGTCCATCAGAAACAGTAACAACTATTTTCACCCGATCGTCCGGGGAAATATTTAAACTCAACTTCGTCAAAGCAATGGGTTGATTAGCAGGCAATGAGAGGGTCTTTTCTTGCTTCGTCTGACTTTGCCCTGAACTGCCTTCGCGCAGGGACAATATTTGTACTCTGCACAGACAAGATTGAGTAAGAGTGACTTCAGGAATAATGGTGTACATATCCCCTTGCTGGGTCGTATTAAAGGTTATCTGACTGGAAAGTGCCGCAAGGAGTAATAACGCATTCATATTCTTCTCCCGAAAAAAAACAGGGCTTGCGCCCTGTTTCTTTAATACAGAGGATGTATTAGTACTGATGAGCGGTCGCGTTGTTACCAAAGCCAACCTGAGTGACGTTAACGCTGGAGTTAGATGCAGTCTGGTCAACAGCAGCACCGTTACCGCCACCGAACTGTTTAACAGTCATAGTAGAATCTTTACCATTCCACTGATCAAGAGTGGCGCTGTTACCGAAGCCACGCTGAGTCAGATCGATTGAGCTGTCATCTGAGCCCTGACCAACATCTGCACCGTTACCACCGCCATGCTGGGTAATAGTCAAGTCAGAGTTACGGGCATCAGTTTGCAGAGCAAGTGCAGAGTTACCGCCACCGTACTGGTAAATGTTCAGCTCTGAATTTGGGCCGCTATTATTACCGCCACCACCGTGGTTACCGCCGCCGCCGTACTGAGGAACAACACCTGCCAGAGCGCTACCAGAGAATACGATTGCTGCAATTGCTGCTACTTTTAAAAGTTTCATGTAAAACCCCCATCGGATTGATTTAAAAGTCGAATGGAAATTAACGTTGTGTCACGCGAATAGCCATTTGCGACTGTCTCTGCACTACAATTGCCGTTTTTTGAGTACCATACTGTGTAATATTTGCTTTATTACCAGAACCTTTCTGGATAATCATCGCAGTATTACCATAAGCACCTTGCGAAATACTGGCATCGTTGGCATTGCCCGCCTGATCAATATATGCAAGGTTATAATCTCCTGTCTGGTCAATCTTTGCCCGGTTGCTACTACCTTCTTGCGCAACAACCGCCAAAAGTTTTGAGCCTCCCTGCCGTAACTGAGCACTATTATTAGTCCCAGCTTGACCAATTATGGCTGCCTGATTAAATGAAGACTTACTCAATTCATTTACCGCGAAGTTATATTCTGAATTAGCTAAATCATAACCTGCTGCGGCTGCAATCCCAGGCGCACCCAGTATTGTTAACATCATAAATAACAATTTGTTTTTCATGTTGTCACCCTGGACCTGGTCGTACATTTAAGAAATTAAATCATTTCAACTTAGTTGTTAACGCAACCTGTATTTTGTTAACGCCGCGTTACGATGGAAAGTATGTCTGCGGAAATATTTTTAATAACTCACCCGCGCGTTGTATTTTTCTTTTTTTGTTCATACCAAAGTATTAAAACCCACGTAAATACGCTGTTATCTACGCAAAAAAATATTTTGTTTTCTTTTAAATTTCGGTTTTCCGCAATCAAAAATCACCAGACAGTCATTCTTCTTGCCCGTCGCTGATTGCTGCGATATGTCTTGCGCACAAGCCGTGACAAACCTCGTCTTTTTGCAGTAAAAAATTGTCCACGGAGGTGTGGAGAAAAAACAAGAACGTTTTACATGACGAAAGGACTACACCGAAATATTTTTTATATGCATTATTAGCAAGTTAGCACCATTTGTATGATTTTTTAAAATTGTGCAAGAAAAACCAAATGTACAACTTTTCTATCATTTCTAAACTTAATAAAACCTTAAGATTAACATTTTAATATAACAAGTTACATTTAGTTACATGTTTAACACTTGATTTAAGATTTGTAATGGCTAGATTGAAATCAGATGTAATCCATTAGTTTTATATTTTACCCATTTAGGGCTGATTTATTACTACACACAGCAGTGCAACATCTGTCAGTACTTCTGGTGCTTCTATTTTAGAGGCAGCTGTCAGGTGTGCGATCAATAAAAAAAGCGGGGTTTCATCATGTTTAATGAAGTCCATAGTATCCATGGTCATACATTATTGTTGATCACTAAACCTTCTTTGCAGGCGACAGCTCTCTTGCAGCACCTTAAACAATCGCTGGCAATTACAGGAAAATTACATAATATTCAACGTTCTCTGGACGATATATCTTCAGGCTCTATTATTCTTCTGGATATGATGGAAGCGGATAAAAAGCTTATCCATTATTGGCAGGATACTTTGAGCAGGAAAAACAACAATATCAAAATATTGTTGCTAAATACGCCTGAAGATTACCCGTACCGCGACATTGAAAACTGGCCTCATATCAACGGCGTTTTTTATGCCATGGAGGATCAAGAACGTGTTGTCAATGGGTTGCAAGGCGTCCTGCGCGGCGAATGCTACTTTACGCAAAAGCTTGCCAGTTACCTGATTACGCATTCAGGTAACTATCGTTATAACAGCACGGAATCAGCCCTCCTTACTCATCGGGAAAAAGAGATCCTGAATAAGCTGCGTATCGGCGCGTCTAATAACGAGATCGCTCGTTCGTTGTTCATCAGCGAAAATACGGTTAAAACGCATCTTTATAATCTTTTCAAGAAGATAGCCGTAAAAAACCGGACACAAGCGGTTTCCTGGGCAAACGATAACCTCAGGCGATAAAGCCATGAAACGTTATTTACGCTGGATTGTGGCGGCAGAATTCCTGTTCGCCGCAGGGAATCTTCACGCCGTTGAGGTAGAAGTCCCGGGCTTGTTAACTGACCATACTGTTTCATCAATTGGCCATGATTTTTACCGAGCCTTTAGTGATAAATGGGAAAGTGACTATACGGGTAACTTAACGATTAATGAAAGGCCCAGTGCACGATGGGGAAGTTGGATCACAATAACGGTCAATCAGGACGTTATTTTCCAGACTTTTTTATTCCCGTTGAAAAGAGACTTCGAAAAAACTGTCGTCTTTGCACTGATTCAAACTGAAGAAGCACTAAATCGTCGCCAGATAAATCAGGCGTTATTGAGTACGGGCGATTTGGCGCATGATGAATTCTAAATAAAAAATTGTTCGGAGGCTGCAATGCGTGTCAAACATGCAGTAGTTCTACTCATGCTTATTTCGCCTTTAAGTTGGGCTGGAACCATGACTTTCCAGTTCCGTAATCCAAACTTTGGTGGTAACCCAAATAATGGCGCTTTTTTATTAAATAGCGCCCAGGCACAGAACTCGTATAAAGATCCGAGCTATAACGATGACTTTGGTATTGAAACGCCATCAGCGTTAGATAACTTTACCCAGGCCATCCAGTCACAAATTTTAGGTGGGCTACTGTCGAATATTAATACCGGTAAACCGGGCCGCATGGTGACCAACGATTATATTGTCGATATCGCTAACCGCGATGGTCAATTGCAGTTGAATGTGACGGATCGCAAAACCGGACAAACCTCGACCATCCAGGTTTCGGGTTTACAAAATAACTCAACCGATTTTTAAGCCCCAGCTTCATAAGGAAAATAATCATGCAGCGCTTATTTCTTTTGGTTGCCGTCATGTTACTGAGCGGATGCTTAACCGCCCCGCCTAAAGAAGCCGCCAGACCGACATTAATGCCTCGTGCTCAGAGCTACAAAGATTTGACCCATCTGCCAGCGCCGACGGGTAAGATCTTTGTTTCGGTATACAACATTCAGGACGAAACCGGGCAATTTAAACCCTACCCGGCAAGTAACTTCTCCACTGCTGTTCCGCAAAGCGCCACGGCAATGCTGGTCACGGCATTGAAAGATTCTCGCTGGTTTATACCGCTGGAGCGCCAGGGCTTACAAAACCTGCTTAACGAGCGCAAGATTATTCGTGCAGCACAAGAAAACGGCACGGTTGCCATTAATAACCGAATCCCGCTGCAATCTTTAACGGCGGCAAATATCATGGTTGAAGGTTCGATTATCGGTTATGAAAGCAACGTTAAATCGGGCGGTGTTGGGGCAAGATATTTTGGGATCGGTGCCGACACGCACTACCAGCTCGATCAGATTGCCGTGAACCTGCGTGTCGTCAATGTGAGTACCGGTGAGATCCTCTCCTCGGTGAACACCAGTAAGACGATACTTTCCTATGAAGTTCAGGCGGGGGTCTTCCGCTTTATTGACTACCAGCGCTTGCTGGAAGGGGAAGTAGGTTACACCTCGAACGAACCCGTTATGCTGTGCCTGATGTCGGCTATCGAAACAGGCGTCATTTTCCTGATTAATGATGGTATCGACCGCGGTCTTTGGGATTTGCAGAACAAAGCAGAACGGCAGAATGACATTCTGGTGAAATACCGCCATATGTCGGTTCCACCGGAATCCTGATAGATAAAAATGCCGGAATTATCATCCGGCATTTTACTGTTCAAGCGAAAGCGTGAGTGCCCCTCACGCTTTATTTTTGATTTGCTGCTCACGGTGAGCCGTCTTTGCACTACGCGCCGCCAGCCACAAGCCGCTGTTTTTCATTGCGTAACCAAATACCAGTCCAAGCGCCAGCGAAGGTAACACCAGTTTCCAGTCACCCTGCCCGGCAAACGTCGCGCATGCGCCTATAAACGTCCCCGGAACAAATGAAAGCAGCAGCTGTTTCGCCTGAATACACATCAGAAACGCGACAATACCGGTTATGACATAACCGAGAATTTCCAGATGTGGTGCCAGTGCACTACCGTAAATAATGACCATCGCCCACACCACGCCACTAAGCAGGGTTGCAGCGGAGATCGCCAGCCCTTTCAGCCCACCTTGCGGGCAGGCAAAGTAGGCCGTACAGCCCAGGAAGCCCGCCCAGCTTAGTAAGCCCAGGGAAACAGCCACCCATCCCCAGATACCGGAGAGAATGCCTGTTGTGATTGCAATAGAGAGAAGTATGTTCATGCCGCGCATGATAGCAGAAAACGCGGCCATGAATGAGATCGAGCACACATTTTATGCAACAACAAATTATCTGTTGCAGTTATGAGTGATGGAGATCACATTTACTCTTCAGAATCTTCTTCCAGCTCGTCCCACATTGCACTAATAGCATCGCGGGTTAGCGGTGCCATGGTGCGCCAGAAAGGCGTAGTTGCATGGGCCTCCACTTTGCCAAGGAACGCACCACACCAGGGTAACAGATACTCACTGAACAGTGTTTCCAGTGCTTCGCTCTCATCTTCCGTTGACTGATCTTCCAGCCAGGAAGCCGCGAGCAGCAATGTACCGATGTGATCGGCTGGCGTATCCGCTAATGGCATCCCTCGTTCGGAAAGAAAAGCGCGCACTTCCGCTTCCGTCGCGCCCTCAACCCATGCGCTACGATATGGCGGCACAGCACATTCATCGCCGATAAACAACGCATTGTATTCGGCAGAGACTTGCGCCATATCACAGCTTTTCTGTAAACGTGTCAGTAACTCATCCTGCTCCAGTGGCCAGTTCGCAGCCAGTTTCCCCTCACGAATCAGGGTAAACAGCGGCACCAGTAAAGGATCTTGCGGTTGGCGGTAATAGAGCGAACCCAGCACACGACAGAGGATAGAAAACTCGTTCATTAATATATTTCCATTACTAGTAATTAAAGGTCTGCAAATTCCGCAATCGGTGCCATACCACGAGATTCAAGGAAGTTCAGTAAGCGGCGCGGAGAAACATTCAAAATGCGCTCTGGCGGAAAATCTACCGCGTCGAGGATTTTAAGACACTCTTCAAATTCACCCATGGTAAACGCGGTGTGAGAATCCGAGCCTAATGCCACCCAACCTCCAGCGTCACGTACCGCTGCGGCTACCGCACGACAGTTGTCTTCACTGCCCTTACGTGAGTGTAAAAATGAGGAATTATTGATTTCCAGCGCCACCTGATGTTTCGCAGCTGCTTCAGCAACGGCTTTAACATCTATTTCATATTTCGGATTTCCGGGATGGCTTATTATATGCACATTGCCGCTGGCGATAGTGGCGATCATCGCTTGCGTATTGGTCGCTTTGTCATGCGGCGCAAACACCGGCTCATGAAAACCGGCAATAATCAGATCCAGCGAATCAAACATTTTGCCACTGCAGTCAATTTCACCGTCAACATTTTTAATGTTAGCTTCGATCCCGCGCAGGATCCCAACCCCATCAACCACTCGCGGCCAGATACGCATGTTAATGAAGTGCCAGTGATGCGGCGCATCTTCCATATCCGGGCCATGATCGGTGATCGCAAAAAGTTTAATGCCCTTTTGTTTGGCCTGGGCAATGTAATCACTCAATGTGCTATATGCATGCGTGCTAGCAACGGTATGCATATGAAGGTCGACGGGATACATAACTCTCTCCTGTATTCAATTCCCGCCAAGGATAGCAGGAAACCTGATGCTTTATTAGTAGCCGCGTGCGCGGTCGACTTGCCCGCAGACCCTCTCCCCTTTTTCGAGCTGGGCAATGGTGCGAGAAATGTACTCCACAGCTTCAGCGGGACGGGTAATCGCGGCGACATGTGGTGTTATCGCCACGCGTGGATGTTGCCAGAGCGGACTTTCCGGCGGTAAGGGTTCGCGATTAAAAACATCCAGCATTGCACCTTTAACTTTGCCGCTATCCAGCGCCGCGAGCAGGTCATCTTCCACGACATGAACACCACGCGCCAGGTTGAGGAGATACGCGCCATCCGGTAATTTTTCGAGTAATTGTTGATTAATAATGCCGACGGTTTCAGGTGTATTCGGTAACAAATTAATCAATACCCGACATTGGCTCAGAAATGCAGAGAGTTCTTCCCGTCCGGCAAAGCTTTGCACGCCAGGCCACGATTTACGGGTTCGACTCCAGCAACGCAGCGGGAAGCGCCAGGTTTGCAGACTCTGTGCAACTTTACTGCCCAGTACGCCTGCACCCAAAATGCCGATGGTAAAATCTTCCCGATGATATTCAGGCAACGGTTGCCAATGCGAACTATTTTGCTGGATGCGGTAATCGTCAAAACGTCGAAACCAATGCAGCACCTGACTGACAGCATATTCCTGCATTTGCTCGCCCATACCGGTATCTTCCAGGCGAAAAAGTGGAACAGAAGGCTTCAGCATTTCAGGGTGTGCCTGTAACTTGCTCAAAATAGAATCAACACCGGCCCCGAGTGCAAACACCGCTTTAAGATCGCGCCCTGCCAGCATTTCAACTGGAGGATGCCAGACTAAAGCATAATCAGCAGAGTCATTATCTCCGCTTTTCCATGCTCTGACTCTTGCCTGAGGAATCGCTTTGCGCAGTGCCTCAATCCACCATTGGGTATCGAACGTTGGGTGATAAAAGATGATGTCCATACTGACTCCCGAAAAGCGTTGCGCGAAATTTATTCGCACTTATCGTTATGATCTACAAAGGCCACCAGCATAACAAATCCGTGGTCGGTGGCAAAAAAAGCAGATTTCGCTTATTAAAACTGCATATTGATTGAAGTTTGAATAAACGCGCGATTTTTTTAAAAAGTTTGTTGACCTCAGGTCATGATTTCCCTAAATTAGCGCCCGTTCCAGCAAGACAGGAACGACAATTTGGTGAGGTGTCCGAGTGGCTGAAGGAGCACGCCTGGAAAGTGTGTATACGGCAACGTATCGGGGGTTCGAATCCCCCCCTCACCGCCATCTTTAAAGAAGAGCTCGTACGAAAGTACGGGCTTTTTTTTCGTATATTGCACACACCGGGGGGATGAGAAGCCCCGACAGGGGTTCGACAACTGGCGACAGCCAGTTGGACAGACCGTGAACGCAGTGAGTGGGCTGCCCGCAGGGCGAGCGAAGCGAGTCAATCCCCCCCTCACCGCCATCTTTAAAGAAGAGCTCGTACGAAAGTACGGGCTTTTTTTTCGTATATTGCACACACCGGGGGGATGAGAAGCCCCGACAGGGGTTCGACAACTGGCGACAGCCAGTTGGACAGACCGTGAACGCAGTGAGTGGGCTGCCCGCAGGGCGAGCGAAGCGAGTCAATCCCCCCCTCACCGCCATCTTTAAAGAAGAGCTCGTACGAAAGTACGGGCTTTTTTTTCGTATATTGCACACACCGGGGGATGAAAAGCCCCGACCGGGGTTCGACAACTGGCGACAAACTCAATCATCATCCTTGCAGTTGATAAGAATTTCTGCCTCTTTTACAACTATCTTATTACGTCCGGTTTCTTTCGCTTCATATAGTGCATTATCAGCCATTCGATAGATTTCATTCGGATTTAACGCACTTCCCTGAGTCACCACAGCGCCAATGCTAATCGTCACTTTTTGCGGTATGGCGTATTCAGGATTATCGCCTGTCAAACGCTCTACATTTGCCCTTATCCTTTCGGCTAAAACTTTCGCGCTTTCAGTATCGGTCTCCGTCAGCAAGACGCCAAACTCTTCGCCGCCAACGCGTGCTAAAAGGTCATTTGGTCGTATGCTTTTCCCAATGATGCTCACCACTGTTTTTATCACCTGATCGCCAACCGGATGCCCCCACGTATCGTTAACTTTTTTAAAGTGATCGATATCCATAATCATGACACAATAAGACGTTTTTTGGGCTGATGCTGATTGAGCCTTCAGTTCATTGAAAAAATAATTCCTGTTAAATATATTAGTTAATGGATCGCGATGGGCAATGTTCTTTGTTACTCGTAGCGCACTGAAAATATGGCACATAAATATTACCATAACGGTTAATTTACTGACTACTTCAATAGTGCGGCTAATATACCAAGTGGACACACTATACCTGCTCATAAATAACAGAGAGATATTATACAGCACGGCACAGAAAGCAATCACTGATACTCCATTCCAGATATCACAGCGTAAACCATTAAAGTATAGATTAACCAAAAGCAAGATTAACCACATGAAAATTATTATGGTAACATATGAGGTTTTCCAGACTACCTGACCATTTTCATTTGTTAACTCGGCAATATGTAAACTGTAGTCATCATAATGACTACTTAGCATGTGAGCAACTGCCGCCCCCCCATAAATAAAAAATAGGCTTATACACAATGTCATTTTTTTGGAAAAAAAACAGCGTTTCTTATTGTTTTCACTAACTTTATTCACCAGCGCTAGCAATATTAACATGCACAAACTCATCTGACGAAACAAATAATAAATTGCAATATCATTTTGTACAACGCTGCTTATCAAATGCCCCTCAATAAATTGCTGAATGATAATGACAGTTTTAACAAAGTAAATCAAACAACTCAGAAACGCTAAACTAAGTATACAGTTTGAAAATTGCACACGATCATAAATGAAATACAATTGCATGAAAATAAATGCAACGGTATCGATAAAAAATAAAGCAATCATAACCATTAGATAGGTTGATCGTGGAACAACCTCCTCAACGGTTGGCTGATTAAACCAACTATTTACCAAAACGAATGCAAGCCCAAACAATAAGCTCACCAATACAGTACTACTAATTCCCAAATAGTCTTTTTCCATAAAGCTACACCAATCTGTAGGTTGTAGATCCCTTTCTGTCACTAATAGATATAAGAACTGTACTGTTGTCAATATAAAAATCCACCACAAACAATACCAATGATGATAGTTGCAGACCGCAATTATTATTACCTTAGTGCTTTATACATTCTTCGCGACAAGACAGGCTTGCAAATACATATAAATGGTTATAAGGAAATCCTTATAAAACATTAATTCATAGATATATTAGGAATAACAATTGAATCCGTGAGTACAGTAACGCTGCATTTCATCAGGACTTTCGAAAAATCCGATATCATGCATCGGAATTTACTGATTTAATTATTTTAATCCTAATTTATTTTGAAAAAGGCATTGGAATTTATGCCGTATTCCTGAAGTTCCTCATCATTGGAATGGATTTTCGGGCGAGAAAAGGATTTTATATGGATACTCTACTCATCATTTCTTCTTCTCATCATCAACAATTCACGTCTCTCTTCCGCGTTTAATAACGGATTATGATGTGCATAAAAAATATCTTTCGTTTCAGTTACCTGTAATTAGATACAGAGAGAGATTTTGGCAATACATGGAGTAATACAGGATGTATTCAAGTAGCAGAAAAAGGTGCCCGAAAACCAAATGGGCTTTGAAAATTCTTACTGCCGCATTTTTAGCAGCGAGTCCCGCGGCGAAGAGTGCTGTTAATAATGCCTATGATGCATTGATTATCGAAGCTCGCAAGGGAAATACTCAGCCAGCTTTGTTATGGTTTGCACAAAAATCAGCACTCAGTAATAACCAAATTGCTGACTGGTTACAGATTGCCTTATGGGCCGGGCAAGATAAACAGGTTATTACCGTTTACAACCGCTACCGTCATCAGCAATTACCAGCGCGTGGTTATGCAGCTGTCGCCGTCGCTTATCGTAACCTGCAACAATGGCAAAACTCGCTTACACTGTGGCAAAAGGCACTCTCTCTGGAGTCGCAAAATAAGGATTATCAACGGGGACAAATTTTAACCCTGGCAGATGCGGGTCACTATGATTCTGCGCTGGTTAAACTTAAGCAGCTTAACTCTGGAGCACCGGACAAAGCTAATTTACTCGCAGAAGCCTATATCTATAAACTGGCGGGGCGGCATGAGGATGAATTACGGGCGATGACAGGGTCATTACCTGAAAATGCCTTAACGCAACAATATCCCACAGAATACGTGCAGGCATTACGGAATAATCAACTTGCTGCCGCGATTGACGATGCCAATTTAACGCCAGATATTCGCGCTGATATTCATGCCGAACTGGTCAGACTGTCGTTTATGCCTACGCGCAGTGAAAGTGAACGTTATGCCATTGCCGATCGCGCCCTCGCCCAATACGCTGCATTAGAAATTCTGTGGCATGATAACCCTGACCGCACTGCCCAGTACCAGCGTATTCAGGTTGATCATCTTGGCGCGTTATTAACTCGCGATCGTTATAAAGACGTTATTTCTCACTATCAGCGTTTAAAAAAGACGGGGCAAATTATTCCGCCCTGGGCGCAATATTGGGTTGCGTCGGCTTATCTCAAAGAACATCAGCCAAAAAAAGCACAGTCAATAATGACAGAGATCTTTTATCACAAGGAGACCATTGCCCCGGATTTATCCGATGAAGAACTTGCGGATCTCTTTTACAGCCACCTGGAGAGTGAAAATTATCCCGGCGCGCTAACTGTCACCCAACATACCATTAATACTTCGCCGCCTTTCCTTCGGTTAATGGGCACGCCTACGAGCATCCCGAATGATACCTGGTTACAGGGGCATTCGTTTCTCTCAACCGTAGCAAAATATAGTAATGATCTTCCTCAGGCTGAAATGACAGCCAGAGAGCTTGCTTATAACGCACCAGGAAATCAGGGACTGCGCATTGATTACGCGAGTGTGTTACAAGCCCGCGGTTGGCCTCGTGCGGCAGAAAATGAATTAAAAAAAGCAGAAGTGATCGAGCCACGTAATATTAATCTGGAGGTTGAACAAGCCTGGACAGCATTAACGTTACAAGAATGGCAGCAGGCAGCGGTCTTAACGCACGATGTTGTCGAACGTGAACCGCAAGATCCCGGCGTTGTACGTTTAAAACGTGCGGTTGATGTACATAATCTTGCAGAGCTTCGTATCGCTGGTTCAACAGGAATTGATGCCGAAGGTCCGGATAGTGGCAAACATGATGTCGACTTAACCACCATCGTTTATTCACCACCGCTGAATGATAACTGGCGCGGTTTTGCTGGATTCGGTTATGCCGATGGACAATTTAGCGAAGGAAAAGGGATTATTCGCGACTGGCTTGCGGGTGTTGAGTGGCGGTCACGTAATATCTGGCTTGAGGCGGAGTACACCGAACGCTTTTTCAATCATGAGCATAAACCCGGCGCGCGCCTGTCTGGCTGGTATGATTTTAATGATAACTGGCGTATTGGTTCGCAACTGGAACGCCTCTCTCACCGCGTTCCATTACGGGCAATGAAAAATGGTGTTACAGGCAACAGTGCACAGGCTTATGTTCGCTGGTATCAAAATGAGCGGCGTAAGTACGGTGTCTCTTGGGCTTTCACTGATTTTTCTGACAGTAATCAGCGTCATGAAGTCTCACTTGAGGGTCAGGAACGCATCTGGTCTTCACCATATTTGATTGTCGATTTCCTCCCCAATCTGTATTACGAACAAAATACAGAACACGACACCCCATACTACAACCCTATAAAAATGTTCGATATTGTTCCGGCATTTGAGGCAAGTCATTTGTTATGGCGAAGCTATGAAAATAGCTGGGAGCAAATCTTCAGCGCAGGTGTTGGTGCCTCCTGGCAAAAACATTATGGCACGGATGTCGTCACCCAACTCGGCTACGGGCAACGCATTAGCTGGAATGACGTGATTGATGCTGGCGCAACGCTACGCTGGGAAAAACGACCTTATGACGGTGACAGAGAACACAACTTATACGTTGAATTCGATATGACATTCAGATTTTAAGGATAAATATGTTACGTAATGGAAATAAATATCTCCTGATGCTGGTGAGTATAATTATGCTCACTGCGTGCATTAGCCAGTCAAGAACATCATTTATACCGCCACAGGATCGCGAATCTTTACTCGCCGAGCAACCGTGGCCGCATAATGGTTTTGTGGCGATTTCATGGCATAACGTTGAAGACGAAGCTGCCGACCAGCGTTTTATGTCAGTGCGGACATCAGCACTGCGTGAACAATTTGCCTGGCTGCGCGAGAACGGTTATCAACCGGTCAGTATTGCTCAAATTCGTGAAGCACATCGAGGAGGAAAACCGCTACCGGAAAAAGCAGTAGTGCTGACTTTTGATGACGGCTACCAGAGTTTTTATACCCGCGTCTTCCCAATTCTTCAGGCCTTCCAGTGGCCTGCTGTATGGGCCCCCGTCGGCAGTTGGGTCGATACGCCAGCGGATGAACAAGTAAAATTTGGCGATGAGATGGTCGATCGAGAATATTTTGCCACGTGGCAACAAGTGCGAGAAGTTGCGCGTTCCCGGCTCGTTGAGGTCGCTTCTCATACATGGAATTCTCACTACGGTATTCAGGCTAATGCCACCGGCAGCTTATTGCCTGTATATGTAAATCGTGCATATTTTACTGACCACGCACGGTATGAAACCGCAGCAGAATACCGGGAAAGAATGCGTCTGGATGCTGTAAAAATGACGGAATACCTGCGTACAAAGGCTAAGGTAAATCCACACGTTTTTGTTTGGCCTTATGGTGAAGCGAATGGCATAGCGATAGAGGAATTAAAAAAACTCGGTTATGACATGTTCTTCACCCTTGAATCAGGTTTGGCAAATGCGTCACAATTGGATTCCATTCCGCGAGTATTAATCGCCAATAATCCCTCATTAAAAGAGTTTGCCCAGCAAATTATTACCGTACAGGAAAAATCATCACAACGGGTAATGCATATCGATCTTGATTACGTTTATGACGAAAACCGCCAGCAAATGGATCGCAATATTGATGTGCTAATTCAGCGGGTGAAAGATATGCAAATATCAACCGTGTATTTGCAGGCATTTGCTGATCCCGATGGTGATGGGCTGGTCAAAGAGGTCTGGTTTCCAAATCGTTTGCTACCAATGAAAGCAGATATTTTTAGTCGGGTTGCCTGGCAATTACGTACCCGCTCAGGTGTAAACATCTATGCGTGGATGCCGGTATTAAGCTGGGATTTAGATCCCACATTAACGCGAGTAAAATATTTACCAACAGGGGAGAAAAAAGCACAAATTCATCCTGAACAATATCGCCGTCTATCTCCTTTTGATGACAGGGTCAGAGCACAAGTTGGCATGTTATATGAAGATCTTGCCGGACATGCTGCTTTTGATGGCATATTGTTCCACGATGATGCTTTGCTTTCAGATTATGAAGATGCCAGTGCACCGGCTATCACGGCTTATCAGCAAGCAGGCTTTAGCGGGAGTCTGAGCGAAATTCGACAAAACCCGGAGCAATTTAAACAGTGGACCCGCTTTAAAAGTCGTGCGTTAACTGACTTCACTTTAGAACTTAGTGCGCGCGTAAAAGCCATTCGCGGTCCACATGTTAAAACTGCACGAAATATTTTTGCACTTCCGGTAATACAACCTGAAAGTGAAGCCTGGTTTGCACAGAATTATGCTGATTTCCTAAAAAGCTATGACTGGACCGCTATTATGGCTATGCCTTATATGGAAGGTGTCGCAGAAAAATCGGCTGACCAATGGTTAATACAATTGACCAATCAAATTAAAAACATCCCTCAGGCTAAAGACAAATCTATTTTAGAATTACAGGCACAAAACTGGCAGAAAAATGGTCAGCATCAGGCTATTTCTTCGCAACAACTCGCTCACTGGATGAGCCTATTACAACTGAATGGAATGAAAAACTATGGTTATTATCCCGACAATTTTCTGCATAACCAACCTGAAATAGACGTTATTCGTCCTGAGTTTTCAACAGCCTGGTATCCGAAAAATGATTAATCGCATCGTATCGTTTTTTATATTATGTCTGGTGTTATGCATACCCCTATGCGTAGCGTACTTTCACTCTGGTGAACTGATGATGAGGTTCGTTTTCTTCTGGCCGTTTTTTATGTCCATTATGTGGATTGTTGGCGGCGTCTATTTCTGGGTATATCGTGAACGCCACTGGCCGTGGGGAGAAAACGCACCAGCTCCCCAGTTGAAAGATAATCCGTCTATCTCCATTATCATTCCCTGTTTTAATGAGGAGAAAAACGTTGAGGAAACCATACACGCCGCTTTAGCACAGCGTTATGAGAACATTGAAGTTATTGCCGTAAATGACGGTTCAACAGACAAAACCCGTGCCATCCTGGATCGCATGGCTGCACAAATTCCCCACCTGCGGGTCATTCATCTGGCGCAAAACCAGGGGAAAGCCATTGCGCTTAAAACCGGAGCTGCCGCGGCGAAAAGTGAATATCTGGTGTGCATTGATGGCGATGCGTTATTAGACCGCGATGCGGCGGCATATATTGTGGAACCGATGTTGTACAACCCGCGTGTGGGTGCCGTAACCGGTAATCCTCGTATTCGAACACGTTCTACCCTGGTGGGTAAAATTCAGGTTGGCGAGTATTCCTCAATTATTGGTTTGATCAAGCGAACCCAGCGTATCTATGGAAACGTATTTACCGTTTCTGGTGTTATTGCCGCATTTCGTCGCAGCGCCCTGGCAGAAGTGGGTTACTGGAGTGACGATATGATCACCGAAGATATTGATATTAGCTGGAAGCTGCAGTTGAATCAGTGGACGATTTTTTACGAGCCACGGGCGCTGTGCTGGATATTAATGCCTGAAACGTTAAAAGGGCTGTGGAAACAGCGCCTGCGCTGGGCTCAGGGCGGTGCAGAAGTATTCCTCAAAAATATGACAAGGCTATGGCGCAAAGAAAACTTTCGAATGTGGCCACTGTTTTTTGAATACTGTCTGACGACAATATGGGCCTTTACCTGCCTGGTCGGTTTCATTATTTACGCAGTCCAACTTGCAGGTGTACCGTTAAATATTGAATTGACACATATCGCTGCGACACATACTGCCGGAATATTATTGTGTACGTTATGTTTACTGCAATTTATTGTCAGCCTGATGATCGAGAATCGCTATGAGCATAATCTGACTTCATCGCTTTTCTGGATTATTTGGTTCCCGGTTATTTTCTGGATGCTGAGCCTGGCAACGACATTGGTATCATTTACACGAGTCATGTTGATGCCTAAAAAGCAACGCGCCCGTTGGGTAAGTCCCGATCGAGGGATTCTGAGAGGTTAATATGAACAATTTAATTATTACGACCCGACAATCGCCAGTACGTTTAATGGTTGATTATGTTGCCACAACCATCTTATGGACATTATTTGCTTTGTTCATATTCTTATTCACCATGGATCTGCTGACGGGTTATTACTGGCAAAGTGAGGCCAGAAGCCGACTTCAGTTCTATTTTTTGCTGGCAGTGGCGAATGCCGTCGTGTTAATTGTCTGGGCGCTGTACAATAAGCTGCGTTTTCAAAAACAGCAGCATCATGCAGCCTACCAATATACGCCGCAAGAATATGCAGAGAGCTTAGCAATACCTGATGAGCTCTATCAGCAACTACAAAAAAGCCACAGGATGAGCGTACACTTCACCAGCCAGGGGCAAATAAAAATGGTTGTTTCAGAAAAAGCGCTAGTCCGGGCATAAACACCCAAAACAAAGCCCGGTTCGCCCGGGCTCTGCGCCGATAATACACTTAACTGTATGCATGTAGCGTACGTTGGCAAAGTGCCGAACGTACGCAATCCTCTTTACCGAATCGGACGATCCCGACCATTTCATCTTCTTCGAAACGTTCCAGCGCGTCACTTAATCCGGAGCGCACGCCGCGAGGCAAATCGCATTGCGTGATATCACCGTTGACGATAACCGTCACGTTCTCCCCGAGGCGGGTTAAAAACATTTTCATTTGCGCGGCAGTCACATTCTGCGCCTCGTCAAGAATGACGACTGCATTTTCAAAGGTACGTCCACGCATATAGGCGAACGGCGCGATTTCCACCTTCCCTATTTCCGGTCGCAGGCAGTACTGCATAAAGGAAGCCCCTAAGCGCCGGACCAGCACGTCGTAGACCGGACGAAAATAGGGAGCAAACTTTTCTGCGATATCTCCAGGTAAGAAGCCAAGATCTTCATCGGCTTGCAGAACTGGACGGGTGACGATAATCCTGTCGACATCCTTATGTATCAGGGCCTCTGCCGCTTTTGCTGCGCTGATCCAGGTTTTTCCGCACCCGGCTTCGCCGGTGGCGAATATCAGCTGCTTACTCTCAATAGCCTTCAGATAGTGCAATTGCGCTTCATTTCGCGCGAGGATGGGCGAGGTATCGCGACTGTCGCGGGCCATACCAATGGCTTCTACGCCGCTCATCTGCACAAGCGAGGTGACCGATTCTTCTTCACGCTGCTTATGGCTGCGCGAATCCCGTCTCAGCACACGTTTTGCCTCGCGACGAGCTTTGATCACTGCTTTTTGTCTTCCCATGGAGAGCACCTTGAGTTGTTTGTATTCATCACACGCGCCGTTGGCAGCGCGATTATGCGCACGAACATCAGAGGGTTGGCTTCCTTGTAAGCCATAGTTTGCTTTTGGATAAAATGCCGAAAAACGGCTACGCGCACCGTTTACGGCGTCGGTAACACATGAAAAGAAAGGTTGAGGTTGAAAATGCAAAGTGACGAGATGACTACCGGAGGAGAAATCTCCGCGAGTGGTGGAGCGTTGCTTAACAAAACATTGTCCAGTACAGGACGTTACCATCCGCGATCTCCATAGTGACTGACTATCACTGCCGGGAACTTCCGCTGCTACTTAATAATTACAACAGATCTCGCATTCATTGCAACAATATATTCACTTATATTTAACTATAAAACACCATTTCAGTGACATTAGTTTCTACTGGAAAGATGACAGAGTGATGACAGTGATGAAAAAAGCTGTGTGCTTTCAGCAGGATTCGCATCAGGCATCAACGCACGAACGCCGGATGCGGCGTGACCGCCTTATCCTGCCTACCAAACCCGCACCGATTGTAGGCATGATAAGACGCGCAAGCGTCGCATCAGGCATCAGCGCACGAGCGCACGAACGCCTGGTACGGCGTAAACGCCTTATACGCCTAAAAACATTAAACCCGCAATAATGCGCTTCCGAGATAATCGCTCGCGTCCTTCACCCCCGGCAGCGCAAAAAAATAACCGCCGCCGATGGGTTTAACGTATTCCTCCAGCGCTTCACCATTGAGCCTTTTTTGTACTGTCAGGAAGCCCTTTTCCAGATCGTGTTGGTAGCAGACAAACAGCAACCCCATATCCAGTTGCCCGGAATTGGTGACGCCCAACGAATAACTGTAGCCACGACGCAGCATCAGGCTGGACTCGCTCTCCGCCGTGCGGGGATTCGCCAGCCGGATATGGCTGTCCAGCGCGATCACCTTCCCTTCCGGATCACTGGCATAATCGGGAACATCATGCTCATGCTGCATTCCCAGCGGCGCACCGGTTTGCTTATCGCGACCAAAAATTGTCTGCTGTTCTTTCAGCGGCGTTCTGTCCCAAAATTCCACTCGAAACTGAATCAAACGCACCGCCTGGTAGCTGCCACCGATTGTCCACGCAGGCTCCTGCTGATCTGCCGTTACCCACACCACTTTTTGCATCAACTTATCATTCTGGCTATCGGGATTGGCAGTGCCGTCTTTGAAACCCAGCAAATTAATCGGCGTCTCTTTGCCTTTACTACGCGCTGCGTGATCGGAAATAAACCCTTCCCGCTTCCAGCGCACACTGAGCAAATCCGGCGTATGTTTGATGATATCGCGCAGCGCATGGATCACCGTGTCCTGGGTGTTGGCGCAAATTTGTAGCAACACATCACCATGACATAACGCCGCATCCAGCGAGTCGTTGGGGAAACGCGTCATCTTCTGCAACTTTTTCGGCATCTGTGGCGCAAGACCAAACCGTTCATCAAACAACGAGTGACCAACTGACAACGTGATGGTGAGATTGTCGGGCGCAATGTAGCCGCCAAGAATGCCGGAATCGAGTGGTGGCAGGCGCGGATTTGGCGTTTCTGGTGCTGCTCCGCCCTGAGTCAGAAAAGCAAAACGCTGAGTCAACAAGCGAAACAATCGCTCAAGATCAGCTTTATCGCTGGCAAGCACATCAAACGCCACCAGCATCATTGCCGCCTGCTGCGGCGTCAGAATACCCGCCTGATGTTCGCCATAAAACGGCTGCGCTTCACTGCGCGCATCCGGTGAAAGCGTCCCCGGCGCACTTTGCGTTTTTTGAGCATGCGCTACCGGACAACTTCCTGCCAGTGCCAGCGCGCCAATCCCTTTCAGTAAACGTCGGCGTGACGGTTCATTCACGCCGTTTTCATCTTCATACTGCATAACGCTTAATCCAGTCCCAGCACACCACGAAGTTGCGCCAGATCTTCCGCCAGCGCAGTAATCGGCCCTTTCAGCGCATTACGGTCGGCATCGGTCAGCTTGTCGTAAGTTTCATAACCGTCTTTGGTTCGGTATTTCGCCAGAATGGTATCTACCTTTTTGAAGTTGGCATCGACTTTTGCCAGCAGTTCCGGGTTGGCTTTTTGCAGTTGCGGACGCAGCAGATCGACAATTTTCTGCGAGCCTTCAACGTTAGCCTGGAAGTCCCACAGATCGGTGTGGCTGTAGCGATCTTCTTCACCGCTGATTTTGCTGGCTGCCACTTCCTCAATCAGTCCGGCTGCGCCGCCGACCACTTTTGAAGGTGGGAAAGCCAGTTCACTGATCCGTTTTTGTAAATCGACCACATCGGTATAAAGCTGGTCAGCATACTGATCCATTCCTTTGGTGGTGTTGTCGCCAAACAATGCTTTTTCCAGACGGTGGAAACCGGTGAATTTCGGATCGCCGGCTTTTTGCTCGTAATCATCTTCACGGGCGTCAATGCTACCATCCAGATCAGAGAACAGCTCAGCAATCGGTTCAATGCGCTCATAGTGCTGGCGCGTCGGCGCATACAGTGCTTTCGCTTTTTCGATATCGCCTGCTTTAATAGCGTCGGTAAATGCTTTGGTGTCGGTCACCAGCTGCGTGGTTTCCGCCATGACATACGCTTTATATGCAGTAATTGCACCACCAAGACTTAACAGCGCATCACTTTGCGTCGCATCCGCCGTTGCTTCACCTTTAACGATCAACTTCCCTTTCGGGTTAGTCAGCAGACCGCAGGTCATATCGTATTCGCCAGGCTGTAAATTCGCCGTCATTTTCTGGCTAAAACCAGGGGCGATATTTTCCCGCTCTTCCACCACCATCACGCCTTTGAGGATCTCCCACTCCAGCGCCTTCTGGCTGTGGTTCTGAATAATGAACTGTGTTTTCCCGGCGTTAACCGTAATGGTCATCGGTTCGCACTGTTTATCCGTCACGGTCACTTTGACCTGCGGAACATCAGCAGCGTTAGCCATAAAAGCAGAGGAGAACAGCGCAGCCACGCTTAATTGCAGTGCACTATGGCGGAAGTTAATGGTCATGACGAGACTATCCCTTTAAAGTATGTTGTAACTAAGCAAGAGTTTGCGTCATTTTCGTTACGCGGAGCGAGACGCTGTCGCCCCTGCGCGCGGCGGCAGAGTAAATGCCACCAGCGCCGGGATGAGATAAATAAACCAGACGGCGACTTCGCTGACGCTCGGCGCTTCCTGATAACCAAAGATACCTTCCATCAGCGTACCGAACAGCGAGTGAGTTGAGAGCACCGCGCTCATATCGAAGGCGATTTCCTGAAAGTGGTTCCACAGCCCGGCTTCATGAAACGCGCGAATAGCACCAGCAGCCAGCCCTGCGGCGACGAAGAGAATAAACAGGCTGGTCCATTTAAAAAACGCGCCAAGATTGAGGCGAATACCGCCCCAGTAGAGCAGGAAGCCGAGCACCACGGCTGTAGCAAGACCGAGCATTGCACCCAGCGGAGGCCAGATCCCGACATCTTGTTGAAACGCCGCCAGCAGGAAAAAGACCGACTCCAGTCCTTCCCTTGCAACGGCAAAAAAGACCATCATCACCAGCGCCCAGCCATGATGATTCCCACGCTGCAATGCGCTATCGACTGCCTGTTCCAGTTGCACTTTGACGTTGCGCGACACTTTACGCATCCAGAAAACCATCCAGGTGAGGATCACCACGGCAATCACCGCCACGATACCTTCGAACAATTCCTGCTCTTTTTGCGGAAATTCGCCGGTGGTTTCATTAATGAAGATACCCAGCCCCAGGCACAACGCAGCGGCTAGCAACACGCCAATCCACATGACACCAATCCATCGACCTCGCTGGGTACGCTTAAGATAGCTGGCAATCAGGCTGACAATCAGCGCGGCTTCAAGTCCTTCGCGCAACATAATGAGAAACGGAACAAACATGCCACCCACCCTTAAACGTTTTTCTGAGTCAATCTATGCAAAGAAAAGTAAATCGCAGTGATAGCGATTATCATTACGGTGAAGAAAAACACAAGCGGAATGTAGTGATAATGATGAGGAAATGTAAATTTTTTTTGAGAGAAAATGCAGAGGGCAATCACTGATTGCCCTCTGCCTGCTTCTGATTATGACGTGGGATTTTCGGTAAAACGCCTTCCCTTACCCTTCCTGCAACCGTGACGGCGGCGCTGAATGATAGTGCGCATCGGCGTCAGCAAAGCGTTTTTGCATCGCCGCTGACGGTGCTTTACCCAGTAAACTAAACACCACAATCCCAATGCTACCGAAGATAAAGCCCGGAATAATTTCGTACAGTCCCAGCCAGCCGAACTGCTTCCAGACAATAACCGTCAGCGCGCCAATGATCATCCCCGCCAGTGCACCGTTACGCGTCATGCGTGACCACATCACTGAGAACAGCACCACCGGACCAAACGCCGCACCGAAGCCTGCCCACGCGTAGCTTACTAAGCCCAGCACACGGTTTTCCGGATTCGCCGCCAGCGCAATTGCCACCAGCGCCACCACCAACACCATCACACGCCCTACCCACACCAGTTCTTTCTGGCTGGCATGTTTACGCAGAAATGCTTTGTACAGATCTTCGGTAATCGCACTGGAGCACACCAGCAGCTGGCAACTTAACGTCGACATCACCGCCGCCAGAATCGCCGACAACAGAATCCCGGCAATCCACGGGTTAAACAATATTTGTGCCAGTTCGATAAACACGCGCTCAGAGTTCTGGTTTACCGCACCGGCAACCGCTGGATTATTGTTAAAGTATGCAATGCCGAAGAAACCGACCGCCACCGCGCCTGCCAGACAGAGGATCATCCAGGTCATGCTGATACGACGCGCATGGACAATGCTGTGGTGAGAATCCGCCGCCATAAAACGCGCCAGAATATGCGGCTGACCGAAGTAACCCAGCCCCCAGCCCATCAGCGAGATAATGGCGACAAAATTCAACCCTTTGAGCATATCCACGTTTTCAATGCTCTTTTGTTTGATCACTTCCAGCGAGTCGCCAAACCCACCGACGCTAATGATCACGATAACCGGCGTCAGGATCAGGGCAAAAATCATCAGGCTGGCCTGTACAGTGTCAGTCCAGCTCACCGCAAGGAAGCCGCCAATAAAGGTGTAAAGGATCGTCGCCGCAGCTCCCGCCCACAGAGCCGTTTCGTAGCTCATGCCGAAGGTGCTTTCAAACAGACGCGCGCCAGCCACAATGCCCGAAGCACAATAAATGGTGAAGAACAGCAAAATTACCAGCGCGGAGATAATGCGCAAAATACGGCTTTTATCTTCAAAACGCCCGGTAAAATAATCCGGCAATGTTAAGGCGTTATTATTGTATTCGGTATGCACACGCAAGCGCCCGGCCACCAGCTTCCAGTTAATCCACGCGCCTAATGTCAGGCCAATGGCGATCCAGCTTTCGGAAATCCCGGAAAGAAAGACTGCACCCGGTAATCCCATTAACAGCCAGCCGCTCATATCCGACGCACCTGCCGATAATGCCGTCACGAATGGCCCAAGGCTGCGACCGCCAAGAATATAGTCGTCGAAGTTTTTGGTTGATCGCCAGGCGATGAACCCAATCAATATCATGCCAAAAATATAGACACAGAATGTCACCAACATCGGTGTGCTAATAGCCATCTAAAGTCTCCAAAAAATTATTATCGGCAATGTCGAAACTTGCCGTTATATCTGCCACCGGAACGGGGTAACAGAGTTTATGTTTTCCCAGGGCGACCGTATCCTGCCGGAAGCGCTGGTTATTCACAATCGATTTAACACACCATTTACATTAAATTTTAGTGCTCAGCGATACTATTTTTCATCAGGTTGCACTCCCTCACATTTTTTGCGGTTGCACCTTTCAAAAATGTTAACTGCCGCAGAGAAAAAGTCTGAGTTATTTTTTTAATCCCTGTCATATCGATTTCTTTTATTAACATTTCATTCATTTTTAAGCTTGCTACGCAGGTCACATTTAACATGGTTGCACAAAGTTGCAACATCATGGATATTTCACGATAACGTTAAGTTGCACCTTTCAGAACAACAGGAGTAATGGCATGGGAACCACCACCATGGGGGTTAAGCTGGACGACGCGACGCGTGAACGCATTAAGTCTGCCGCGACACGTATCGATCGCACACCGCACTGGTTAATTAAGCAGGCGATTTTTTCTTATCTTGAACAACTGGAAAACAGCGATACTCTGCCGGAGCTACCTGCGCTGCTTTCTGGCGCGGCCAATGAGAGCGATGAAGTACCGAATCCGGCAGAGGAACCACACCAGCCATTCCTCGACTTTGCCGAGCAAATTTTGCCACAGTCGGTTTCCCGTGCGGCTATCACCGCCGCCTATCGCCGCCCGGAAACCGAAGCGGTTTCTATGCTGCTGGAACAAGCTCGCCTGCCGCAGCCGGTTGCTGAACAGGCGCATAAACTGGCGTATCAACTGGCCGATAAACTGCGTAATCAAAAAAATGCCAGTGGTCGCGCAGGCATGGTTCAGGGATTATTGCAGGAGTTTTCGCTGTCATCGCAGGAAGGCGTGGCGCTGATGTGTCTGGCGGAAGCGCTATTGCGTATTCCCGACAAAGCCACCCGTGATGCGTTAATACGCGACAAAATCAGCAACGGTAACTGGCAGTCACATATTGGTCGTAGCCCGTCGCTGTTTGTTAATGCCGCCACCTGGGGGCTTCTCTTTACCGGCAAACTGGTTTCTACCCATAACGAAGCCAGCCTCTCGCGTTCGCTGAATCGCATTATCGGTAAGAGTGGCGAACCGCTGATCCGCAAAGGTGTGGATATGGCGATGCGTCTGATGGGCGAGCAGTTCGTCACTGGTGAAACCATCGCGGAAGCGTTAGCCAATGCCCGCAAGCTGGAAGAGAAAGGTTTCCGTTACTCCTACGATATGCTGGGCGAAGCCGCACTGACCGCAGCGGACGCGCAGGCATATATGGTTTCCTACCAGCAGGCGATTCACGCTATTGGTAAAGCCTCCAATGGTCGTGGCATCTATGAAGGTCCAGGCATTTCAATCAAGCTGTCGGCGCTGCATCCGCGCTACAGCCGCGCCCAGTACGATCGGGTAATGGAAGAGCTTTACCCGCGTCTGAAATCACTCACCTTGCTGGCGCGTCAGTACGATATTGGTATTAACATTGATGCCGAAGAGGCCGATCGTCTGGAGATCTCCCTCGATCTGTTGGAAAAGCTTTGTTTCGAGCCTGAACTGGCAGGCTGGAACGGCATCGGTTTTGTTATTCAGGCTTATCAAAAACGCTGCCCGCTGGTGATCGATTACCTGATTGATCTCGCCACCCGCAGCCGTCGTCGTCTGATGATTCGCCTGGTGAAAGGCGCGTACTGGGATAGTGAAATCAAACGTGCGCAAATGGACGGCCTTGAAGGTTATCCGGTTTATACCCGCAAGGTGTATACCGACGTTTCTTATCTCGCCTGTGCGAAAAAGCTGCTGGCGGTGCCGAATCTAATCTACCCGCAGTTCGCAACGCACAACGCCCATACGCTGGCGGCAATTTATCAACTGGCGGGTCAAAACTACTATCCGGGTCAGTACGAGTTCCAGTGCCTGCATGGTATGGGCGAGCCACTGTATGAGCAGGTCACCGGGAAAGTTGCCGACGGTAAACTTAACCGACCGTGTCGTATTTATGCTCCGGTCGGTACCCATGAAACACTGCTGGCATATCTGGTGCGTCGCCTGCTGGAAAACGGTGCTAACACCTCGTTTGTTAACCGTATTGCCGACACCTCTTTGCCACTGGATGAACTGGTCGCCGATCCGGTCACTGCTGTAGAACAACTGGCACAACAGGAAGGGCAAACTGGATTACCCCATCCGAAAATTCCCCTGCCGCGCGATCTTTACGGTCACGGGCGCGACAACTCGGCAGGGCTGGATCTCGCTAACGAACACCGGCTGGCATCCCTCTCTTCTGCCCTGCTCAATAGTGCACTGCAAAAATGGCAGGCCTTGCCAATGCTGGAACAACCGGTAGCGGCAGGTGAGATGTCGCCCGTTATTAACCCTGCGGAACCGAAAGATATTGTGGGCTTTGTGCGTGAAGCCACGCCGCGTGAAGTAGAACAGGCGCTGGAAAGTGCAGTTAATAACGCGCCAATCTGGTTTGCCACGCCTCCGGCCGAACGCGCGGCGATTTTGCATCGCGCTGCCGTACTGATGGAAAGCCAGATGCAGCAACTGATTGGTATTCTGGTGCGTGAAGCCGGAAAAACCTTCAGTAACGCCATTGCCGAAGTGCGCGAAGCGGTCGATTTTCTCCACTACTACGCCGGACAGGTGCGGGATGATTTCGCTAACGAAACCCACCGTCCATTAGGGCCTGTGGTGTGTATCAGCCCGTGGAATTTCCCGCTGGCGATTTTCACCGGGCAAATCGCTGCCGCACTGGCGGCAGGTAACAGCGTACTGGCAAAACCGGCAGAACAAACGCCGCTGATTGCCGCACAAGGGATTGCCATTTTGCTGGAAGCGGGCGTACCGCCAGGCGTGGTGCAGTTGTTGCCCGGTCAGGGTGAAACCGTAGGTGCACAACTGACGGGTGATGATCGCGTACGCGGGGTGATGTTTACCGGCTCAACCGAAGTCGCTACGTTACTGCAACGCAATATCGCCAGCCGCCTGGACGCTCAGGGCCGCCCAATTCCACTCATCGCAGAAACCGGCGGCATGAACGCGATGATTGTCGATTCCTCCGCCCTGACCGAACAGGTCGTCGTGGATGTACTGGCCTCGGCCTTCGACAGTGCAGGTCAGCGTTGTTCGGCACTGCGCGTGCTGTGTCTGCAAGATGAAATTGCCGACCACACGCTGAAAATGCTGCGCGGCGCAATGGCCGAATGCCGGATGGGTAATCCGGGTCGCCTGACCACCGATATCGGTCCGGTGATTGATGGCGAAGCGAAGACCAATATTGAGCGCCATATTCAGACCATGCGTAGCAAAGGCCGTCCGGTGTTCCAGGCGGTGCGGGAAAACAGCGAAGATGCCCGTGAATGGCAAAGCGGCACCTTTGTCGCCCCGACGCTGATCGAACTGGATGACTTTGCCGAATTGCAAAAAGAGGTCTTTGGTCCGGTGCTGCATGTGGTGCGTTACAACCGTAACCAGCTCCCAGAGCTGATCGAGCAGATTAACGCTTCCGGTTATGGTCTGACGCTTGGCGTTCATACACGTATTGATGAAACCATTGCCCAGGTCACTGGCTCGGCCCATGTTGGTAACCTGTATGTTAACCGTAATATGGTGGGCGCAGTGGTGGGTGTGCAGCCGTTCGGCGGCGAAGGGTTGTCCGGTACCGGGCCGAAAGCAGGCGGTCCGCTCTATCTCTATCGTCTGCTGGCGAATCGCCCGGAAAGTGCGCTGGCGGTGACGCTCGCGCGTCAGGATGCAGAGTATCCGGTCGATGCGCAGTTGAAAGCCGCATTGACTCAGCCACTGAATGCACTGCGGGAATGGGCAGCAAATCGTCCAGAATTGCAGGCGTTATGTACGCAATATGGCGAGCTGGCGCAGGCAGGAACACAACGATTGCTGCCAGGGCCGACGGGTGAACGCAACACCTGGACGCTGCTGCCGCGTGAGCGCGTATTGTGTATCGCGGATGATGAACAGGATGCGCTGACACAGCTCGCCGCCGTGCTGGCGGTGGGCAGCCAGGTACTGTGGCCGGATGACACGCTGCATCGTCAGTTAGTGAAGGCATTGCCATCGGCAGTCAGCGAACGTATTCAACTGGCGAAAGCGGAAAATATAACCGCTCAACCATTTGATGCGGTGATCTTCCACGGTGATTCGGATCAGCTTCGCGCATTGTGTGAAGCCGTTGCCGCGCGGGATGGTGCAATTGTTTCAGTGCAGGGTTTTGCCCGTGGCGAAAGCAATATCCTTCTGGAACGGCTGTATATCGAACGCTCGCTGAGCGTGAATACCGCTGCCGCTGGCGGTAACGCCAGTTTAATGACGATCGGTTAAGCAGGTTGCCGGAGGATGCTATAACCTCCTCCGGCATCATTAACGTGGTCGAATCCCCTCAATAATAATCCGCTGCACGTTTTCAACCGTTTGATTGAAAAATACCTCATCGCGCAACGTCGCGCCTGTCACCGCCTCCACCTGAGGGGCGAAATCGGCGTAATGTTGAGTGGAAGCCCAAATCATAAAAATCAAATGCTGCGGGTCAATCGGCGCGAGTTTGCCGCTTTTTACCCAACCGGCAATCAGCGCCGATTTCTCATCAATTAATGCCTTCAAATCGCCCGTCAGTTCATCCATTAACAACGGCGCGCCTGCCAGCATCTCCATACAGAACAGGCGCGAAGCCTGCGGATAATCGCGTGAGACTTCCAGCTTCAGACGGATGTACTCTTTGATCGCCGCCAGCGGGGCGAAATCTTCACGAAACGCTTTTAACGGTGCCAGCCAGATATCGAGAATCTGCCGCAGTACGGCAATATACAGCGCCTCTTTTGACGGAAAGTAATACAGCAGATTGGTTTTTGAAACGCCTGCCAACTCTGCGATCTGCTCCAGCCTTGTGCCGTGAAAACCGAATTGCGAAAAAGTGTCCAGTGCTGCGCTAAGAATCGCTTTTTTCTTCGCGCTCACTGCGCGCGAACGTTTACCCGTTGTTTTCACTGCGCCTTGCGTCATGCGCTCTCCCCTCTTGTAGATTGGCAACAGGATAGCAAAACCCCTGCCCGGCCTCGACCTTCTGCACTCTCATCGCGCACGGATGCATGTTTTATGTGCAACTGTTTTGACCGTTTAGTCCACTTTTTTCCAGATATTTTAGACAACTTAACATTAACACATTAATAACATTCACTTTTTATAAACTGGCATCCGCTTTGCAAACAAACCATTACGCGGCTGAAAAGGATATGCAGGATGCAGCGCCCCGTCTGACTTTCACTTTACGAGACGAAGAGAGGTTGATGATGAAAATTGGCGTATTCGTACCTATTGGCAACAACGGCTGGCTCATTTCGACCCACGCGCCGCAGTACATGCCGACCTTTGAACTGAATAAAGCCATTGTGCAAAAAGCGGAGCACTACCATTTCGACTTCGCCCTGTCGATGATCAAACTGCGTGGCTTTGGCGGCAAAACTGAGTTCTGGGATCACAACCTTGAGTCGTTCACCTTGATGGCGGGGCTGGCGGCCGTCACCTCGCGCATTCAGATTTACGCCACTGCCGCCACCTTAACGTTACCTCCGGCAATCGTCGCCCGTATGGCCGCAACCATTGACTCCATCTCTGGCGGGCGTTTTGGCGTCAACCTCGTGACTGGCTGGCAAAAGCCCGAGTATGAGCAGATGGGTATCTGGCCTGGCGATGACTATTTCTCCCGTCGTTACGACTATCTCACCGAATATGTTCAGGTGCTGCGCGACCTGTGGGGCACGGGGAAAAGCGATTTTAAAGGCGATTTTTTCACCATGAATGATTGTCGCGTCAGTCCGCAACCGAGTGTACCCATGAAAGTGATCTGCGCCGGGCAAAGCGACGCTGGCATGGCGTTCTCCGCCCGGTATGCCGATTTCAACTTCTGTTTCGGCAAAGGCGTAAATACGCCCACGGCTTTCGCCCCGACCGCCGCTCGGATGAAACAGGCCGCAGAGCAAACCGGGCGCGACGTTGGCTCTTATGTGTTGTTTATGGTGATTGCCGACGAAACCGACGATGCCGCTCGCGCCAAATGGGAACACTATAAAGCGGGTGCCGATGAAGAGGCGTTAAGCTGGCTAACCGAACAAAGTCAGAAAGATACCCGCTCCGGTACTGACACCAACGTCCGTCAGATGGCCGATCCCACTTCGGCGGTAAACATCAATATGGGGACGTTAGTCGGTTCTTACGCCAGTGTCGCGCGCATGTTAGATGAAGTCGCAAGCGTGCCTGGTGCCGAAGGCGTGCTGTTGACTTTCGATGATTTTTTGTCGGGAATCGAAACCTTCGGCGAGCGTATTCAACCACTGTTGCAGTGCCGCGCCCATCTCCCTGCGCTAACTCAGGAGGTGGCATGATGACGACCTTAACCGCTCGACCGGAAGCCATTACCTTCGATCCGCAGCAAAGTGCGCTGATCGTGGTGGATATGCAAAACGCTTATGCCACACCAGGTGGCTATTTAGATCTCGCCGGGTTTGATGTCTCAACCACTCGCCCGGTCATTGCCAATATTCAAACCGCCGTGACCGCAGCGCGAGCGGCAGGGATGTTGATCATCTGGTTTCAAAATGGCTGGGATGAACAGTATGTCGAGGCTGGCGGTCCCGGCTCACCGAATTTTCATAAATCGAACGCCCTGAAAACCATGCGTAAGCAGCCGCAACTACAGGGGAAATTGCTGGCGAAAGGCTCCTGGGATTATCAACTGGTAGATGAACTGGTGCCGCAGCCTGGCGATATTGTGCTGCCGAAGCCGCGCTACAGCGGTTTCTTCAATACGCAGCTGGACAGCATTTTGCGCAGCCGCGGAATACGCCATCTGGTTTTCACCGGCATCGCTACCAACGTCTGCGTCGAATCGACGCTACGCGACGGCTTTTTTCTGGAGTATTTCGGCGTGGTGCTGGAAGACGCAACACACCAGGCGGGGCCGGAATTTGCACAGAAAGCAGCGTTGTTCAATATCGAAACCTTTTTTGGCTGGGTAAGCGACGTCGAAACGTTCTGCGACGCACTTTCTCCCACGTCCTTTGCTCGTATCGCTTAAGGAGTTTAACGATGTCAAAATCCGTAATTATTCCCGCTGGCAGCAGCGCACCGCTGGCTCCCTTCGTTCCCGGCACGCTGGCTGATGGCGTGGTGTATGTCTCCGGTACGCTGGCTTTTGATCAATATAATAACGTGCTGTTTGCCGATGACCCAAAGGCGCAAACCCGCCACGTTCTGGAAACCATCCGCAAGGTCATCGAGACGGCGGGTGGCACGATGGCGGATGTGACCTTCAACAGCATCTTTATTACCGACTGGAAAAATTACGCCGCGATTAACGAAATCTACGCCGAGTTTTTCCCTGATGATAAACCGGCGCGATTCTGCATTCAGTGCGGACTGGTAAAGCCTGACGCGCTGGTGGAAATCGCCACGATTGCGCATATCGCCAAGTGAGGCCGCGATGAAACTTTCACTCTCACCTCCCCCGTATGCTGATGCGCCCGTAGTGGTGTTGATTTCGGGTCTTGGCGGTAGCGGCAGTTACTGGTTACCGCAACTGGCGGTGCTGGATCAGGAGTATCAGGTAGTCTGTTACGACCAGCGCGGTACCGGAAATAATCCAGATACGCTGGCGGAAGACTACAGTTTGGCGCAGATGGCAGAGGAACTGCATCAGGCGCTGATGAGTGTGGGGATTGAGCGTTATGCGGTGATCGGCCATGCGCTCGGGGCGCTAGTGGGAATGCAGCTGGCGCTGGATTATCCCGCATCGGTCACTGCACTGGTCAGCGTTAACGGCTGGCTACGAATAAACGCCCATACCCGCCGCTGTTTTCAGGTTCGCGAACGATTACTGCATAGCGGCGGCGCGCAGGCATGGGTGGAAGCGCAGCCGTTGTTCCTCTACCCCGCCGACTGGATGGCGGCCCGCGCCCCTCGCCTTGAAGCGGAGGACGCGCTGGCACTGGCGCATTTTCAGGGCAAAAACAATTTACTGCGTCGACTTAACGCCCTCAAACGTGCTGACTTTAGTCGCCATACGGATCGCATCCGCTGCCCGGTGCAAATCATCTGCGCCAGTGATGATCTGCTCGTGCCATCAGCCTGTTCCAGTGAACTTCATGCCGCCCTGCCCGATAGCCAGAAAATGGTGATGCGCTATGGCGGACACGCCTGCAACGTGACCGATCCCGAAACGTTTAATGCTCTGTTACTCAACGGGCTTGCCAGCCTGTTACATCACCGTGAAGCCGCCCTGTAAGGAATTGCTATGAACGAAGCCGTTAGCCCTGGTGCGCTTAGCACCCTGTTCACCGATGCCCACACTCACAACGGCTGGCGAGAGACACCCGTCAGCGATGAGACATTACGGGAGATTTATGCCCTGATGAAATGGGGGCCGACATCAGCTAACTGTTCTCCGGCACGGATCGTGTTTATCCGCACTGCAGAAGGAAAAGAACGTCTGCGCCCGGCGCTTTCCAGCGGCAATCTGCAAAAAACCCTGACCGCGCCCGTCACCGCGATCGTCGCCTGGGACAGTGAATTTTATGAACGGTTACCACAGCTGTTTCCTCACGGCGATGCCCGCAGTTGGTTTACCTCCAGCCCACAACTTGCCGAAGAAACAGCGTTTCGCAACAGTTCCATGCAGGCGGCCTATCTAATCGTCGCCTGCCGTGCGCTGGGGCTGGATACCGGCCCGATGTCGGGTTTTGACCGTCAACACGTGGACGACGCCTTTTTTGCGGGTAGCTCGCTGAAAAGCAACCTGCTGATTAACATCGGCTATGGCGATAGCAGCAAGCTTTATGCGCGCCTGCCACGTCTGTCCTTTGAAGTAGCCTGCGGGCTGTTGTAAGGAGCAAACTATGAACATTGTCGATCAACAAACCTTTCGCGATGCGATGTCCTGTATGGGTGCGGCAGTCAATATCATCACCACGGACGGTCCCGCCGGGCGTGCTGGCTTCACCGCCAGCGCCGTCTGTAGCGTAACCGACACACCGCCCACATTACTGGTGTGCCTGAATCGTGGGGCATCCGTCTGGCCGGTATTTAATGAAAACCGAACGCTGTGTGTAAATACACTTAGCGCCGGGCAGGAGCCGCTTTCAAACCTTTTTGGCGGTAAAACGCCCATGGAACACCGCTTTGCCGCCGCCCGCTGGCAGACTGGCGTAACCGGATGCCCGCAACTGGAAGAAGCACTGGTTTCATTTGACTGCCGCATCAGCCAGGTGGTGAGCATCGGCACCCACGACATCCTGTTTTGCGCCATCGAGGCGATTCGTCGTCACGCTACTCCCTACGGACTGGTGTGGTTCGATCGCAGTTATCACGCGCTAATGCGCCCTGCTTGTTAACCTCCTTAAGGAGACAGCTGATGGCAATGTTCGGTTTTCCTCACTGGCAGTTAAAATCGACCTCTACAGAGAGCGGCGTGGTCGCGCCGGATGAACGATTGCCGTTTGCTCAAACGGCAGTGATGGGTGTTCAACACGCGGTGGCAATGTTTGGCGCGACAGTGTTAATGCCGATTCTGATGGGGCTGGATCCCAACCTTTCCATTTTAATGTCGGGGATCGGCACGTTACTGTTTTTCTTTATTACCGGCGGGCGCGTCCCCAGTTATCTCGGTTCCAGCGCGGCTTTTGTCGGCGTGGTGATCGCCGCGACGGGCTTTAATGGTCAGGGAATTAATCCGAATATCAGCATCGCGCTGGGCGGGATTATCGCCTGTGGGCTGGTTTATACCGTCATTGGCCTGGTGGTGATGAAAATCGGTACGCGCTGGATTGAACGACTAATGCCGCCGGTTGTGACGGGTGCGGTGGTGATGGCGATTGGCCTGAACTTAGCGCCTATCGCAGTGAAAAGTGTATCGGCTTCGGCCTTTGATAGTTGGATGGCGGTAATGACGGTGCTGTGTATTGGGCTGGTGGCGGTGTTTACCCGTGGCATGATCCAGCGATTATTGATTCTCGTAGGATTAATTGTCGCCTGTCTGCTGTATGGCGTGATGACCAACGTTTTAGGGCTGGGAAAAGCCGTCGATTTTACTCTCGTCAGCCATGCTGCCTGGTTCGGTCTGCCACATATCTCCACTCCTGGTTTTAATGGTCAGGCAATGATGCTGATTGCGCCCGTGGCGGTTATTCTGGTGGCGGAAAACTTAGGTCATCTGAAGGCGGTAGCCGGGATGACCGGACGCAATATGGACCCGTATATGGGGCGGGCATTCGTAGGCGATGGGCTGGCAACGATGCTTTCCGGCTCTGTCGGCGGTAGCGGCGTAACCACCTATGCTGAAAATATCGGTGTGATGGCCGTGACCAAAGTCTACTCGACGCTGGTGTTTGTTGCTGCTGCCGTCATCGCCTTGCTGTTGGGCTTTTCGCCGAAATTTGGCGCGCTGATCCATACCATTCCTGCACCGGTGATTGGTGGTGCTTCAATTGTTGTGTTCGGGCTGATTGCCGTCGCAGGCGCACGGATCTGGGTACAAAACCGTGTGGATTTAAGCCAGAACGGTAATTTGATTATGGTCGCAGTAACCTTAGTGCTGGGCGCGGGTGATTTTGCTCTCACGCTGGGCGGTTTTACGTTGGGAGGGATCGGTACAGCAACCTTTGGCGCGATTTTACTCAATGCGTTGTTGAGCAGAAGGTTGGTTGACGTTCCTCCGCCAGAAGTTGTTCATCAGGAACCATAAACAGAAAACCGCCGGGATTACCGGCGGTGCAGATTGTTGACAACGTGCGCATTGTTCATGCCGGATGCGGCGTGAACGCCTTATCCGGCCTACAAAACAGTGCAAATTCAATATATTGCAATCTTCTGGTAGGCCTGATAAGCACCGCGCATCAGGCAAGCTTACATTTGTCATCAGTATCAACCGCCGGGGTAACCAGCGGTGATGGCTTTTTGACGAGCTACAGACAAAAATGCATGCGTCATTGATTAGCCCGGCTAGTTGTCGCTTTTACCGTGACTGCTCTTGCCACCTTTTTTACCTGCTTCAGATGCGCGCTGCGGGTCATTTTTGAAATTACCCCCGCTGTGCTGTCCACCTTTTTTACCTGCTTCTGATGCTCTTTCGCGGTCTTCTGCAAAATTGCCGGAACCGCCTCGATGGTTTGCCATTACTGACCTCCGTCTGGGTATAGACATCATATTGCATAGAATTAACGCGGCGTATGGCGGCTGCCATATTTTCGCTACGTGGGACTAAGCTTAGTGAACTGACGCGGGCAGACCCGCATTTAGTAATATCCTGCAACAGCTTCTTAGCGAGAATAGATATCATCTCCAATAATTATCCATAAGCCGCTCTTATGATTAAAAAAACGCAATGAGATAAAAATGTGTCATTTTGCGACAAAATTACGTGCTTGTGAAAGTTGTTATAAATCAAATAAGTGGTTGTGAAATTTGCACTCTGAAAAGGACGTCTTATCTTTAAATAAGTGGTAGCGAATCGCTACGGAATAGAGATAACACGAGGAGTGGTTAGAAATGGCTAAAGTTCTGGTGCTTTATTATTCCATGTACGGACATATTGAAACGATGGCGCGCGCAGTCGCTGAAGGCGCAAGCAAAGTGGATGGCGCAGAAGTTGTCGTTAAGCGTGTACCGGAAACCATGCCGCCGCAATTATTCGAAAAAGCAGGCGGTAAAACACAAACTGCACCGGTTGCAACCCCGCAAGAACTGGCCGATTACGACGCCATCATTTTTGGTACACCTACCCGCTTTGGCAACATGTCCGGTCAAATGCGTACCTTCCTCGACCAGACGGGCGGCCTGTGGGCTTCCGGCGCGCTGTACGGCAAACTGGCGAGCGTCTTTAGCTCCACAGGTACTGGCGGTGGTCAGGAACAAACCATCACATCCACCTGGACGACCCTTGCGCATCATGGCATGGTGATTGTCCCCATTGGCTACGCAGCGCAGGAATTATTTGACGTTTCACAGGTTCGCGGCGGTACGCCGTACGGCGCAACCACCATCGCAGGCGGTGACGGTTCACGCCAGCCCAGCCAGGAAGAACTGTCTATTGCTCGTTATCAAGGGGAATATGTCGCAGGTCTGGCAGTTAAACTTAACGGCTAATCTTCAACAGGAGGATACGCATGCCAACTCAAGAAGCGAAAGCTCATCACGTCGGTGAATGGGCATCTCTGCGCAATACGTCGCCGGAAATAGCCGAGGCCATTTTCGAAGTCGCCGGGTACGACGAAAAAATGGCGGAAAAGATTTGGGAAGAAGGTAGCGATGAAGTGTTAGTCAAAGCCTTTGCTAAGACCGATAAAGATTCGCTTTTTTGGGGCGAACAGACCATCGAACGTAAAAACGTTTAACCAGCGACTCCCCCGCTTCACGCGGGGGAGTTTTCTGTTATTTCACCGCTTCATTCAACACGCTATCAAACTTATCCATTGGGCAGAAACCATCAGCGTCTATCGGGCAGCCGGTTAATTCCAGCGTCACGCGCTGAGCCGGAGCCTGCAACGTTAACGCGTCGGCATTACGCAACTGTTCCGAACTCTGATACACATATTCAATTTTCATCAAATCGCGATTAGCTTTGCTGTCATGCCAACGCTGGAAAACGATTTTGCCGCCAATCGGCGTGCGTTCGTTCTGGTCATGCAACTGATACGGTTTGAAATCAAGTGCCGTTAACAGAGAGGCAATGTTTGAGTCGTGCCCAACCAGTACCGTGATTTTCGGTGCACTGGCGCGATCTGTCACCAGCACTCTGTCGATATAACTGACCAGTGGTTTCGCAACATTGCGCGCCACTTCCGGTGAGGTAAACAGGCTATCCTGGTAACCGTTTTTCAGCTTCGACAACACTTTCCACTGTTGGTCAGATTTGATTTCTCCCCACGCCACCTGATCCATCGGGAAACCTTCGTAGTATTGCAAAGTAAACGCATCTACCAGCGAGTTGCCGACTTTCAGCGGCCCGGAAACGCCCGGTTCTTGTTGATACTTCGCGCTAAAGGTGTTTTTGCCATCTACAAGCGAACACTGTTGCTTCTCTTTACAGGCAGGAGAATCTTTATAGTTAACGATTTTTTCCAGTAGCTTGTAGCTGTCGGTAAGCTGGAGTTTGCCGAGCTCTTTCTCCATTGCCGCCACCGCCTGTTCACTGAATGCGGCGGAATCATCGGTGATCACAGGGTTAAAGGTTGGGTCCATGGTGCCCATTTTTTCCTGGTGGTGGACTGGAATGTCACACCCAGGGAATGCGCCGGTAATAAAGAACTGCGCGGTCGCGACGGTACGTTGCAGGCTGTTGGCATAGGCATAAACGGTGTCCGGCGGCGGGCATTCCCCCGAATTCACCATCCCCTGCTCTGCCAGCCACTCACGCATATAGTGGCCCATATACACTTCCAGCACACCGCCTTTGGTGGTGAGCTGCCCACCGGGGACGTCCCATTCTGGCCATTTATTCGGTGTGGATTGTTCCAGCACACTGCCATTGTTCGCCAGCGGCGCACGTAAGTTATGGCGGCTCATCATGAGCACTTGCTGCAACTGATAGCCTTCCGGTACGGTTTGTGCCTGAGCATTTGAAGCGAGTAAAACTATCCCTGCCACAGCTGCGGCGATTAGCGTTTTGTTCATTCCTGGCACCTCTTTTGTTATCAATCACCAAAGAGTGTGACAGAAATATGACATTTTTCCGGGAACAGGTTCGCAAAATGGCTTGTTGAGTGCCTGTTTTTCTATATTTGTCATTAAAAAAAGGCAAGATTTGACGCAACCTATGCATGATTGGCCCCTGCCTCGTGTACGCCGTTGATGATTTCACCATGGGCTAGATAGAATATCACCGACGTTATCGATACAGGGGCAATATTTACTAATGAAAAGAGAATGTGATACTAATAAAAACTATTTTAGCACATGTCTTTATCATTAGATGGCATAACGATTTAAATAGTCCAGTTGCGCTTTCATTTCCTTATGGTTTAACTGGTATGACTGAGCAAAAAGTTCAGTAGGGAGGTAAACGTCATAATGATTGCCAGTATTCATTAAATAACCATACTCAAGATCTTCATCCGTTGAAAAGGATTCACTTCCCAAGGAGATTGATCCCACATTACAGGCAACAATAAACAATGAACAAATGCTATCTGAAAGCACAGCAAGGAAATTCTTCACCGCTTTAACCTTTTCCGGAGAGTCGGTATTTAAAACAAGCGAACCCTTGTTATCATTAAATATAAACTCGGGTAAATGCAATATGCATCTTTCGTCATTCAAGCAACTACCAATGAATTCTTTTTTAAACTTAATAAAATTCGACGCTAAAGAATTACCCATATCCTGAATTTGGTTATCAGAATGCAGATCAACGCCAAATAATGTCTTAATATCTTCCCTGAGATTAAAGAATGCTGCATCAACAAAAGACTCAATCACTTGTTTATCAACAATTTTAATAAATTCGTCGTATACTTCTTTTTGCGTCTTTTGACTACCAAGCGCCCATGAATAATCAACGTGTTTTATAACCAGTATGGCTCTTAACAGACAATATCCATCGCCATCTACAGGCGCGTATTTTAATTTATGTGCTTGATTAATTTCACTCTGAATAAAAGATATACCAGACAAATCAATACCAGTAACTGAATCATATATTCCCGGCGTATTTATCCGTTTTGGCTGGACACTCGTAATTTCATCATCATCAAAGCAATACTCAGAAAAAACATCATTACACTCATTTAAGATATCAACATATGCTATAAATTTATACCAACAGCTACTTTTAAAGCCTGCAATAGCCTGTGAAAACATACCCGGCAAGGATATATTAACAAGCTCTCTTTCTTGAAAATATTGTATAGTATAGGTAATGCCTCCTGAATCCCCTGAATAAGTGTTTGTATCATGAGTACGTAATGTTTTCATAAATGAAGATAAATCATTATCATTTTGCATTTCCTCTAATTCTGTTTCTAGTGATTCACACACCAGGCATGAAATATTTTCTTCTTTCCGCATGATTTCATTGTACAACCGCATAAAACACTCTAGTTTTTGTTCAAAAAGCGTGATTGAACATTTTTGATTTTCTTCGCGCCTGGTTTTTATATCGGCCCAGGCTGTTTTCAAATAATTATTAGCACTGCAACTTACTCCATGTATATTACTACCCATATATAGCGCCTATAAAATTTAATAAATAATGACGTCCTAGTTAAGCTTAAAGTGCCTGATTTAACTATCAAAAATCGCTCACCCTTTTACCTGTTTAAACTATGCTCAGCAATCCATCTTGACGCCACCTCCTCTCCACGATGATTTCAATAACATATTCTGTGTTGGCATATGAAATTTTGAGGATTACCCTACACTTATAGGAGTTACCTTACAGGGGTTCCTTCAATTTGTGTTGATTTACGCGAGATAACGCTATGGAACTAAAGGATTATTACGCCATCATGGGCGTGAAACCGACGGACGATCTCAAGACAATCAAGACCGCCTATCGTCGACTGGCCCGCAAATACCATCCTGATGTCAGCAAAGAACCGGATGCCGAAGCCCGCTTCAAAGAGGTCGCTGAAGCCTGGGAAGTGTTAAGTGATGAACAACGTCGCGCTGAGTATGATCAGATGTGGCAACATCGCAACGATCCGCAATTTAACCGTCAATTCCATCATGACGACGGTCAGAGTTTTAACGCCGAAGATTTTGACGATATCTTCTCGTCAATTTTCGGTCAGCATGCCCGCCAGAGCCGTCAACGCCCCGCCACCCGCGGCCACGATATTGAAATCGAAGTGGCGGTATTCCTGGAAGAAACGCTTACTGAGCACAAGCGTACCATCAGCTATAACCTGCCGGTTTATAACGCCTTTGGCATGATCGAACAGGAAATCCCGAAAACGCTGAATGTGAAGATCCCGGCGGGCGTCGGCAATGGTCAACGCATCCGCCTGAAAGGCCAGGGAACGCCGGGCGAAAATGGCGGCCCAAATGGCGATTTGTGGCTGGTGATTCATATTGCGCCGCATCCATTGTTTGATATTGTCGGCCAGGATCTGGAAATTGTGGTGCCGGTTAGCCCGTGGGAAGCGGCGCTGGGTGCTAAAGTCACCGTTCCAACACTGAAAGAAAGCATTTTGCTAACTATCCCGCCGGGCAGTCAGGCCGGGCAACGATTACGCGTTAAAGGCAAAGGCCTGGTGAGCAAAAAACAGACCGGCGATCTGTATGCGGTACTGAAAATCGTGATGCCGCCGAAACCGGATGAAAATACGGCCGCGCTGTGGCAGCAACTGGCAGACGCCCAGTCGTCTTTTGAACCACGTAAAGATTGGGGGAAAGCATGATGGCTAATGTTACGGTGACTTTTACTATTACCGAATTTTGCCTACATACCGGCATCTCTGAAGAGGAATTGAATGAAATTGTCGGTTTGGGGGTGGTTGAACCGCGAGAGCGCCTGGAAACAACCTGGGTATTTGACGACCATGCCGCCATTGTGGTGCAACGTGCGGTACGCCTGCGTCATGAACTGGCTCTGGACTGGCCGGGGATCGCGGTGGCGCTGACGTTAATGGATGATATTGCGCACCTGAAGCAGGAAAACCGCTTGCTGCGCCAGCGGCTTTCCCGGTTTGTGGCTCATCCGTGAGTTTGTTGCCTGATGCGACGCTTAACGCGTCTTATCAGGCCTACAAAGCGCACTGTCCCCGTAGGCCGGATAAGGTTCATGCCGCATCCGGCGGATCTGCCTTAATGTCTAATGCGACGCTCAACGCGTCTTATCTGGCCTACAAACGGCATTATCTGTTTTGGTTGTCGCACTCCACTAACGCCAGCAATAACTGGCTTAGTGCCGCGTAAAAACCAAAGCTATCATACTGATGGCAACACGCCGCAAACTCCGGTAACCATTGTCGCAGCGCCGTCAGTGTTTTTTGCCGCAGATTGTCGATTCTTCGCGCAGGAACGGTCCCCTCTCCCAGCGAAAAATGCAGATGACTCAACAACTCGAGATAGATCGCCAGATGATCTGCCGGTTCGTTGAAATTGCCGCTGGTTTCCATCCCTGCCTCAACTAACAAGCGTTTAATCTCTTGCTCGTCCTGTTTGTAGGCCGATGCATAAGGCAGCGCCGCTTGTTTGTCGGTCATCAGAAACAGGCCGCAAAAGTCAGCGGCCAGTTCCAGACGGGCGTCGTCACGCACTGTCAGAGCGGCAATTTTAGTTTCCAGCTCGTTTACCGCCGCAGTGAGCGGCGGTTCGCTTTTTAGCAACGAAAACCATTCAGCCATCTGCGCACTGGCGATTTGCGTTAGTTGTTCATCGTCCAGCTCACGGGAGAACAACTGCGCCAGCCAGGCGTAGACACAGGCAATCTGTTGTGCTGTCAGCGTGGTCATGATTTCACCTGCGACGCGGGAACATATTCGCACTGCGCCACCATCTCAACGGGGCCGTTAAACGCCGTCACTTGTTCCACTGTTCCGTTGTACTTCTCAATTTCCACCAGCGTGGTATGTGCACTGGTCGCCTGCGCCAGCTGCGAAGTACCGATGTCGATGGTCAACACGTTGGGGTTACCGTATTTACACAGTGCACCAGGCTCGCCGCCTTTATCTGGATCGTACCATGCCCCTTCGTGAATTCGTGCCACGCCGGGTGCATAGCGGTCAGAAACCACTGCTCCAGCCAAGACCTGACCACGAGCGTTAAAGACGCGTACCACATCACCGTTACGAATACCGCGCGCACTGGCATCCTGCGGGCTAATAAATACTGGCTCTTTACCCGCGACCGTATATTGCTGACGCAGCGTTTCTGACTCACATAACTGCGAGTGAAGTCGGAAATCCGGATGCACAGATTGCAGATGCAACGGATACTTCTGCGAGCCGGGCCCGCCGTGGGAGCGTTCGATTTTCTCAAACCACATCGGATGCCCCTGACAATCGTCGTAGTTCATATCAGCGATGGTTTTCGAGTAGATCTCAATCAGGCCACTCGGCGTGCCCAGCGGTTCGAGATCCGGATCTTCGCGGAATGCCTGGTGGCGAACAAACATCTGCGGATGGTCAAACTCGACGTACTCTTTCTTATTCCAGAAGTCATCAAACGCTGGCAGATGAACGCCGCGTCCTTTGCCCTGTTGTACACCTTCCTGCCAGATGCGTTTCAGCCAGCCCATTTCGTCCAGCCCTTCGGTAAAGGCTTCTTCACGATTAAAGCGACGGCACAGCTCGCGGAAAATATCAAAGTCGTTGCGCGCCTCAAACTGCGGCGGCACCACCTGTTTCATGGCGATGATCCCACGGTTAGAGTGGTTACCGTACTGGTCGAGATCGTTACGCTCAAACTGCGTGGTCGCAGGCAGTACGATATCGGCAAAGCGGCAGGTTGAGGTCCACTGATTATCTATAGCGATAACCGTTTCCAGCTTGCGCCAGCCTTCGATAATGCGGTTAATCTGCTGATGACGATGTAACGGGTTAGTTCCGGCAAAAATACACATTTTCAGCGGTGGCAGTTTTACCGATTTACCATTCCAGTTGATCACTTTTCCCGGTTCGAGGATCGCATCGACAAAACGGGCAATCGGAATAGTGCTGCTATAGCCTTGGTAGTCGCTGTTGTCGTGAACAGGTGGAATCGACGTAGAGCCGGAGAAACCACTCAGAATAACGCCTTTACGCCCCGGCGTGCCTGCGCCGTTATAGTGCCAGCCAAAACCGAAGCCACCACCCGGCAGGCCAATTTGCCCCAGCATCGCCGCCAGAACCACAATCATCCACGCCCACTGTTCACCGTGCTGCATACGCTGTACGCACCAACCAGCAATAATCTGCGTTCTGTTCGCCGCTATCTGCCGCGCCAGTCCACGAATGGTTTCGGCATCAATGCCAGTCAGTTTTTCAGCCCATGCGGCATCTTTCGGCTGACCGTCTTTCTCGCCCAGCAGATAGGGCAGAAACTGCTCAAAGCCCACGCAGTAGTTAGCGAGGAAGTTTTTGTCGTACAGGTTTTCGCTGTACAACGTATGCGCCAGCGCCAGTTGCAGCGGCACGTCAGTTTGCGGGTTAACCGCAATGTGCTTCACATGCTCGCGTCCCAGATACTCATGAGTGGATGTAACAACCGGATCGATGCTGATGACCTGAATTTCACCGGCGGCGACTTTCGCTTTCAACTGCGCGTAATATTCATAAACATCGTGATCCGGGCACCACCAGTTCGCTTGCTGGTTTTTCAGCAAATCGGAGCCCCACAGCACAATGGTTTTGCTGTTCTGCAATACCAGCGGCCAGGAGGTTTGCTGTTCATACACTTCCATAGAGCCAACTACACGCGGCAGGATCACCTGCGCAGCACCGGTCGAGTAATCCCCACCCGTACCAACGCTATTACCATGTAAGGCAATCGCTTTCGCCAACATCCCCGACGCGTTATGGAACATCCCCGTCGACTGCCAACCACTGGCGGTCAGTAAGGCACTCGGCCCGTGCGTTTTCTGCACACGTTCCAGCTCTTCATAGAACATGTCGAGGGCTTCATCCCAGCTCACGCGCACAAAACGGTTATCACCGCGCTGGGAGGTGTCGCTGAGATGGCGCTTACGTAGCCAGTCCACGCGTACCATCGGATAACGAATACGCGCCGCGTTGTGTACGTGGTCCGGCAATCCGGCGATCATTTTCGACGGATATTTATCCAGTTCGAACGGTTTTGCCGCCACAAAGCGACCATTCTTCACCGTCGCGCGGATAGCCCCCCAGTGCGACCCGGTCAGAATGCCCTCTTTCGAGGTGACAGCCTCAGTCGCCGCTTGCGCCGCAGTCGCACGGCGCGGCGTTAACAGTGACGGCCCCAGCATCCCGGCGACAGTTAAGCCGCCGAGTTGTGCCAGAAAACGTCGACGTGATGCCTGAAAGAGATCGTTATTGTTCATTATTTTTCTTCCTTCTTATCGCCGTGAGCCTTACCTGCGGTATCAGACGCATTCATTTGCAGATATTTCAGCAAGGTGCGTTCTTCACGTTTATCGAGGCTGGTAAAGCCAATCATGCCGTTGAGCGTGCCAATCCAACCATTAGCGTCGAAGTGGGCGATTTCCGGTGCGCCGTGGCATTGATTACAGGTGCCGTTGTACAGCGAATCCGCATAAGCCCAGATCGGTTTGATATCGTTCACCATGTCGCCTTTCTTCATCCACGCGGTGGCCTGCAATTTGCTCCACTCGGTATTGGTGTCGGCAACGGTGGTTTTCTCCAGCGTTTTCACCTGCTGCTGAACATCGCCACGAATCGAAGCAACAAAGATGCGTTTGCCAGGGAACTGGGTGAGTACACGCTGACGTCCTGCGCTTTCCGTCCAGCCAGTGATTTCAATTTGCAGCCAGTCGCCGTCACGTTTAAGGACTTTCACTTCCGAAGCAGGCAGCAGAGAACCAGACGCTTCTTTATCGCCTTTCGCCGCATAAATTGGCTTAATATCAATGGAGTACAGCGTGTCACCACTATCATTAGCACTGGCACGCAGCTCATCGAACTGCTTACGGAAGCCACTACTCATATCAGGTAACTGGTGGGCAATACCTTTATGACAGTCGATGCAGGATTGATTATCTTTCGCTGCCACCTTCATCTGACGCGCCGCTTCAGGATGCTGCTTCGCATGATCCATCGCGTCGTAGTTATGGCAGGAGCGGCAGGTTGCCGAGTTGTTTTCTTTCATTCGCGCCCATTCACGCTCGGCAAGTTCCGCGCGTTTGGCTTCGAATTTCTCAGGTGTATCAATGGAGTGGGCAATAAAGGTCTGGTAGATGTCGTTGCTCGCTTCCAGTTTACGCTTCACCATGCCTGGAATATCCGGCGGGATATGGCAGTCATGGCATTCAGCTCGCACGCCGGAGGCGTTCTGGAAATGCACCGACTGTTTATATTCTTCATACACCGGTTGCATACTGTGGCAACTGACACAAAATTCGGTTGTGCTGGTGACTTTGATCCCCACGTGAGGTAACACAATCAGCGCAATGCCAATCACAATCCCAATAGCGACCAGCGCCAGTACCGACCAACGAGCACTGGGTCGGCGTAACGCGTTCCAGAGTTTCCGCATAATAGCCCCTGTAAAATTATGGTTTAGTGAAGCGATCTTAATGAGCAAATATGAACAGCGGCACTGGTCAGGATGAACGGCTTACGGCAGAATATGAACAGATATGAACAGAATGAGTAAAACTCTCTGATGCCACATCACATTGTTATTGTTGAAGATGAGCCGGTTACCCAGGCGCGATTACAAACCTACTTCACTCAGGAGGGGTATACGGTTTCCGTTACGGCGAGCGGTGCCGGGCTGCGTGAAATTATGCAAAACCAGCCAGTGGATTTAATTCTGCTGGATATCAATTTGCCCGATGAAAATGGCCTGATGTTAACCCGCGCCCTGCGGGAACGTTCGACGGTGGGTATTATTCTGGTTACCGGACGCAGCGATCGGATTGACCGTATTGTTGGGCTGGAAATGGGCGCAGACGATTACGTCACCAAACCGCTGGAACTGCGCGAACTGGTGGTACGGGTGAAAAATCTGCTCTGGCGAATCGACCTCGCGCGACAAGCTCAACCGCTCACTCAGGACAACTGCTATCGCTTTGCCGGTTATTGCCTGAATGTGTCGCGCCATACGCTGGAGCTTGATGGCGAACCGATTAAACTAACCCGCGCAGAGTATGAAATGTTGGTGGCATTTGTGACCAATCCGGGCGAAATTCTCAGCCGTGAACGTCTGCTGCGTATGCTTTCTGCGCGCCGGGTGGAAAACCCCGACCTGCGCACCGTCGATGTGTTAATTCGTCGTTTACGTCATAAACTCAGCGCGGATTTACTGGTAACACAACATGGCGAAGGTTATTTCTTAGCCGCTGATGTGTGCTGATAAAAATAGACCGGACGAAATCCCCCTGGTGACAGCGAGCGGCGGATATGTTCGCGGTCGGCATTTTTCGGCGTCAGGACTAAAATCGGTGGGCTGACATTATCAGACACCGATAGTCCCTGTAATTGCCTGATCGCTTGCTCAACCGCCAGTTCCCCCTGCCAGACCATTTGATCGCTGGCAGCCATGATCACTCTTCCCCGCTTTAGTCCGCGATACACCTGATGTGAAAGATAAAATGACACCACGGTCAGCGGCGTTTTCAGGTTACGCCCTTCACCCATTGCCGCCTCTGCCGCAATCGCCGTTCCGGCCACAACGTCGATTTCTGGATGGCGCTCCAACATCTCCTGCAACAGGTTACGCTGGATTTCAATATCGTTGTCGCCGAGCGCAATATCGACAATACGCACCGGGCTTCCGGCAATGGCGGCGCGGAAACCCTCTACCATCTCCTTACTGCCCCCGGCGTTATCGGGGCCGGGCATCAACAGCACGTTCAGTGGTTTTCCGTGACTCCATTGCACCAGATATCGCCCTGGTTGATAGCCCATCTGAAACCACGGCACACCAACGCGGCTTTTCACCTGGGGAGCATCAATAGCATTTACCAGTTCGATCACCGGAAGACTTGCTACCTGCTTTTGCAGGTCGGGAAATGACGTCGTGCTACTTCCGAGCAAGATGGCCTCTGCACCCCACTGTTTGCACTGGTCGATTTGTGCTTGCTGGGTAGCCAACTGGCTGTAGCCGCCTGCCTCCAGCACTTTTAAATCCACACCGTAGCGGCGAGCAGCCTCCTGCATACCATAGTTCAACGATAACCAGTATGAATCTTTCAGGCTGGGATAAAGCGCGCACAGTTTCCATGCGCGTTTGGCTTTAAGCGGCATAGAGGCTTGCACCGTGAAATGCTGCGCATCATGCCAGCGCAACAAGTTATCAGCCGAAAAACCAGGCCACATGAAAAGGGAAAGAAGTAACAATAGCAGTACGCGCATGATAGCCTCATCAATAATAAGGCTTTATGCTAGATGCATTCCGCTTTGCGACTCAACCTTTTTCACCTTAAGTACACTGACCGTGAATTTAACCCTGACCCGAAGACTCTGGATGGGCTTTGCCCTGATGGCGCTGTTAACCCTGACCAGTACCCTGGTGGGATGGTACAACCTGCGCTTTATCAGCCAGGTGGAAAAAGACAATACTCAGGCATTGATTCCTACCATGAATATGGCGCGCCAGTTGAGCGAAGCCAGCGCCTGGGAACTTTTCGCCGCCCAGAACCTGACCAGTGCCGATAACGAAAAGATGTGGCAGGCGCAGGGGCGAATGCTCACCGCACAAAGCCTGAAGATTAACGCATTGCTGCAAGCGTTACGGGAACAAGGGTTTGACACTACCGCTATTGAACAACAGGAGCAGGAGATCTCCCGTTCGTTACGTCAACAAGGGGAACTGGTGGGGCAGCGTTTGCAACTGCGCCAGCAACAACAGCAACTCAGCCAGCAGATAGTCGCTGCTGCCGATGAGATCGCACGCCTGGCACAAGGTCAGGCGAATAATGCGGCAACCTCTGCCGGAGCGACCCAGGCCGGGATTTACGATTTGATCGAACAACATCAGCGTCAGGCCGCAGAAAACGCACTTGATCGGCTGATTGATATCGATCTTGAGTACGTTAACCAGATGAATGAACTGCGCCTTAGCGCCCTGCGGGTGCAGCAAATGGTGATGAATCTGGGGCTGGAACAGATCCAGAAAAATGCGCCAACGCTGGAAAAGCAACTCAATAATGCGGTTAAAATTCTGCAACGTCGGCAAATACGCATTGAAGATCCCGGTGTTCGTGCACAGGTCGCGACAACGTTAACTACCGTTAGCCAATATAGCGATTTGCTGGCGCTGTATCAGCAGGACAGTGAAATCAGCAATCACCTGCAAACTCTCGCCCAAAATAACATCGCCCAGTTCGCGCAGTTTAGTAGCGAAGTCAGTCAACTGGTCGACACCATTGAGCTGCGTAATCAGCATGGCCTGGCGCATCTGGAAAAAGCCAGTGCACGCGGGCAATACAGCCTGTTATTGCTGGGGATAGTTTCTCTTTGCGCACTGATTCTGATCCTCTGGCGCGTGGTTTATCGCTCAGTCACGCGTCCCCTTGCCGAACAAACGCAGGCGCTGCAACGACTGCTGGACGGTGATATCAACTCCCCTTTCCCGGAAACCGCTGGCGTGCGGGAGCTGGACACCATCGGGCGGCTGATGGATGCGTTTCGCAGCAGTGTTCATGCACTGAATCGCCACCGCGAACAGCTGGCGGCGCAGGTCAAAGCGCGTACAGCTGAATTGCAGGAGCTGGTGATAGAACACCGACAGGCACGGGCGGAAGCAGAAAAAGCCAGCCAGGCAAAATCGGCGTTTCTGGCGGCGATGAGCCATGAGATCCGCACACCGCTGTACGGTATTCTCGGCACCGCGCAACTGCTGGCAGATAACCCCGCACTTAATGCCCAGCGTGATGATTTGCGGGCAATTACTGACTCTGGTGAATCGTTGCTGACCATCCTCAACGATATTCTCGATTATTCGGCTATCGAAGCAGGCGGCAAGAATGTTTCGGTCAGCGATGAGCCCTTTGAACCGCGCCCGCTGCTGGAAAGTACCCTGCAATTAATGAGCGGACGGGTGAAAGGTCGTCCGCTTCGCCTGGTAACTGAAATTGCCGACGATGTACCGACTGCGTTAATGGGCGATCCGCGGCGTATTCGTCAGGTTATAACCAACCTGTTGAGCAACGCCCTGCGTTTCACCGACGAAGGGCACATTATCCTGCGTAGTCGCACTGATGGCGAACAATGGCTGGTCGAAGTGGAAGACAGCGGCTGCGGTATTGATCCCTCGAAACTGGCTGAAATCTTCCAGCCATTTGTTCAGGTTAGCGGCAAACGCGGCGGCACCGGGCTGGGGCTGACTATCAGTAGCCGTCTGGCCCAGGCGATGGGCGGCGAACTCAGCGCCACCAGCACGCCGGAGGTTGGAAGCTGTTTTTGTTTACGCTTGCCGTTACGTATTGCCACGGCACCCGTGCCAAAAACAGTCAATCAGGCGGTGCATCTGGACGGTTTACGTTTGCTGTTAATTGAAGATAACCCGCTAACCCAGCGAATTACCGTTGAGATGCTGAACAACAGTGGTGCGCAGGTCGTTGCTGTTGGCAATGCCGCGCACGCGATAGAGACGTTGCAAAATAGCGAACCGTTTGCTGGGGCACTGGTGGATTTTGATCTGCCGGATATCGACGGTATTACCCTTGCCCGACAACTGGTACAGCAATATCCGTCGCTGGTTTTGATTGGCTTTAGCGCCCATGTCATCGACGAAACGTTGCGCCAGCGTACCAGTTCGCTATTTCACGGGATTATCCCTAAACCGGTGCCGCGTGAAGTACTCGGTCAGTTACTGGCGCACTATCTTCAACTGCAAGTCAATAACGATCAACCGCTGGATGTATCGCAACTCAATGAAGATGCTCAGTTGATGGGGACGGAGAAGATCCACGAATGGCTGACATTATTTAAACAACATGCCCTGCCGCTTCTCGATGACATCGACATTGCCCGCGCCAGTCAGGATAGCGAGAAAATAAAGCGTGCTGCGCATCAGCTAAAAAGCAGTTGTTCGAGTCTGGGAATGCGTAGCGCCAGCCAGCTATGCGCACAACTGGAGCAGCAGCCATTATCTGCCCCCCTTCCACACGAAGAAATTACACGCAGTGTTGCCGCTCTGGAAGCATGGTTGAATAAGAAAGACCTGAACGCGATTTGAATCAATATCAGCCAGTTAAGAACAACTAGAATAGTGGCATTTGGTATGCAACTTAACGGACTGGCAAAATCATGGCAGAGAAAAGAAGAACCCGCTGGCAGCGGCGGCCAGGTACGACGGGCGGCAAATTACCGTGGAATGACTGGCGCAATGCCACGACCTGGCGTAAAGCGACGCAATTATTACTGTTGGCAATTAATATTTATATTGCCATCACGTTCTGGTATTGGGTGCGCTATTACGAAACGGCAGGTAGTACGACATTTGTCGCCAGGCCAGGAGGCATCGAAGGCTGGCTACCGATTGCCGGTCTGATGAATCTGAAATATAGCCTTGCAACAGGCCAGTTACCGTCCGTCCACGCCGCCGCGATGCTGTTATTGGTCGCTTTTATCGTCATCAGTCTATTACTAAAAAAGGCCTTTTGTTCATGGTTATGCCCGATTGGTACGCTTTCTGAATTCATCGGCGATCTCGGTAACAAACTGTTTGGTCGGCAATTTGTCCTTCCCCGCTGTCTGGATATTCCTCTGCGCGGCGTGAAGTATTTGCTGTTGAGTTTTTTTCTCTATATCGCGTTATTGATGCCCGCTCAGGCTATTCACTATTTTATGTTGTCGCCCTACAGCGTGGTGATGGACGTTAAAATGCTCGATTTCTTTCGTCATATGGGGACCGCGACATTAATCAGCGTGACCGTTTTGCTGATTGTCAGTCTGTTTATTCGCCATGCCTGGTGTCGTTATCTTTGCCCATATGGCGCGCTGATGGGCGTGGTTTCGCTATTGTCGCCGTTTAAGATTCGTCGCAATGCCGAAAGTTGTATCGACTGTGGCAAATGCGCAAAAAATTGCCCATCGCGGATCCCGGTCGATAAATTAATTCAGGTACGAACCGTGGAATGTACCGGTTGTATGACTTGCGTAGAGTCATGTCCGGTAGCCTCAACATTGACCTTTTCACTGCAAAAACCTGCGGCAAATAAAAAAGCCTTTGCGTTGTCTGGCTGGTTAATGACGCTACTGGTTCTGGGGATTATGTTTGCGGTGATTGGTTACGCAATGTATGCGGGAGTATGGCAAAGCCCGGTGCCGGAGGAATTGTACCGACGCTTAATTCCGCAAGCGCCAATGATTGGTCACTAAATTAGCAACAAGCGGAACATCACCTCGCACGGGGTGATGTTCACAAAATCACATTATTTTGATTTTGACATCATAGCTTTCAAGCCCGGTCATTTTTTCTCGTGCGGTGAAGCGAATTTCAGAGACTTCTTTCCCTGTATTCTTGTTCAGCTCGGCGATTTTTTGCGCGATAAAGTCAGCGATTTCCGTTTCGGCTTGTTTTTTTAACTCTTCAATATTCACTGTTAACCTCTTCTGGTCTTAAAAGACAGCAACACGCCAGTAAGGTGTTGGTTCCCGGTACCCTGGTCAGGTAAGAAATGTTATAAGCTATCTCCCCTAAAGATTCAATAATCAACAGGTTATCGCTTACTATACATACAGCGTTGAAGAAAAATAAGGCAGATATAAAAAAGGCTCCACGAGGGAGCCTGATCTTATTTTGTGAAATCCAGCGGCGCATGGTCAGTGCGTATTTGCAGCGCGACGTTATCAAAGGTGATCATCGTCGATTTACAAAAAATACACTTTGCCCCTAAAGGATTTCGCTCCGTCACATCGAATGCCGATGTGCGGTACTGTGAACCATGACAACATGGACAGCGGAAATGGAGATGTTGAGTAATAACGGCAACCTTAGAGCGTAACAACGTTCGCTGCCGCGGGACCACGTTGCCCCTGCTCAATAGAAAATTCAACTTTCTGATTTTCGTTCAGCGTGCGGAATTCATTGCTCTGGATGGCGGTGAAATGGACGAAAACGTCTTTGCTGCCATCATCAGGAGTGATAAAGCCAAAACCTTTATCTGCGTTAAACCATTTTACTAAACCAGTCATTTTATTAGACATATTTTACTTCCTTCATTTTGGGCCTTTCGGCAAACAGGGCTTTAATACAGAAACTACTTAGTGTTCAGGAGAGAGACTCAAAAGAAGGGGATAATGCCTGATAATGAGAACTACTTTAGTAAACTACTTTGTATGCTGTCTGTCTTTCAAACCGACGCAGCTATTAACGCATGATAATTGAGATTAAGCAATTTTTATTTTAGCCGTCCGGCGGTCTTAAATATCGCTGGCTTTATTTTATTAACCCCGTATAGTGCAGCGCAGTATTTTCAGTAAGGAATTTGTTTGTCCCGTAAAATGACAGGAATTGTCAAAACCTTTGATCGCAAAAGCGGCAAAGGATTCATTATCCCCTCCGACGGTCGTAAAGAAGTCCAGGTCCATATTTCCGCATTCACTCCCCGCGACGCAGAAGTGCTTATACCAGGATTACGCGTGGAATTTTGCCGCGTAAATGGCCTACGCGGACCAACAGCGGCAAATGTTTATCTCTCTTAAGATGACGCAGCTTGTTTAAAGCTGGCTGTTTTTATTAAAAAAGCTCAATAGTCAACATCGCACATTATAACAAAAGTTACTTTCACCCCGGAAAACAAATCCATTTAGCCGAATATCTCTGCACCTAATAGTTATAAATGCTACTTAACAGTCAATCATAGTACCGCTTGAAACTATATCACCAACAATAGTTAATAGCTTTCTTAACAATTTTCTTATCTTTAATTTGTATTTTTCTAAGATTTATCTTATGCTCACAAGTCGTATTTCCAGAGGGAAATCGTTAACAATCTTATATTTCTCTCTGCGCGCCTTTCCCACTCGCGGTATATAGTACCGACGGTATGCGGAAAGGGAGATTTCACAAGGATGTTATACTCAAAGTAGACAATCCTGATCTCAAGCGTACGTATTGTCCATGCGATGAATAAAGGAAAAGTTATGAAACACAAGCTTTCTGCAATCCTTATGGCCTTCATGTTGACGACGCCAGCTGCGTTTGCTGCACCAGAAGTAGCAAACGGGACCGAGGCAACGACGGGTACTACTGGCACCACAACGACCACTACTGGTGCCACTACGACTGCTGCTACCACCGGTGGCGTAGCTGCTGGCGCTGTCGGCACGGCGACGGTTGTCGGTGTGGCAACGGCTGTTGGTGTGGCGACTTTGGCAGTAGTTGCAGCAAATGACAATGGCGATGGCGGTTCTCATAACACCTCGACCACCACGTCCACTACGCGCTAATACTGCTTTAACGCGTCAAAATTAAAGTTAAATGATACCCGGTTGCGATATTCGTACCGGGCTTTAGAGATTTGCATTTTTTTAATTAACCTTTCAAGGATTAAAGGTGCGCCCTCTTATTTTATCGATTTTCGCACTATTTCTTGCGGGATGTACACACAGCCAGCAAAGTATGGTCGATACATTTCGCGCCAGCCTTTTCGATAATCAGGATATCACCGTAGCGGATCAGCAGATCCAGGCGTTGCCTTATTCCACGATGTATTTACGCCTTAATGAAGGGCAACGAATCTTTGTGGTACTGGGATATATAGAACAAGAACAAAGCAAATGGTTATCCCAGGATAACGCCATGCTGGTTACCCACAATGGACGTCTTTTAAAAACCGTCAAACTTAATAATAATCTGCTGGAAGTGACAAATTCCGGGCAGGACCCTCTGCGTAACGCGCTGGCAATAAAAGACGGCAGCCGCTGGACGCGCGATATTCTCTGGAGTGAAGACAATCATTTTCGCTCTGCGACCCTGAGTTCCACTTTTTCCTTTGCTGGATTAGAGACGCTGAATATTGCGGGTCGCGATGTGCTGTGTAATGTCTGGCAGGAAGAGGTGACTTCCACGCTGCCAGAAAAACAGTGGCAAAACACATTCTGGGTCGATTCGGCTACTGGCCAGGTTCGTCAAAGTCGGCAAATGTTAGGCGCAGGGGTTATTCCCGTAGAAATGACGTTTCTTAAACCCGCACCATGAATAAATTACAGTCGTATTTCATTGCCAGCGTACTTTACGTAATGACACCCCATGCCTTTGCGCAAGGAACGGTGACTATTTATCTGCCTGGCGAACAACAGCCCCTTTCCGTTGGCCCCGTGGAAAATGTTGTCCAGTTGGTGACACAACCGCAACTGCGCGATCGCCTCTGGTGGCCTGGTGCCTTGCTGACCGACTCTGCGGCGAAAGCTAAAGCGCTTAAAGACTACCAACATGTCTTGGCACAGCTTGCTTCCTGGGAAGCAGAAGCTGACGACGATGTGGTGGCAACGATTAAATCCGTGCGCCAGCAGTTACTCAATCTCAATATCACTGGTCGCTTACCGGTCAAACTGGACCCTGATTTTGTACGAGTGGATGAGAACAGCAATCCCCCGCTGGTCGGGGACTATACGCTCTATACCGTACAGCGTCCGGTGACTATTACTCTGCTGGGTGCGGTTTCTGGGGCTGGGCAATTGCCCTGGCAGGCAGGCCGTAGCGTTACCGATTATCTGCAAGATCACCCCCGCCTTGCAGGCGCGGACAAGAATAACGTTATGGTGATTACGCCTGAGGGTGAGACTGTCGTCGCCCCTGTTGCCCTGTGGAATAAAAGACATGTGGAACCACCGCCTGGCAGCCAGCTTTGGTTGGGCTTTTCTGCGCATGTACTGCCCGAAAAATATGCTGATTTAAATGACCAGATTGTGTCTGTTTTAACGCAACGTGTTCCTGACTGATGAAGAAGAACTCTTATCTTTTAAGCTGCCTGGCCATTGCCGTCTCCAGTGCCTGTCATGCTGAAGTATTAACCTACCCGGATCCGCTGGGGTCGTCGCAATCAGACTTTGGCGGCACAGGATTGTTGCAGATGCCAAATGCGCGCATCGCACCGGAAGGTGAATTCAGCGTCAACTACCGGGATAACGATCAATACCGTTTCTACTCCACGTCCGTGGCGCTGTTCCCATGGCTGGAAGGCACCATTCGTTATACGGATGTGCGCACACGCAAATATAGCCAGTGGGAAGATTTCAGCGGCGATCAGTCATACAAAGACAAATCTTTCGATTTTAAACTTCGCCTGTGGGAAGAAGGTTACTGGCTACCGCAAGTGGCGTTTGGTAAACGTGATATTGCTGGTACGGGTCTGTTTGACGGTGAATATTTGGTGGCCAGCAAGCAAGCGGGGCCATTTGATTTCACCCTCGGGATGGCATGGGGCTACGCCGGTAATGCGGGCAATATTACCAACCCGTTTTGCCGGGTGAGCGATAAATATTGTCATCGTGCAGAGTCTCACGATGCGGGCGATATCAGCTTTAGCGATATCTTTCGTGGCCCGGCTTCCATCTTTGGCGGCATTGAGTATCAAACGCCGTGGAATCCCCTGCGTCTGAAACTCGAATACGACGGCAACAATTACCAGAATGATTTCGCTGGCAAACTGCCTCAGGCAAGCCATTTCAACGTCGGCGCAGTTTATCGCGCTGCCAGCTGGGCAGATCTCAACCTGAGTTATGAACGCGGTAACACGTTGATGTTTGGCTTCACGTTACGGACCAATTTCAACGATCTGCGCCCTGCCCTGCGCGATACGCCAAAACCGGCATATCAACCTGCGCCGGAATCTGAAGGATTGCAGTACACCACAGTAGCGAACCAACTTACCGCGCTGAAGTACAACGCAGGTTTTGAAGCACCGGAAATTCAGCTGCGCGATAAGACGCTGTATATGTCTGGTCAACAATACAAATACCGTGATTCTCGCGAAGCGGTCGATCGTGCCAACCGGATTCTGGTGAATAACCTGCCGCAAGGCGTTGAGAAGATTAGCGTGACGCAAAAGCGCGAGCATATGGCGATGGTGACGACCGAAACCGACGTAGCCAGCCTGCGCAAACAGCTCGCCGGTACCGCGCCTGGTAAAGCAGAGCCACTGCAACAACAACGTGTTGAAGCTGAAGATCTTTCTGCCTTTGGTCGGGGCTACCGTATTCGTGAAGATCGCTTTAGCTACTCTTTCAACCCAACACTTTCACAGTCACTGGGCGGCCCGGAAGATTTCTATATGTTCCAGTTGGGGCTGATGTCCAGCGCCCGCTACTGGTTTACCGATCACCTGCTGCTTGATGGCGGTATTTTCACCAATATTTACAACAACTACGACAAGTTTAAGTCTTCGCTGTTACCCGCGGACTCTACCCTCCCCCGCGTGCGCACGCATATCCGTGACTACGTTCGCAATGACGTTTATCTCAACAACTTGCAGGCGAACTATTTTGCCGACTTAGGCAACGGTTTCTATGGCCAGGTGTACGGCGGTTATCTGGAAACGATGTATGCCGGTGTTGGTTCCGAGCTGCTTTATCGCCCGCTCGATGCCAGCTGGGCGCTGGGGGTGGACGTTAACTACGTGAAGCAGCGTGACTGGGACAACATGATGCGCTTCACCGATTATTCCACGCCAACAGGTTTCGTGACGGCTTACTGGAACCCGCCGACGCTCAATGGCGTACTGATGAAACTTAGCGTTGGGCAATATCTGGCAAAAGATAAAGGCGCAACGATCGACGTCGCCAAACGCTTTGACAGCGGCGTGGCAGTAGGAGTATGGGCGGCAATCAGTAACGTATCTAAAGATGACTACGGCGAAGGCGGCTTTAGTAAAGGGTTTTATATCTCGATTCCGTTCGACTTGATGACCATTGGACCTAACCGCAACCGCGCGGTGGTTTCGTGGACACCATTGACGCGTGACGGTGGACAAATGCTGTCACGTAAATACCAGCTCTATCCAATGACGGCAGAGCGAGAAGTACCGGTTGGACAATAACCTGACGTAATTCATAACATTACATTGACTGATAAATATAAACCAATGAAAAAGAACATTTTTAAGTTTTCGGTACTGACATTGGCTGTTCTGTCTTTGACAGCATGTACCCTTGTTCCTGGTCAGAATTTATCGACCAGTAACAAGGATGTCATTGAACTACCTGACAATCAGTATGACCTGGACAAAATGGTCAATATCTATCCCGTCACGCCAGGATTGATTGATCAGCTGCGCGCCAAACCGATTATGTCGCAGGCTAACCCGGAGCTGGAGCAGCAAATCGCGAACTATGAGTATCGTATCGGCATTGGGGATGTGTTGATGGTGACGGTCTGGGATCACCCGGAACTAACCACCCCCGCAGGGCAATACCGTAGCGCCAGTGATACCGGCAACTGGGTTAACGCCGATGGTGCGATTTTCTACCCTTATATTGGTCGCCTGAAAGTGGCCGGGAAAACACTTACCCAGGTACGCAACGAGATTACAGCGCGTCTGGATTCAGTCATTGAAAGCCCGCAGGTCGATGTCAGCGTCGCGGCGTTCCGCTCGCAAAAAGCGTACGTCACCGGCGAAGTCAGCAAATCTGGTCAGCAGCCGATTACCAATATTCCTCTGACCATCATGGATGCGATTAACGCCGCGGGGGGGCTGACCGCAGATGCAGACTGGCGCAACGTGGTGCTCACCCAGAATGGCGTAAAGACCAAAGTGAACCTCTATGCGCTGATGCAGCGTGGCGACTTGCGCCAGAACAAACTGCTGCACCCGGGCGATATTTTATTTATTCCGCGTAACGATGATTTGAAAGTCTTCGTGATGGGTGAAGTGGGTAAACAGAGCACGTTGAAAATGGACCGCAGCGGTATGACCCTGGCGGAAGCACTGGGTAACGCTGAGGGTATGAATCAGGATGTCGCTGATGCGACGGGGATTTTTGTTATTCGTGCAACGCAAAACAAGCAGAATGGCAAAATCGCCAATATTTATCAGCTGAATGCGAAGGACGCATCGGCAATGATACTCGGAACGGAATTCCAGCTTGAACCTTACGACATTGTTTATGTCACTACTGCGCCGCTGGCTCGTTGGAACCGTGTGATTTCTCTACTGGTACCGACGATTTCCGGGGTGCATGACCTGACAGAGACTTCACGGTGGATTCAAACATGGCCCAACTAAAATTTAACTCAATCCTGGTGGTTTGTACCGGCAACATTTGCCGTTCGCCCATTGGCGAACGCTTGCTGCGTAAACGTCTGCCAGGCGTAAAAGTCAAATCAGCAGGTGTTCATGGTCTGGTAAAACACCCTGCAGATGCGACAGCAGCAGATGTTGCTGCTAATCATGGCGTATCTCTTGAAGGACATGCCGGACGTAAGCTCACTGCTGAGATGGCACGAAATTACGATCTGATTCTGGCAATGGAGTCAGAGCATATTGCTCAGGTTACCGCAATCGCTCCCGAGGTCCGCGGGAAGACAATGCTGTTTGGGCAATGGCTGGAACAGAAAGAGATCCCTGATCCCTATCGTAAAAGCCAGGACGCATTTGAACATGTTTACGGCATGTTGGAGCGCGCCAGTCAGGAATGGGCGAAGCGCCTTAGCCGGTAATTTGAGTTTATAAAATACGATGACAACTAAAAATATGAATACGCCACCAGGCAGCACTCAGGAAAATGAGATCGATCTGCTTCGTCTGGTCGGCGAGTTATGGGATCACCGTAAGTTTATTATCAGCGTAACCGCGTTGTTCACGCTGATCGCTGTCGCTTACTCGCTGTTAAGCACGCCAATTTATCAGGCAGATACGCTGGTCCAGGTTGAGCAGAAACAGGGCAACGCCATTCTCAGCGGCCTGAGCGATATGATCCCTAACTCATCGCCCGAGTCAGCACCGGAGATCCAACTACTGCAATCACGCATGATTCTCGGTAAAACCATTGCTGAACTGAATCTGCGCGACATAGTTGAGCAAAAGTATTTTCCGATTGTGGGTCGCGGCTGGGCGAGATTAACCAAAGAGAAACCAGGTGAGCTGGCGATCAGCTGGATGCATATCCCACAACTGAATGGTCAGGATCAGCAACTTACACTCACAGTTGGGGAAAACGGCCACTATACGCTGGAAGGTGAAGGGTTCACCGTCAATGGTATGGTCGGCCAGCGTCTGGAAAAAGACGGCGTTGCGCTGACTATCGCGGACATTAAGGCCAAACCAGGAACGCAGTTTGTCCTGAGCCAGCGTACCGAACTGGAAGCGATTAACGCGTTGCAGGAAACATTTACCGTTAGCGAACGCAGTAAAGAAAGCGGGATGCTGGAACTTACCATGACCGGTGATGATCCCCAGTTGATTACCCGTATTCTGAACAGCATCGCTAACAACTATTTGCAACAGAATATCGCTCGCCAGGCGGCGCAGGATTCACAAAGCCTTGAATTCTTACAGCGCCAGTTGCCAGAAGTGCGCAGCGAGCTGGACCAGGCGGAAGAAAAACTCAACGTTTATCGCCAGCAGCGCGATTCGGTTGACCTTAACCTGGAAGCCAAAGCCGTTCTTGAGCAGATTGTTAACGTTGATAATCAACTCAATGAGCTGACCTTCCGCGAGGCCGAGATCTCCCAGCTGTATAAGAAAGATCACCCAACTTATCGTGCGCTGCTGGAAAAACGCCAGACGCTGGAGCAAGAACGCAAACGCCTGAATAAGCGGGTATCGGCAATGCCTTCCACTCAACAGGAAGTATTGCGTTTAAGCCGTGACGTAGAAGCGGGCCGTGCGGTATATCTGCAATTACTTAACCGCCAGCAGGAGTTGAGTATTTCGAAATCCAGTGCGATTGGTAACGTGCGGATTATCGACCCGGCAGTCACTCAGCCGCAGCCAGTGAAACCGAAAAAAGCGTTGAATGTGGTGCTTGGTTTTATTCTTGGCCTGTTTATTTCGGTGGGTGCCGTGCTGGCGCGTGCGATGTTGCGTCGTGGTGTAGAAGCACCGGAACAACTGGAAGAGCACGGCATCAGCGTTTATGCCACTATCCCGATGTCCGAGTGGCTGGATAAGCGTACCCGTCTGCGTAAGAAAAATTTATTTTCTAATCAGCAGCGCCATCGTACTAAAAATATCCCCTTCCTGGCGGTGGATAACCCGGCGGATTCTGCTGTGGAAGCCGTACGTGCGCTACGAACCAGTCTGCACTTCGCTATGATGGAGACAGAGAATAACATTCTGATGATCACCGGTGCGACGCCAGACAGTGGTAAAACGTTCGTCAGTTCAACTCTGGCGGCGGTGATCGCCCAGTCCGATCAAAAAGTGTTATTTATTGATGCCGACTTACGTCGTGGTTATTCGCATAACCTGTTTACCGTGAGTAATGAACATGGCTTGTCGGAATATCTGGCAGGGAAAGATGAGCTCAACAAAGTGATCCAGCATTTTGGCAAAGGAGGCTTTGATGTGATTACTCGCGGTCAGGTGCCACCTAACCCGTCTGAACTGCTGATGCGCGATCGGATGCGTCAATTACTGGAATGGGCGAACGACCATTACGATCTGGTGATTGTCGATACGCCGCCGATGCTGGCGGTGAGCGATGCTGCGGTCGTGGGGCGCTCTGTCGGCACCAGCCTGCTGGTTGCGCGTTTTGGCTTGAACACCGCCAAAGAGGTGAGCTTGTCAATGCAGCGTCTGGAACAGGCTGGCGTTAATATTAAAGGCGCAATCCTCAATGGTGTGATTAAACGCGCCAGCACCGCTTACAGTTATGGCTATAACTATTACGGTTATAGTTACTCCGAGAAAGAGTAAAACTGAAGGTAAGGTGGCCGGATGCGGCGTGAACGCCTTTTCCGGCCTACGCATCAGACAGTTCTTCGTTTGTCATCAGCTTCAGAGCATTCAGGTAACTGAATGCTCTTTTTTTATGCATTACAAACTGCACGCAGGTATGCGTGCTTCATTCACGATTTGCGTAAAACCGGCCAACGAACACATGCCCTGCACGTTTCGCTCTTCACATCCTGCCAGGGTCAGTTTCACCTCTCCGGGCGGCGTATTTAATGATAGCGGCGTTTTATCACGCATCTGCTGTAAAGTCTGGAAGACCAGCGAAACCTGAATCCAATGGCTGTTATCACTTAGCCTACGCCAGCGTTCAAACACCAGTTCACCCCCTGGCGGTGTGTTATCCGGCTGACCGGGAAGCGTCCAGTTGAGCTCCAGTGCGCCGCCGAGATTTGCCAGATTAGTATCGTGTCCGGCGATAAACAGCACTGAAGTGGGTAATGTCACACCATACACCTGCTTTTGCTGAGGATGTGGCGTCAACGCCGTCGTGATCAAATCTAATAACGGGGTGGCGCGACTGCGGGCAACCTCTGGCGTGCGTTGTAGCAAATAAAACTGCGCGTTATGCAGGCTTAGCAAGGTGTTCCACTGGTGTGAATCGGTGATCCTTCCCCACCCCGGCTCCGGCATTCCCTGTGCTTGTTGCAGGAGAAATATCTCCGTCAGCATTGACGCCAGGCTTACCGCACCGGTTAATGAGACATTGTCGGCGCTCACCTTGAGTTCCGATGGTAATACCTGCGTTAATGAACAGCTTTCGTCCTGTTTCTCACGGTTAAGGCACAAGTTTGATTGTGGGAAATTAAGCACCTGTTCCAGTTCGCGAAACGCCGTTTGCCGATGCCCGGTAAAGTCAGCAATTGACCCTCCTGCCCTGCTGAGGATCGCGTCAGTCACGTTCGCGTTATCCAGTTGGCAAATGCCAGTTTTTAGAGGATTAAATAACGGATCGGGACTGGACGTATCTGCCTGGGTATGTACGGTTATTGCGCAGTCAGGTGCCAGCCCGGCGGCGAAGGCTTCGCCTGTTTTACGGGTACGCTCGTCGACATCAGCAATAATCGCGACCTGACCAGGCTGCGGGCAGCCCTTTTTCGCCAGCAATCCGTCAGCCACCAGACGCTGGCGTTGGTAATGCCCGAGATAAGCGATTAGCTCACCACCGCGCGGTGTCAGCCACCCCAGTTTTACCGGCCATGTTGGCCATGCGTCTGGGGTGACATCCTGCATCAGTTGCGTGGCCTTGGTTGGGGCACGCACACCATGACGACTGACAATCACCACACTTTCCAGCTTCAGCTCCGGCTCACTCTGAGCGAATGCAGATTGCGGGGTGAACGGAATCAGAAGAGATAAGAATGGGATCAAGATCGCTTTCATCGATATGTTTCCGCTTTTCATATCCGACATTATTGATTGCCTGATGCGACGCTAATGTGCCTCATCAGGCTTACATTCGTTAACTTTTCAGACGCGGGTCCAGCCATACCAACACAAGGGTGGAGAGCGAACACATCAACAAAATGCCGACGAACCAAAGTAAATACCACATTGTTCCTGCTCCTTAGTACAGCTCGTTTTCGTTACGGCGGAGAGTTTCTGTCGTCATGCGCCCCCACATTTTGTAGTAGCTCCAGAAAGTGTAGAGCAACACAATGGGCAAAAATATCAGCACGATTACCAACATAATGCTCAGCGTCAGCTGGCTGGAAGTGCTGTCCCACAACGTCAGGCTGGAGATCGGACTTACGCTCGAAGGCATGACAAAAGGGAACAGCGTGATGCCTGCCGTGAAAATCACGCCAAATTGCATCAATGATGCCATCAAAAATCCCCAACCCGGGCGACCACGATAAATCGCCATCACCGTCAGCAATGGGCAGAAGAACCCCAGCAGCGGGAAGATCCACAAAACGGGCGATTCGACGAAATTATTCATCCAGGCACCAGGTAGCACTGCCACCAGTTTCATTAACGGATTGGAAGGACCGTTAGCATCCTGGGCGAGCAGTACAAAGCCATCAATACCGACCCACAGCCAGTAACCCGCCAGCAAAAAGCACAGCATCACCAGCAGTGCGGCGCGTTTGGTCGCCAGCTGTGAACGCAGATGAATCACACCAACAGTTTTTAGTTGTAACCAGACGCCACCTTGCAAAATCACCATCCCAAGGCTGAGCAATCCGCACAATAAAGGGAATGGCGTCAGCAGTTGCCAAAAACTGCCGAGATATTCCACGCGTAATTGCGGTGTGAAGGCAAACGGCACGCCGAGCAGCAAGTTGCCGAAGGCAATACCGAAGACTACCGGCGGCACCAGACTGCCGATGACCAGTCCGGCATCCCACATTTTACGCCAGCGTGCATCGGCGATTTTTCCGCGATAATCAAAGGCCAGCGGGCGGAAGAACAACGAGCACAGCACCAGAATCATCGCCACATAAAAGCCGGAAAACGCCGCTGCATACACTCTGGGCCAGGCGGCAAATAATGCCCCACCTGCGAGGATTAACCAGACCTGATTGCCTTCCCAGTGCGCGCCAACGCTGTTTATCACTATCCGGCGTTCATCATCATTACGCGCCACCAGCGGCAGCAAACAGCCAATCCCCATGTCAAATCCATCGGAGATCATAAAGACCACCAGGATCACGCCAATCAGCAGCCACCAGATGAAGCGCAATGTTTCATAATCAAACATGATTTTCTCCTTTACCCCTGTTGCTGCGTCGGTTGTTCACTCTGCATCGCGCTCGGCCCCAGACGGGCATATTTCTGCATCAGGTAGACTTCGGCGATTAAGAACAGGGTGTAAAGCCCTACGATCATGATCAGTGAGAAAGCCAGTTGTCCTGTGGTTAAGGCGGAGTGCGCGGAGTATGTCGGTAAGATGTCCTGTATCGCCCACGGCTGACGACCAAACTCGGTCATAAACCACCCGGCTTCAATCGCAATCCACGGCAGCGGCAAACTCCAGAGCGCCATTTTCAGTACCCAGCGATGCTGGTCGATTTTGCCACGCAGCGTCTGGAAAAGCGCAATCAGCATCACCAGTAGCAGCAGAGAACCACAGCCCACCATGATGCGGAAACTCCAGAATACCGGCGCAACCTGAGGTATCGCGCCACGCATCGCCGCCTGGTACTGTGCAGCTGTGACATGGTTCATATCCGGCGCATAGCGGGAGAGCAACATGCCGTAACCAAGGTCGCCTTCCAGCTCCCGGAATGCCTGCAACACATGCGGCTCACGATTGCCTTGCGATATTTCCTGCATTAACAGCCAGGCCATACGTCCGCGTTGCAAGCGTGGGTAGGTTTCAGCCATCAAATTCTTCAGACCCGGCACGGGTTTATCTAATGAGTGAGTGGCGAGGATCCCTAGCAGCGCAGGAATTTTGATGGCAAAGGCGTTACGCTCTTGATCCTGTTCCGGCCAGGCAACTACATGGAACGGTGCAGGTGCAGGTTCCGTTTGCCACTCCCCTTCCATTGCCGCCAGTTTTACCGGTTGTACTTGCGCGACTTCATACGCAGAACTGTCTCCGAGTTGCAGCGTACCGATAATCGCCAGAGTACCGAAGACGGAACCGATGGCAAACGAGCGTAATGCAACATCGCGCTCCCGTCCGCGCAGTAAATACCAGGCGCTGATCGCCATAATAAACATGGCCCCGGTCACGTAGCCCGCCATTACGGTGTGCACAAATTTCACCTGGCTGACCGGGTTAAAGACCAGCTCGCTGAAGCTGGTCATTTCCATACGAAGGGTGTCGATATCAAAATGCGCACCGGTCGGATATTGCATCCAACCGTTGGCATTCAATATCCACAACGCAGAGAGATTTGAACCGAACGCCACCAGCCACGTTACCAGCAGGTGCTGGTATTTATTCAGCCGTTGCCAGCCGAAGAAGAACAGCCCGACAAAGGTGGATTCGAGGAAGAAGGCCATTAATGCTTCCATCGCCAGCGGTGCGCCAAAAATATCGCCCACATAGTTGGAATAGAATGACCAGTTAGTACCAAACTGAAACTCCATGGTCAGGCCGGTAGCCACGCCAAGAGCAAAGTTGATACCGAAGAGCTTACCCCAGAAGCGCGTCATATCGCGGTAGATTGTTTTGCCGGTGACCACGTAAATGGTTTCCATGATAGCCAGCAAAAAAATCAGCCCCAGGGTAAGGGGTACAAATAAAAAGTGATACAGCGCGGTCAGAGCAAACTGCCAGCGCGATAAATCAATGACATCCCACATGCGCACTCCTGTAGGCGAAGAGAGAAAAATAACCCGTTAATGGTAGATCTCCCTCTTTATCCTGAAACTCTACGACCAGAGGTATTCGCCGATTGCGATATTCATAAGCCTGAAAGCGATACTTACCGTCTTTTTACGTCGATGCACCTTCCGCCAGCCACTGACATACCTCACTAAGCCGCTGCGCAGAGTCGACCAAATCTTCTGGCGCTGCCAGCACCACTTCCGGTATTGGGCAGATTTCATAACTCTCAAGTAACGGGCCTTTTAAGGTGTCCGTACAGCGTAAATGCCAGACATGCCGCAGGCCGGTCGCGTTGATATAGCTCTCGCCGTAGCCAATGGTGCGAATCTGAATATTTCCCGGCCCACAGAGACGTGAGAGAAAAAGCCGATCAGCCTCGCTGATAGGTAATTGCGTCAGATTAATGCTGTGCGGCTGCGCGTCAGGATTACGTACATGTGCCAGTAATTCATGCGCCAACGGTAGGCCATTCATCAGGCCATCAATGGGCGGCGGTAACAGCGAATCTGTCGGCAAGACGTTTTGCGTTGCCGCCTGCCACAATGCCAGCGGCGCGCAGCCAGCCTCCAGTTTGTCCTCCAGCAACTGTTCACCGCGACGTCTGCGAACCCGCCATAATCCGCAGAAGATCGCCTCCTGAATTTCACTTTCACTACCATCAGCCTGCTGAATGAGCACTGACACTTCCCCTTCCCCGAGAAGCGTATTGATAAAGTGACGATCGTCGGCGTTGAGATTGAACAGATCGACTGCCAGCACCTCACCCAGCGGCGGCTGGCGTTCGCTTAGTTGATGTTGTAACTCGTTTAATAGCGCAATCACCTGCGGGCTATGAGCACATTGCTCCAGGGCCGCCATACTCGGTTCATCATTCACCTGACAGGTAATCGGCAGTGGATTCATGCTAAAACTATCATCATCAGGCTGCGTTCCGGGCCCCAGTAGATGGAAAAAAGTTTCGCTCATGAGGCACGCTCCTGTTGCGGTTCAATAAGCCCGCGCATCAGGTTTATCAGTTCCGCCCACGGGTGAATACCATTCAGCACGCCGCGATAGCTACCACCGGTAAAAACCAGTGTGGCGGGAAAACGAAATACGCCAAAACGATCACCGATGGCTTCGCTTTGCTCAAGGTCGGCAATCGCTACCTGCCATGTATAATCAGGAAACTCGCGCAGTAATTCGCCAATCATTACCGGATTATCGCTGACCTCTGGCGTGCGTTTCGGGTCACTGCTTAATAACACCACACCGTCTGGCGCTTGCGTAAGCCAGTCGTCAAGACGGGATTCACTGATCGGCGTCCAGCCGCGCGCCAGCATACGTTGCCACAACGCATCAAATGGCGTGTCGTTGCTCATTCCTGCTCCTCCAGCGTCATCCGGTACTGGCGCAAGCGAACGCCTTCGTAGTTTTCCATCGACAGACAGTCATAATTGAGACAGCGCGATTCATTAGCCGGTTGCGGCTCAATTCCCCACGCAGCCAGTTGCGCCAGCGCCCCCTGTTCCGCGGCGGGCAGTTGCTCCCGAGCCAGTTCGCTCAGGCTACCGCCGTAGTCGTCGAGCATCGCGGGTTGCAGGCCGACGAGGGCAATATGTGCTGGCAGATTTCCGCGGATATCTGCCAGCGCCAGTACTTCGGAGAAACTGTTCTGGTGCAGGCTCATTTTCTTCGCGCTGAGATAGGCCGGAATGCGTTCTCCGGCATACGTTCGTAGCGTTCCGGGTTCCAGCCCGTAATCAATGGCGTCGAGAATCAGCAAGTGGCTGGCGCTTTCGACATACCCCAGCAAGTTCAGTCCCTGAGTACCGCCATCGACAATTTCCACTTCCTCGGGCCAGTGGTAATGAGCATACAGGCGTTCCGCCACCCGCACGCCGAAGCCTTCATCGGCCCACAGCAGATTGCCCAGCCCCATTACCACCACGCGTTGCTCGCTCATGAACGCTCCTTGTTACTTATTTTGCCAAATTTGTGGCTACGGTAGCCGTTGACCATGGTGGAGATCACTGTGTCGTCGGACATGATGTCTTCACGCAGCGCCATGTAGACATGACCGATAACAAACGCGCCAATCAGCCACATCCCCAGCCGATGCCAGCTGTGAATGTCCATTGAGTTGCCGCCCGTCCAGTAGAAAAACTCCACCACATAACGGAACGGCGCGAAAATAGCGTACTGGCTATGTTCGCTGTACAACGCAAAACCGGTGATGATCATAAAGACGGACATCAGGAAATAGCCGAACATTGCCGCCTGAGCGATGGGGTTATGGCCTATATCGGCACTCGGACGTTTTGCCAGAAACAGATACCAGCGGATTTCATACCACACGCCCTGCCACCAGCTTTTACGCCATACCGGCACGATAAACAGCTCGCGGGAGTAGCGATTGCCGACAAAAGCCCAGTAGATCCGCATCAGCAAGACCACGGTAAAAACCATCCCGGCGCTGAAGTGAATTAACCTGATGTAGCCCATATAAAACAGATACGTCGCCTCACCGCTGACCGAAGGCAGCGGCTTGCCGATAAAGTAACCGGTGACCATCAACACCGCCATGCATAACACCGTCAGCCAGTGCCATATCCGCACGGGTGCTTCAAAGACATAGTGACTGACAACGTTGTCGCTTTTCTGTTGCATGATGATTCTCCTTCGCTGTTAACGCACCTGCACGGAGATCAGCTCGCTACCGTCGTCGCCCAGCACGTGTGTTGAACAGGCGAGGCACGGGTCAAAGCTGTGCAGAGTACGAAGGATCTCCAGCGGTTGCTCGGGGATCGCCATTTTGGTGTTCATCAGCGCGGCTTCATAAGCGCCAATTTGCCCTTTGGGGTCGCGCGGGCTGGCGTTCCAGGTGGTCGGCACCACACACTGGTAGAGATCAATCTTGCCATCGCGAATGGCAGCCCAGTGGCCTAACGCCCCGCGCGGCGCTTCGGTAAAACCGACACCACGGCACTCTGTCGGCCAGGTTGCAGGTTCCCATTTTTCAGTGGAGGCGGTGGCAAGATTGCCGTTTTTAAGGTTGGTCATCAGCTTGTCGAAGAAATACTGCAACTTACCTGCGGCCCACTGCGCTTCGTGCGCGCGACACAAAATGCGGCCTAACGTTGACTGGATGCCGGAAAGCGGCAGGTTCAACGCCGACATCATGCGATCGACCGACTCAACAGTCGCAGCATCGCCTTTGTGATAAGCGATCAATGTGCGTGCCAGCGGCCCCACTTCCATCGCGTTACCGCGCCAGCGTGGCGCTTTGATCCACGAGTAGCGTTCCTGTTCATTCAGCTGCTGAATGTTGGTATCGCTGCCTTTGACATCGCCGGGGTTGTACCACGGGTCGGTAATACCATCGAACGGATGACGCCCGACCTGATCGTTGGGATAACGATACCAGGCGTGATCGACAAACTCCTGCACCTGCTGCGGATCAACCAAATCCACTGGCAGCACATTGTTGAAGTCGCCGTTAATCACCGCGCCGCCAGGCATCAGCAGACTTTTCTCGCCAAAGTCGTTGGCAATATCCGGGAACGCCCCGTAACTGAGGACACATTTATCAGAAAGACCAGTGCCGATTTCGCTCCACGGTTTGTTGAACTGACCGATGGCTAAAGCGTCGGGGATCATCACGTTATTAATGAAATCCGCCGTGCGGGTAATGATCGACTGCACCAGATTCAGGCGTTCCATATTGACCGCCCCGACCGCGCCGCTTTCGTCAATGTTAATAGCGCAAGGCATTCCGCCGACAATCCAGTTTGGATGTGGGTTTTTACCGCCAAAGACCGCGTGGATTTTGACGATCTCACGCTGGAAATCGAGAGCTTCGAGATAGTGGGCAAAGCCCATCAGGTTGGCTTCTGGCGGCAGTTTGTACTGCGGGTGCCCCCAGTAACCGTTACGGAAGATCCCCAACTGGCCGCCTTCAACGAATTTCTTCAGGCGGTTTTGTACGTCGAAGAAATAGCCAGGTGATGATTTCGGCCATGAGGAGAGACTTTGCGCCAGTTCGGAGGTTTTCCGGGGATCGGTTTTCAGCGCATCTAACACATCGATCCAGTCCATCCCGGCAAGCTGATAAAAGTGCACCAGATGGTCATGGCACCAGAGCGTCGCCAGCATAATGTTGCGGATGATATTAGCGTTGTCCGGCACTTTAATGCCGATAGCATCTTCGATGGCATAGACCGAAGCCAGAGCGTGTACGCCGGTACAGACGCCGCAGATACGTTCCACGAACGCCCACGCATCGCGCGGGTCGCGCCCTTGCAGAATGATCTCCAGCCCGCGAAACATGGTGCCGCAGGAGACGGCATTGGTGATCACATTCTGATCGTTAATATTCACTTCACAGCGCATGTGGCCTTCAATGCGCGTAATCGGGTCGACCACCAGGCGGCGTCCGGCATTGTTGATGGTGTATCCCTGAGTTTCGTACTGAGTGCTCATGCCTGTTTATCCTCATTGCCTGGCTGTTGTTCGGTTTCTGTAGGTTGCTGGTTATGACGTCTGCGCTGATCAACAGCGCTGGCGACCGCATGTACACCAACAGCCGCAGCCACCACGCCAAGCGCGGTTAAACCGACGGTGTCGGCGGTGGAATGAGTACCCATTTGTGGAATATCGACTACGCGACTGTAGAATGAACCGCGATCCCAGAAACCATTTTCCGCACAACCCAGACAGCCGTGACCAGACTGGATCGGGAAGGAAACGCCATCGTTCCAGCGTGTGGAGGAACAGGCGTTATAGGTGGTAGGCCCTTTGCAGCCCATTTTGTACAGACAGTAACCTTTACGGGCAGCGTCATCATCCCAGCTCTGCACGAACTCTCCGGCGTCGAAGTGAGCGCGGCGATAACATTTATCGTGAATACGCTGACCATAGAACATCAATGGACGGCCCATTCTGTCGACATCCGGCAGACGATCAAACGTCACCATGTAAGTAATGATGGCGCTCATCACATCCGGGATCGGCGGGCAGCCCGGCACTTTAATGATCGGTTTGTCGGTGATCACTTTGTCGATTGGTGTGGCCTGCGTTGGATTGGGCCGCGCGGCCTGCACGCAGCCCCAGGACGCGCAGGTTCCCCAGGCGATAATCGCACTGGCTCCGGCAGCGGCACGTTTGAGTTTCTCAATAAACGGTCGACCGCTGCTGATACAGAACATCCCCTGCTCGCCCAGCGGCGGATTACCTTCTACTGCGAGGATATATTTGCCATTATATTGCGTGATGATGTCTTCAAAGACTTCTTCTGCCTGGGTTCCGGCGGCAGCCATCAGGGTATCGTCGTAATCGAGGGAAATCAGGGAAAGGATGACGTCCTTCGCCAGTGGGTGAGCGGAGCGGATAAAAGATTCGGTACAGCAGGTGCATTCAAGACCGTGGATCCACACCACAGGAATGCGCGGTTTGTTCTCCAGCGCCCAGGCAATCTTCGGAGCCATTCCCGCGCCTAATCCCAGCGAGGTGGCAGCCAGACTGCAATATTTGAGAAAGCTGCGCCGGGTAACGCCCTGACGCCGCATGGCCTGGTAAAATGTTTCCTCGTTATTCATATCGCACGTCTCTTCTCCTTGCGACACCGGCAGGACACCGGGCGCTTATGGTCGGCAAGCGACGTCCCTGTAGCAAGGCAAACCATCGCTTCACGTGAGATGCTGAAAACGAAAGCTCATCCTTCTGCACTGGCGCACGTCGCCAGATAGTATTGTTAATAAAGCGTAGTGAAACTTTTGCACAAAACAATACAAACCATGTGGTTTTATCTTTTAGCGATAAAAATGGACCTATTTTTCTTTTGCAGGGCATTGGGGACGTTTAGCCAGTTGCTAAACGAGTAAATGAGAAGGAATTCATGGTGATGAAATGATCAAACTGCTGTTATTTCACGCTATCAATGCGGTTTTGGCTGTTTTTCAGGCAAACGAACAAATTAGGGGTTTACACGCCGCATCGGGATGTTTATAGTGCGCGTCATTCCGGAAGTGTGGCCGAGCGGTTGAAGGCACCGGTCTTGAAAACCGGCGACCCGAAAGGGTTCCAGAGTTCGAATCTCTGCGCTTCCGCCAAATAAGATAAGGGGTTAGCTAAATGCTAACCCCTTTTTCTTTTGCCTGTCGAAATTCTCAGGGCGTTATATTTGCTTAATGACCTGATAATCCGCTGTTAAACCTGTTCCAGATCAAATGCGTAAAGATGGGTAAAACTTCTGGGTACCCTTGCGCATTATTATTATGCTGCTTAATTAATTACATCTGTCATAGAGAGTGACTCAATGGATCGTATTGTTAGTTCTTCACATGACCGTACATCGCTGCTTAGCACCCATAAGGTGCTGCGTAATACCTATTTTCTGCTGAGCCTGACGCTGGCCTTTTCGGCGATTACCGCAACTGCCAGTACGGTGCTGATGCTGCCATCTCCGGGTCTGATTCTGACGCTGGTGGGTATGTATGGTTTGATGTTCCTGACCTATAAAACGGCGAATAAGCCGACCGGAATTATCTCCGCATTCGCCTTTACCGGTTTTCTGGGTTATATCCTCGGACCAATTCTGAATACCTATCTGTCTGCCGGAATGGGTGACGTAATCGCTATGGCACTGGGTGGAACGGCGTTAGTGTTCTTCTGCTGCTCTGCGTATGTGCTGACCACCCGCAAAGATATGTCGTTCCTTGGCGGTATGCTGATGGCGGGTATTGTGGTGGTGCTGATTGGTATGGTTGCTAATATCTTCCTGCAGCTGCCTGCCCTGCATCTGGCGATCAGCGCGGTCTTCATTCTGATCTCCTCTGGCGCTATCTTGTTTGAAACCAGCAACATCATTCATGGCGGTGAAACGAACTATATTCGTGCCACGGTTAGCCTGTATGTTTCGCTGTACAACATCTTCGTCAGCCTGCTGAGCATTCTGGGCTTCGCCAGCCGCGATTAATCTCACCCGCTAACACTTTCATAGCCTCGCTTTATGCGGGGCTTTGTTTTTTGTTACACTGCCGCCAGTCTGATTAAGGTAGTAATAATTATGCTGATCTTCGAAGGTAAAGAGATAGAAACGGATACCGAAGGCTATCTCAAAGAAAGCAGCCAGTGGAGTGAGCCGCTGGCAGTGGTGATTGCAGAGAACGAAGGGATTACTCTGTCACCAGAACACTGGGAAGTGGTGCGTTTTGTGCGTGATTTCTATCTGGAATTCAATACTTCTCCGGCGATTCGTATGCTGGTAAAAGCGATGGCGAATAAATTTGGCGAAGAAAAAGGTAACAGCCGCTATTTATACCGACTGTTTCCGAAAGGTCCGGCTAAGCAAGCCACCAAAATTGCTGGCCTGCCAAAACCGGTAAAATGTATTTAATGGATACGAAAATCGGTTAATTCCCCCGAGGGATGATGCGGCTCGCTGAGCACCCGTTCTACACGCGCAGAACGCGGGCCGCCACTCTTTAACCACTGCATTAATTTTTCTACCTGCCCTTCTTCACCGCAGGCAACCACTTCCACGCTGCCATCGTCAAGATTTTTGGCGTACCCGGCTAATCCCAGCTTTTTCGCTTCATACTGCGTGGTATAGCGAAATCCAACGCCCTGAACTCGCCCGTAAACCCAGGCAATTATGCAGACTTTCGACATTGCTGCTCTCCTTATCCTTAATGGACGCGTTGCAAATCCATGGAAAACTCCGGACAATGACGCCCATTTCTTTGCATCGACAGAAAAGTAAATTATGAGTGTACGTTTAGTGTTAGCCAAAGGGCGCGAAAAATCATTACTTCGTCGCCATCCGTGGGTCTTTTCCGGGGCCGTTGCCCGCATGGAAGGTAAAGCCAACCTCGGTGAAACCATCGATATTGTTGATCATCAGGGAAAATGGTTAGCACGCGGCGCTTATTCGCCAGCTTCGCAAATCCGGGCGCGCGTCTGGACGTTTGACCCGAATGAATCTATCGACATTGCTTTTTTTACCCGCCGTTTGCAACAAGCACAAAAATGGCGTGACTGGCTGGCGCAAAAAGATGGCCTCGACAGTTATCGTTTAATCGCCGGTGAATCTGATGGCCTGCCGGGAATTACTATCGATCGTTTCGGTAATTTTCTGGTGCTGCAGCTGCTAAGCGCTGGCGCGGAATACCAGCGTGCGGCATTAATTAGTGCCCTGCAAACGCTCTACCCGGAATGTGCAATTTACGATCGCAGCGACGTTGCGGTACGTAAAAAAGAAGGGATGGAACTGACCCAGGGCCCCGTTACCGGAGAGCTACCGCCTGCCCTGCTGCCGATTGAAGAACACGGCATGAAGCTGCTGGTGGACATACAGCACGGGCACAAAACGGGCTACTACCTGGACCAGCGTGACAGCCGCCTGGCTACCCGCCGCTACGTTGAAAATAAACGCGTACTTAACTGTTTCTCCTATACCGGTGGTTTCGCCGTATCGGCATTGATGGGCGGTTGTAGCCAGGTTGTCAGCGTTGATACCTCCCAGGAAGCGCTGGATATTGCACGGCAGAATGTTGAGCTGAACAAACTGGATCTGAGCAAGGCTGAGTTTGTCCGTGATGATGTCTTTAAATTGCTGCGTACTTATCGCGATCGCGGTGAAAAATTTGACGTTATCGTGATGGACCCACCGAAGTTTGTTGAGAATAAAAGCCAGTTGATGGGCGCGTGTCGTGGCTATAAAGACATCAACATGCTGGCGATTCAGTTGCTGAATGAAGGCGGAGTTCTCCTGACTTTCTCCTGTTCCGGTCTGATGACCAGCGATTTATTTCAGAAAATCATCGCGGATGCCGCAATTGATGCCGGTCGTGATGTACAATTTATAGAGCAGTTCCGTCAGGCAGCCGATCATCCGGTGATCGCTACCTACCCGGAAGGGCTATATCTGAAAGGGTTTGCCTGTCGCGTCATGTAACTTGAAATGTGGAATTTTACCCTTATATCAAAGGTAAAGATTTCCCGGGAGGTGACTATGATTGCCAGCAAATTCGGTATCGGCCAGCAGGTCCGCCATTCCCTGTTAGGTTATCTCGGAGTGGTCGTGGATATCGACCCGGTTTATTCGCTCTCTGAACCGTCGCCTGATGAGCTGGCGGTGAATGACGAGCTTCGCGCCGCTCCGTGGTATCACGTGGTGATGGAGGACGATAACGGCCTACCGGTTCATACCTACCTGGCTGAAGCCCAGCTAAGTAGCGAATTGCAGGATGAACATCCTGAACAGCCATCCATGGATGAGCTGGCGCAGACCATCCGCAAACAACTTCAGGCCCCGCGTCTGCGTAACTAATCCCTGAACAAATCCCCGGAAGGTTTTGGCCTTCCGGGGATTTTTTATTTGGCCAGGCCCAGGCGAGGGATCTCAATAGCCGGGCAGCGATCCATCACCACATTTAACCCGGCATCCCGTGCCAGTACTGCCGCTTGCTCATTAATCACCCCCAGTTGCATCCAGAGGGTTTTCGCGCCAATGGCGATCGCTTCCTGCGCCACGCCCCACGCCGCTTCTGAATTACGGAAAACATCGACCATATCGACTTTTTCCGGAACTTCTGCCAGCGTGCCATACCCCTGCTGGCCCAGCAGCGTTTTGCCGGCAACTTTTGGTGAAACCGGAATGACGTGATACCCCTGGTCGAGTAGATATTTCATCACGCGATAGCTGGGACGATCGGGTTTGTCGCTTGCCCCCACCAGCGCAATGGTATGAGTGGACGTTAAAATGCCTGCAATATCGGTTTCTTTCATTATTTCCTCCAGACTGTTTAACAAAGTGTACGACAAAGCCGACATGCCAACCATGCAGCTAATACGAATGAATGAGAGCAAAAGCGGGAATTATGTCTATATGTTAGTAAGTATGATTAAAGAAAAATTTTGACACATTATTATTCGGGCGGTCTTTTGACAGGAGCTACCTATGAAAACCGGCATCGTGACCACCTTGATTGCATTATGTTTGCCGGTATCCGTTTTTGCCACCACGCTGCGGCTTTCAACCGATGTCGATCTTCTGGTACTCGACGGCAAGAAGGTTTCCAGCTCTCTGCTGCGCGGTGCGGACAGCATTGAACTGGATAATGGACCACATCAGTTAGTGTTTCGCGTTGAGAAGACGATTCATCTTTCCAATAGTGAAGAACGGCTGTATATCTCCCCACCACTAGTGGTCAGTTTTAATACCCAGCTCATCAACCAGGTCAATTTTCGCCTGCCTCGCCTGGAGAATGAGCGGGAAGCTAACCATTTTGATGCCGCGCCGCGCCTTGAATTGTTGGATGGCGATGCGACGCCGATTCCGGTAAAGCTGGATATTCTCGCCATTACCTCAACGGCAAAAACGATTGATTATGAGGTCGAGGTTGAACGCTATAACAAATCCGCGAAACGCGCTTCACTACCGCAATTTGCCACGATGATGGCAGATGACAGTACGCTGCTTTCGGGTGTTTCCGAGCTGGATGCTATTCCACCGCAGTCTCAGGTGCTCACAGAACAACGGCTGAAGTATTGGTTTAAACTGGCTGACCCACAAACGCGAAATACTTTTCTGCAATGGGCGGAAAAACAACCATCTTCCTGAGATTTTTGTGCCTGTGCGCAGGCTTTTTCGGTCTTTCTCTTGCAGCGATAAGTGCTTACAGTAATCTGTAGGAAAGTTAACTACGGATGTACATTATGGAACTGACGACACGTACTTTACCTGCGCGGAAACATATTGCGCTGGTGGCACACGATCACTGCAAACAAATGCTGATGAGCTGGGTGGAACGGCATCAACCGTTACTGGAACAACACGTACTGTATGCAACAGGCACTACCGGTAACTTAATTTCCCGCGCGACCGGCATGAACGTCAACGCGATGTTGAGTGGCCCAATGGGGGGGGACCAGCAGGTTGGCGCATTGATCTCAGAAGGTAAAATTGATGTATTGATTTTCTTCTGGGACCCACTAAATGCCGTGCCGCACGATCCTGACGTGAAAGCCTTGCTGCGTCTGGCGACGGTATGGAACATTCCGGTTGCCACCAACGTGGCAACGGCAGACTTCATTATCCAGTCACCGCATTTCAACGACGCGGTCGATATTCTGATCCCCGATTATCAGCGTTATCTCGCGGACCGTCTGAAGTAATATTACACAGGTGGCAAACGCCACCTGTTTCCTACGGTTTTCTCGCCACCGGCACATCCAGATTTTTCAGTATTTCGACAAAGGGAGAGGGATTCTCTTTGTTAAACAATGCCCATACCCGATGGCGTGCCCGGGTCAGCGCCACGTACATTAACCGCCGTTCTTCAGCGTCCGGAAAATCCTCAACCGGGGGTAGTAGCGCCTCTTCCATAATCGACTCCCGCGCCGCAGCCGGAAAACCATCACTCCCCTCCTGCAAGCCAACGATGATGACGTAATCCGCCTGTTGCCCTTTGCTGGCATGAATGGTCATAAAATCGATTTGCAACTTCGGCCAGCGTGTTGCCGCTTTTTCCAGGCTGGCAGGCCTCATGTGATGGTAACGCGCCAGGATCAGAATGCGCTCTTCCGGTTTGGCATAACCAGAGAGCTTATCCAGCAAAGCATCAAGTTGACTCTCATCCAATAACGTGACGGCTTTTTTGTCTCCATTGGTTAAGCTGTTTAGCGGCTTTTTCAGCTGGCCAGGGTTCTGCTGAATAAAACGGTTTGCCACCTCACCGATACGACTGTTAAAACGGTAAGTCGTGTCTAAATCACAGCGATCGCCTTCACCAAAGTTTTCATGGAAAGCGGTGGTGAGCGACATTTGCGCACCGCTGAAACGGTAAATCGCCTGCCAGTCATCGCCAACGGCGAACAACGTCGTTTGACTGTTTTGCTTGCGTAATGCCGCTAACAACGCTGCACGCTGCGGCGAGATATCCTGAAATTCATCAACCAGAATATGCTTCCACGGGCTGATAAAGCGACCTTTCTCCAGAATCACAATCGCCTGGTGAATAAGGCCGGAAAAATCGACAGCGTTTTCTGCCTTCAGCGCACCTTTCCAGGCTTTTAATAACGGGGCCATCAACTTGATACGTTTACTGAACAAGTCGCGAATCTCTTCAGGTGCATTGGCAATCATTTCTGCCTGTGCACCGCCGTGCATTCGCATCAGACTTACCCAGCGATCGAGGCGAGAAGCAAGACGATGCTGTAATTTCTCATCATCCCAGAAGTTACCTTCTGGCACTGACCACTGCATTTCTTCCGTCAGCCATTGCCGCCAGCCCTTCGCCTGCGCTTTCTTTTCGCTGCATTGCTTACGCCACTCAGCAATAAAGAGTTCATGACGGGCAGCGGTATCATTTTCTAGTTTGCTGACTGTCGGAACTTTTTTGCTGCCCTGCTGAATAATATGCAGCGCCAGCGCATGAAATGTGCGTGCGGTAATGTCTTCGGTATGTAGTCGTTCTCGGATACGCTCGTCCATCTCTTCAGCTGCTTTGCGACCAAACGCCAGCAATAAAATTTGCTCAGGGGACGCTTCACCACGCGCCAGCAACCAGCCTGCACGGGCCACCAGCACCGACGTTTTTCCGCTTCCTGCACCGGCCAGCACTAACAGAGAATGCTCGCCGTTAACGACTGCCCGGGCCTGCGCCGGATTCAGCGGTGAAGACTCAACCTGACGGAAAAAATCCACATACTCGGTAAGCATAGCTTCGGTATACGCCTGATTATGCTGCAACCGAGCGCCTTCAATATCTTTTAACCAGGCCTGACATTTACGCCACGCCTCACGGCAGTTATCGAATTCTTCCAGTCGGTTGACCGGCAACGGCAACGCCAACAAAGCCTGGCGGATTTGTTGCTGCACGCCAGAAGTTTGCTCACGCGTCAGCCATTTATTTTCTCCGGTGCGCGTGGCAATCAAATCCAGTTGCTGGCGTAAAACACCAGCCGCAATTTCGCTCATCTCCGCACTCCACCGCCGCCAGTGAGCATCAAGATGATGGTAAAAACGCTGCGTCTCGCCCCATTCGGTGCCGTGCAGACGCACCACTTTTTCGTCCGGCAGTACAAATTCCAGCTCGCCCCATACCAGACCGCGCTTACAGTGAATTGCCAGTAATTGATTGAAAGGAATAAGGTATTCGTGGCGATCGCCGGAGACTTTAATCCCGGCATTGAGGATCACCGCCCGATCGTAAGGGTGCTGTGCCAGACGTTTTCCAAGCGTTGTCGCTTTCAGTTCCATGACTCTGTAGATCCACACGAAATGATTTCTTATCAGTGTAACCGTCAGAGAAAACGTGCTCCAGCCCAAAAAAACGTTACAATTGCCGCCCATTACTGAAAACCACAGTAAAGCGAGGTTTTATGCGTACCGTTTTGAACATTCTGAACTTTGTGCTTGGCGGATTTGCCACCACTCTGGGCTGGCTGTTGGCGACTCTGGTCAGTATTGTGCTAATTTTTACCTTACCGCTGACACGATCCTGCTGGGAGATCACTAAACTGTCTCTGGTGCCTTATGGCAATGAAGCTATTCATGTCGATGAACTGAACCCGGCTGGCAAAAATGTGCTGCTGAATACTGGCGGTACGGTATTGAATATTTTCTGGCTGATTTTCTTTGGCTGGTGGTTATGCCTGATGCACATTGCAACGGGCATCGCACAATGTATTTCCATCATTGGCATTCCTGTCGGCATTGCGAACTTTAAAATTGCCGCTATTGCACTATGGCCGGTCGGTCGTCGCGTGGTATCGGTAGAAACAGCGCAAGCTGCGCGTGAAGCCAATGCACGTCGTCGTTTTGAATAATCCACTAATATGGCCTTTATGCTAAGTCCTTTGCTCAAACGCTATACCTGGAACAGCGCCTGGCTGTATTACGCGCGTATTTTTATTGCGCTTTGTGGAACCACAGCGTTTCCGTGGTGGCTGGGTGATGTAAAACTGACGATTCCGCTGACGCTGGGGATGGTGGCAGCGGCGCTGACCGATCTCGATGACCGGCTGGCGGGACGTTTGCGTAACCTCATCATTACGCTGTTCTGCTTTTTTATCGCCTCGGCCTCAGTAGAATTGCTGTTTCCCTGGCCCTGGCTATTTGCAATTGGTTTAACGCTCTCTACCAGCGGCTTCATTTTGCTCGGCGGTCTGGGTCAACGCTATGCAACAATTGCCTTCGGTGCGTTACTGATCGCCATTTACACTATGTTGGGGACGTCACTGTATGAGCACTGGTATCAGCAGCCGATGTATCTGCTGGCCGGTGCCGTCTGGTACAACGTCCTGACACTTATTGGTCATCTGCTGTTCCCGGTCCGCCCGTTACAGGACAACCTGGCGCGTTGCTATGAACAACTGGCGCGTTATCTTGAGCTCAAGTCGCGCATGTTTGATCCTGATATTGAAGATGAAAGCCAGGCACCGCTGTACGATTTGGCTCTCGCCAACGGTCAGCTGATGGCGACATTGAATCAGACGAAACTCTCGCTGCTGACCCGCTTACGTGGCGATCGTGGTCAACGGGGAACGCGTCGCACGCTGCATTATTACTTTGTCGCGCAGGATATTCACGAGCGTGCCAGTTCTTCTCATATTCAGTATCAAACATTGCGTGAACATTTTCGCCACAGCGACGTGCTGTTCCGTTTTCAGCGACTGATGTCGATGCAGGGCCAGGCGTGCCAGCAACTGTCACGTTGTATTTTGCTGCGTCAGCCTTATCAACATGATCCGCATTTTGAGCGCGCTTTTACGCATATTGATGCTGCGCTGGAGCGGATGCGCGATAACGGCGCGCCTGCCGATTTACTCAAAACACTGGGATTTTTGCTGAACAATTTACGCGCTATTGATGCCCAACTGGCAACAATTGAATCAGAACAGGCCCAGGCACTGCCCCATAATAATGACGAAAATGAGCTCGCTGATGACAGCCCGCACGGATTGAGTGATATCTGGCTGCGTCTTAGCCGTCACTTCACACCGGAATCCGCCCTCTTCCGTCATGCGGTAAGAATGTCGCTGGTGTTGTGCTTCGGCTACGCCATCATTCAGATAACCGGAATGCATCACGGGTATTGGATATTGCTGACAAGTTTGTTTGTCTGCCAGCCAAACTATAACGCCACGCGCCACCGCCTGAAGTTAAGGATTATTGGTACGCTGGTAGGTATCGCCATTGGCATTCCTGTGCTGTGGTTTGTGCCGTCACTGGAAGGGCAGCTGGTGCTGCTGGTTATTACCGGCGTGCTCTTTTTTGCCTTCCGTAACGTGCAATATGCCCATGCAACGATGTTCATCACACTTTTGGTGCTACTTTGTTTTAACTTGCTGGGTGAAGGTTTTGAAGTGGCGTTACCTCGCGTAATCGATACGCTGATTGGTTGTGCCATTGCGTGGGCGGCGGTGAGCTACATCTGGCCTGACTGGAAGTTTCGCAATCTGCCGCGCATGCTCGAACGTGCCACCGAGGCCAACTGTCGCTATCTCGATGCCATACTGGAGCAATACCATCAGGGGCGTGATAACCGTCTGGCGTATCGTATTGCCCGCCGCGATGCACACAACCGTGATGCTGAACTGGCGTCGGTGGTATCAAATATGTCCAGCGAGCCGAACGTTACCCCGCAAATTCGCGAGGCCGCGTTTCGGTTGCTGTGCCTTAACCATACGTTTACCAGCTATATCTCAGCCCTCGGTGCTCACCGGGAGCAGTTAACTAATCCTGAAATTCTGGCGTTTCTTGATGACGCAGTTTGCTATGTTGATGACGCGCTACATCATCAACCTGCTGATGAAGAACGCGTCAATCAGGCATTAGCTGACCTGAAACAGCGGATGCAGCAACTTGAACCACGGGCAGACAGCAAAGAACCTCTGGTCGTACAACAAGTCGGGTTATTGATTGCATTACTGCCAGAGATTGGTCGTCTGCAACGCCAGATTACTCAAGTTCCGCAGGAAACTCCTGTTTCGGCGTAAGAGAGTCAGCCCATTCTGCAAGCTCCTGGCGGCGTGCCACCGGGAGCGCAGCTTCATGAATGCCGATAATGGCCCCTTCAAGCATAAACAGAATCTTTTCTGTCACCAGACTGTTTTGCTGCCGCAGTCGCAACCAACACATTTTTGCCCCAAGTATACGTAACGCCCGTACATCCTTAATCCCCACCTCCCCGAGTATCGCTTCCAGATGAAAAGACATATTGGGCAAATCTTTCAGTCTTTCCCGGGTATTGCGCGTGCTTTTCTCTTTCAGCGCTGCATCGAGAGAATATTTCGACAGACGCACCAGCTTCAGTTGATTTCGCCATAGACTTTCATCAACCCGATAGTAATTGAGGGTAACGGATCGGCCACACTTTTTATATGTCAGCCAGACAGGCGGATGTTTTACACAGTACTGTGCACTTTGCTCACAAGCCCGAAGATACAACTCACCATCAGAAACCATCGCAAACACCGTGTCGTCAACGGTCAGGCTGTAACTACCAAACAATGATCGGTATTCAATTGTGCCCAACGTTGCCAGGTATTCTTGTGATTTATAGATCCGCTTATAGGAGAGGCTTTTCATAAAATTCCTTTTAAAATCATAACATAAAAGAATTATTCACATTAACGGATCCGTTAACTACGAAAATAGGCAACTTATTCTTAAGGGGCAAGATTAATTTATGTTTTCCCGTCACTAACGACAAAATTTGCGAGGCTCTTTCCGAAAATAGGGTTGATCTTTGTCGTCACTGGATGTACTGTACATCCATACAGTAACTCACAGGGGCTGGATTGATTATGTACACTTCAGGCTATGCACATCGTTCTTCGTCGTTCTCATCCGCAGCAAGTAAAATTGCGCGTGTCTCTACGGAAAACACTACAGCCGGGCTTATCAGTGAAGTTGTCTATCGCGAAGATCAGCCCATGATGACGCAACTTCTACTGTTGCCATTGTTACAGCAACTCGGTCAGCAATCGCGCTGGCAACTCTGGTTAACACCGCAACAAAAACTGAGTCGGGAATGGGTTCAGGCATCTGGGCTACCCTTAACGAAAGTGATGCAGATTAGCCAGCTCTCCCCTTGCCACACTGTGGAGTCAATGGTTCGCGCTTTACGCACGGGCAATTACAGTGTGGTGATCGGTTGGTTGGCAGATGATTTGACTGAAGAAGAGCATGCTGAACTTGTTGATGCGGCAAATGAAGGTAACGCTATGGGGTTTATTATGCGTCCGGTAAGCGCATCCTCTCACGCAACGAGACAACTTTCCGGGCTAAAAATTCACTCTAATTTGTATCATTAAGTAAATTTAGGAGTAATCCTGGAACTTTTTTTGTCGCCCAGCCAATGCTTTCAGTCGTGACTAATATTCCTTGCGAAGTCTTGTCTGAAGCGGTTTCCGCGATTTTCTTCTGTAAATTGTCGCTGACAAAAAAGATTAAACGTACCTTATACAAGACTTTTTTTTCATATGCCTGACGGAGTTCACACTTGTAAGTTTTCAACTACGTTGTAGACTTTACATCGCCAGGGGTGCTCGGCATAAGCCGAAGATATCGGTAGAGTTAATATTGAGCAGATCCCCCGGTGAAGGATTTAACCGTGTTATCTCGTTGGAGATATTCATGGCGTATTTTGGATGATAACGAGGCGCAAAAAATGAAAAAGACAGCTATCGCGATTGCAGTGGCACTGGCTGGTTTCGCTACCGTAGCGCAGGCCGCTCCGAAAGATAACACCTGGTACACTGGTGCTAAACTGGGCTGGTCCCAGTACCATGACACTGGTTTCATCAACAACAATGGTCCGACCCACGAAAACCAACTGGGTGCAGGTGCTTTTGGTGGTTACCAGGTTAACCCGTATGTTGGCTTTGAAATGGGTTACGACTGGTTAGGTCGTATGCCGTACAAAGGCGACAACATCAATGGCGCATATAAAGCTCAGGGCGTTCAACTGACCGCCAAACTGGGTTACCCAATCACTGACGATCTGGACATCTACACTCGTCTGGGTGGTATGGTATGGCGTGCAGACACCAAGGCTAACGTACCTGGTGGCGCATCCTTTAAAGACCACGATACCGGTGTTTCTCCGGTCTTCGCTGGCGGTGTTGAGTACGCGATCACTCCTGAAATCGCTACCCGTCTGGAATACCAGTGGACCAACAACATCGGTGACGCACACACCATCGGTACTCGTCCGGACAACGGCCTGCTGAGCCTGGGTGTTTCCTACCGTTTCGGTCAGGGCGAAGCAGCTCCAGTAGTTGCTCCGGCACCAGCTCCGGCACCGGAAGTACAGACCAAGCACTTCACTCTGAAGTCTGACGTTCTGTTCAACTTCAACAAAGCAACCCTGAAACCGGAAGGTCAGGCTGCTCTGGATCAGCTGTACAGCCAGCTGAGCAACCTGGATCCGAAAGATGGTTCCGTAGTTGTTCTGGGTTACACTGACCGCATCGGTTCTGACGCTTACAACCAGGGTCTGTCCGAGCGTCGTGCTCAGTCCGTTGTTGATTACCTGATCTCTAAAGGTATCCCGGCAGACAAAATCTCTGCACGTGGTATGGGTGAATCCAACCCGGTTACTGGCAACACCTGTGACAACGTGAAACAGCGTGCTGCGCTGATCGACTGCCTGGCTCCGGATCGTCGCGTAGAGATCGAAGTTAAAGGCATCAAAGACGTTGTAACTCAGCCGCAGGCTTAAGTTATCGTCTGATAGAAAAACCCCGCAGCTGCGGGGTTTTTTTCGCCTTGCGTAAATTGAACTGACTCTCGACAGTTATTCCTTACCCAGTAATGCCTGCAGATCCTGCTTTAAAGAAGACATTTTATTCGCGTATTTCTCTTTGTTTTCCGCATCTTCAATCAGCTGAACAATCGTTTCGGAAAGTGTTTTACCGCGACGCTGCGCCAGACCAGCCAGACGTTGCCAGACAATAAATTCCAGATCGATCGATTTTTTGCGCGTATGCTGGTGTTCCGCATTAAAATGGCGCTTTCGTCTGGCCCGAATGGTCTGCTTCATGCGATTGACCAGTTCCGGATTCATATGCTTGTCAATCCAGCCATTTACCAGCACGGGTTCATTTTCCAGCGAGAGCAACACATCGACGGCTTCCTGGGCGGCACTGGCTTCTATGTAACGGGTGATTAACTCCCCTTCGCGGTGCTTCTTCACCAGATACTTCCATTTCCAACCGCTTTCAAGATTTTCAAGTTGTTGATATTTCATAGCGATCTCAATGTTACCGTGTAACTCTTTACAGAATATCAGCTTTTTAGGCCAGTGAAGAAAAGAATCTCCATCCTGTGAGCTTTAACGCCCATGCCAGGAGTATTGTCGGTGCTTTCTACGTGTGCTGCAGTGCCGGTTACGGTATAATCGCGGCTTTGACAACAGACTAAAAAACATCAACTTTGACCATTACGAAACTTGCATGGCGTGACCTGGTTCCTGATACCGATAGCTATCAGGAAATATTTGCTCAGCCACATTTGATTGACGAAAACGATCCTTTATTCAGTGATACTCAACCGCGACTGCAATTTGCGCTGGAGCAGTTGCTGCATACGCGAGCATCCTCCTCTTTTATGCTGGCGAAGGCCCCGGAAGAGTCTGAGTATCTGAATCTTATTGCCGATGCCGCGCGTGCGCTACAAAGCGATGCAGGCCAACTGGTGGGCGGTCACTATGAGGTTTCCGGCCACACCATCCGCTTACGTAACGCAGTGAGTGCAGATGATAATTTTGCGACTTTAACGCAAGTTGTCGCTGCCGACTGGGTAGAAGCGGAACAACTCTTTGGCTGCCTGCGCCAGTTTAATGGTGACATTACCCTGCAGCCAGGTCTGGTGCATCAGGCAAATGGCGGTATTCTCATCATCTCTTTGCGTACACTGCTGGCGCAACCTCTGCTGTGGATGCGGCTGAAAAATATCGTTAACCGCGAGCGTTTTGACTGGGTTGCGTTTGATGAGTCCCGCCCTCTCCCCGTCTCTGTGCCTTCGATGCCATTGAAGCTGAAAGTCATTCTGGTAGGCGAACGCGAATCATTAGCTGATTTCCAGGAGATGGAACCAGAGCTTTCAGAGCAGGCTATTTATAGCGAATTTGAAGACACTCTGCAGATTGTCGATGCGGAGTCAGTAAGCCAGTGGTGTCGCTGGGTGACATTGGCCGCCAGACATAATCACTTACCTGCACCGGGAGCGGATGCCTGGCCGGTACTTATCCGCGAAGCAGCACGCTACACCGGTGAACAAGAAACACTTCCGCTTAGCCCGCAGTGGATCCTCCGCCAGTGTAAAGAGGTCGCCTCCCTGTGCGATGGCGACACCTTCTCCGGCGAGCAGCTAAACTTAATGCTGCAGCAGCGTGAATGGCGTGAAGGTTTCCTCGCTGAACGCATGCAGGATGAGATCCTTCAGGAGCAAATCCTGATTGAAACCGAAGGCGAACGCATCGGGCAAATTAACGCCCTTTCGGTCATTGAATTTCCGGGTCATCCGCGCGCTTTTGGCGAACCTTCTCGCATTAGCTGCGTTGTACATATTGGCGATGGTGAATTCACTGACATCGAACGCAAAGCGGAGCTTGGCGGCAATATCCATGCGAAAGGGATGATGATCATGCAGGCGTTCCTGATGTCGGAACTTCAGCTTGAGCAACAGATCCCCTTCTCAGCATCGCTGACATTTGAGCAGTCATATAGCGAAGTGGATGGCGATAGTGCCTCAATGGCTGAACTCTGCGCCCTGATAAGCGCCCTCGCCGATGTGCCGGTGAATCAGAGTATTGCTATCACAGGTTCAGTCGATCAATTCGGTCGCGCCCAGCCAGTCGGTGGTTTAAATGAGAAAATCGAAGGCTTCTTTGCTATTTGCCAGCAACGTGAGTTAACGGGGAAACAAGGTGTCATTATCCCCACTGCTAACGTTCGCCATTTAAGTCTTCACAGTGAACTGGTGAAAGCGGTAGAAGAAGGCAAATTCACCATCTGGGCAGTAGACGATGTGACTGACGCACTGCCGTTATTATTAAATCTGGTGTGGGATGGCGAAGGCCAAACGACGCTGATGCAAACCATCCAGGAACGTATCGCGCAAGCATCGCAACAGGAAGGACGTCACCGTTTTCCATGGCCATTACGTTGGCTGAACTGGTTTATTCCGAACTGATCGGACTTGTTCAGCGTACACGTGTTAGCTATCCTGCGTGCTTCAATAAAATAAGGCTTACAGAGAACATGGTAGATAAACGCGAATCCTATACAAAAGAAGACCTTCTTGCCTCTGGTCGCGGTGAACTGTTTGGCGCTAAAGGCCCGCAATTGCCAGCACCGAACATGCTGATGATGGACCGTGTCGTCAAAATGACCGAAACGGGGGGGAACTTCGACAAAGGGTATGTTGAAGCAGAACTGGATATCAATCCGGATCTGTGGTTCTTCGGATGCCACTTCATTGGCGATCCGGTTATGCCGGGATGCCTGGGCCTGGACGCAATGTGGCAGCTGGTAGGGTTCTACCTCGGCTGGCTGGGCGGCGAAGGTAAAGGCCGCGCACTGGGTGTTGGCGAAGTGAAATTCACTGGTCAGGTTCTGCCGACAGCGAAAAAAGTGACCTACCGTATTCACTTTAAACGCATTGTTAATCGTCGTCTGATTATGGGTCTGGCAGATGGCGAAGTGCTGGTTGATGGTCGTCTGATCTATACCGCCAGCGACCTGAAAGTCGGTCTGTTCCAGGATACGTCTGCCTTCTGATTGAAATCAGACAGAGTATAAAAAGGCGAAACCTCCGCATTGCGGAGGTTTCTTTTTAAAGAGACAGAATCAGGCCATTACTACCCTGTCCGCCATGGCTTCTCGCCAGCCTCCCAGCCATTGTGACCTTTGATTCAGCGTCTGATAGGGACACATTTCTTTTGAGCGTCCGGCGATGCCGGCCTGATAACCACGTTGATGTGCCCGTTCCAGGCGATCTCGTTTTTGTCTCTTCATGCCTCGTTTCCCTCATACTGGTTTCTGGTGGAAAAGAAAACAGTGATTACTAAATGTGCAATCACAGTTAAGCAATACCGCGAATCATAACTGCCGTCAATGCGCAAAATTCACGCCACTGTCATATTTGTGAGCTACACGGGCATGTCGGTTGTACAAAAAATGTGAAGAGGAACAACTTTTTCCGCACGTTAGAAACAAAAAAACCGCCTCAGGCTACATACCGGAGACGGTCATATTTACAAATCTTTATAATTAAGGTAGACGCTTTATCTCTTGCGCAATAGAAGCGGCTTCCTGACTCCAGACACTGGCCAGCACCTTAACCATCTCATCGTAACCATCCTGAGTTTGCACCCCTTCCAGACGGAACGGACGTTTGATCAGTTGTCCCTGGTGGTTCAACAGCCACTCACCACTGACAATGACCTTGCCATCATAGCGCCCGTTAAACTCCGTTACGGTAACATTGAGCGTATCCTGGGCGCTTCCCAGAGGCTGGGAGGCAACCACCCAGCCGGGCAGTTGCGTGCTCAGGTTGGCAACCAGAGTGTTGCGCAACTGTTGATCCAACGGGCTGGCCCACAAGTTGTTGTTGGCAATCACATACTTCACATCACTGGTTTGATAAACCACACCATTTCCGGCCAGATAGTCAGGAACAGCGACCTGCTCTACCCATAACAGGCGATTACCCTGGCTGGCGGTACTTTGTGTACCGCTCTGCACCACAGGTAACTGGTAATAGTTTTTATTGATCTCGCCGGAGCTGCATCCGGCCAGCCACAGTGCCGCAATCGTCACTAGCCACTTTTTCATTGTTTCGCCCTCTTCGGCTCTGGATCTTTTTTGTCCTTCGCTTCAAATACCAGCGCGTTACTCTTCTCGTTGAGCGTTTTCAGCACCGGCTGCAGTTCACGCAACACCTGATCAAGGCGCTGCATATCCGCCACCATCTTGTTGTAGGCTGCGGAGCCAGGCTGGAAGCCCTGCATACTGCGATTCAACTCACGTAATGTAGACTGCATATCGGTCGGCAACTGCTGCATCGACTGGCTGGCGAGGATCTTGTTCATGCTATCCAGCGTCGTTTGCAGGTTTTTCATGGTGCGCTGACTTTCAGAAAGCGTACTGGTCGCCTGCTCAATCATCGGATTCAATGGCAGTTTGTTGATCTTATCCAACGCTTCCATCAGACGCTGCTGGATTTGCGCCAGGCCACCGCTAACGGTCGGGATAATCTGATAACCATTAAACTCACGAATACCGGTAATAGCAGGGCTATTTGGATAGAAATCGAGATCAACATACAGTGCGCCAGTGACCAGATTTCCGGTCTTCAGCGATCCGCGTAAACCACGTTTCAACAATTCGCCAAGGTGCTCAACAACATCCGCATTTTCACCAAGCTGCATTTTCAGCCGCTCTGGTTCGATACGAATCAGTACCGGAATACGGTAATCATCGTTAAATGTCTGCCGCATATTCGGCGCAAAGAACGGTACTTTGCTTACGGTACCCAGGCGAATACCCCGGAATTCTACCGGAGCTCCCGGTTGCAGACCGCGTACCGAATCTTTAAAGAACATCAGATAATCAATGTGATCGGTGTACAACGAATCCTGAATGCTCTTCTGATCATCATACAAAACGAAAGCTGTTTTCGGTGCCACTGGCTGCCCTAAATCCAGACCTTCCGGCACATCAAAGCTGACACCGCCACTAAGCAGCGTTGTCAATGAGCCCATCTCCACACGCATTCCCGCTGACGTCAAATCAACCGCAATGCCACTATCTTTCCAGAAGCGAACATTGCTGGTCACCAGTCGGTCATAAGGTGCATTGATGAACAGTTGATAGCTGATATTGCGTTTTTGCGTATCGAAGGTGCTGGTTTCAACCGAACCTACCCGATAGCCACGGAACAGCACCGGATCTCCTGGCGAGAGCTGCCCGGCTTTTTTACTATCGAGAATCACACGGATACCTTTTGCATCAGGCGGGGCCAACGGTGGAGAATCCAGCAAATCGTATTTATCCATTTTGCTGCCTTTCGCACCTGGTTGCAGTTCGATATATACCCCAGACAGCAGCGTACCCAGACCGCTAATCCCTTCTCGACCAATCTGCGGTTTTACCACCCAAAAGACGGTATCTTTATGCAGCAATTTTTCCATACCGGAATTCAGCCGCGCTTTGATTTCAACGTGCGTCAAATCATCAGCCAGTGTGGCGCTTTCAACCACGCCGACGTCAACGCTACGGCTTTTAATGGTGGTTTTACCACCTTCTATTCCTTCCGCATTCGCGGTGATCAGGGTCACTTCCGGCCCCTGATGGCTGTAATGATAAAAAAGAACCCAGGCCCCAATGAGCGCCGTGACGATAGGAAATATCCACACGGGAGACCAGTTCTTCACTTTCTGGATTTTGGCTTCCCCATTATTAGATTCCATACTGTCAGGACTCCTCATGCTCTGATTCAGGTTGACGATCCCACGACAAACGCGGGTCAAACGTCATAGCAGAAAACATTGTCATTATGACGACTAAAGCAAACATTAATGCACCCATTGCCGGATAAATACTCATTAAACCCCCCATACGCACCAGCGCCGAGAGCACCGCGATGACGAAAACGTCAATCATCGACCAGCGGCCTACAAACTCAACAACTTCATAAATCAAATGCATTCTTTCACTGTCGCGCTTGCCATGTCCTTTAGCATCCCAACACAGCCACGCGATGGCGATCATCTTTAACGTTGGCACCATAATACTGGCCAGAAAGATAACCGCAGCGACGGGATAAGAGCCTTCGCTCCATAACAGAATAACCCCGGCGAGAATCGTCGACGGCATCTTCGAGCCTAATAAATCCGTCACCATGATGGGCAAAATATTCGCCGGCAGATACAACATGATGGACGTAACAAGCAGTGCGAGTGTCCACTGCAGGCTGTTTCTACGACGAACATACCCTTTGGTACTACAGCGCGGGCACACAGGTTCATCAGCAGGAAGGATTGCCGTGCAACAGGAGCACGAACGCAGCCCCTGGCGTATCCCCGTGACGCCCGGTTTTAGCGGCTGGCGCAGTTCTGGCATTGGGGCGATATCGTCCCATAACCAGCGACGATCAACGCACTGAAAGGCGCGCAGTTGCAGGACACAAAATAAACACCAGGGGAGAAAGCTACTGCCGACACCAATGCTGCCGTAAGCCATCAGTTTAACGAAACTCACCAGCACACCCGCGAGGAAAATCTCCGCCATTCCCCAGGTTTTGAGTTGAAAAAGCACCCGTGCCAGTTGCTCTTTTAAACGGACCGGTAATTCCGCGCGATTCACCAGTAACAGAATGGTTATCAGACAAAACGCGGGAACCAGTTGCACAAACAACAGGAAAAAGGTGCCGAGGCTGGCGTAGTCCTCAGAAAAAAGCACGCCGGGAATTTCCAGTAATGTAATTTCACTGGTAACTCCTGCAACGTTCATATTCACAAAAGGAAACAAGTTGGACAGCAACAGCATGAACAGTGCAGCCAACGCATAGGCGGTAGGACGCTGCCGAGGGGCATCCCACGCCACGGTTAACGTTGTGCCACACCGGGGACATGCCGCTTTCTGACCATGCTCAAGGCGCGGTAACGCCACCAGCATGTCACACTGCGAGCACAGGATGTGCTTCGCGGCATGATGATGTTCGCACATTGGTACTCCTTAATGATGCGCTATTTTACAGATGACGAACAAAGTGTTGGTTTTCATGCCTGATAAACCCAGTGCATCAGGCAATTTTACCGTTGTCAGCTGTCTCTGTTTAAATCGACTATTTTGCGATCAGCCACCATTTTTTAACGCTTCAAGATACTCCCAGCGTTCAAAGGCTTGCTCCAGCTCCTGCTCTGCAGCAGCCATATCGGCGAGCACTTTTTGTGTCTGCTCATGGGGCTGACTGAAGAAGGAAGCATCCGCCACCTGCGTCTGTAGGGCTTCCAGCTTCGCCTCCAGATCTTCGAGCAATTGCGGTAGCTGCTCCAGTTCGCGCTGCAATTTATAGCTTAGTTTGCTACTGCTGCGTTTTACAGTTTCTGCTTTTGGCACGGCGGTTTCTTCGGTTTTTTTCACCGCAGGCTGTTTAAGCGCCACATACTGTTCTTGCTGACCACGGGCATCATGATAACCGCCGACATAACGACCAATTTTACCGCCGCCTTCGAAGATCCAGCATTCTGTAACCGTGTTATCGACAAACTGACGATCGTGGCTCACCAGCAATACCGTGCCCTGGTAGCTGTCGATCAGTTCTTCCAGCAATTCCAGCGTTTCGACATCAAGGTCGTTGGTCGGTTCGTCAAGAATCAATAAATTGCTTGGTTTGAGGAACAAACGCGCCAGCAGCAAGCGGTTACGCTCACCGCCAGATAGCGCACGTACCGGCGTCATCGCCCGTTTCGGATGGAACAGGAAGTCCTGCAAATAACCCAGTACATGGCGTGGTTTGCCGTTAACCATCACTTCTTGTTTGCCTTCGGCCAGGTTATCCATCACCGTTTTATCGGGATCCAGTTCCGCGCGGTGCTGATCGAAATAAGCCACTTCCAGTTTGGTGCCAACGTGAATACGCCCGCTGTCCGCCTGAAGCTGACCGAGCATCAGTTTCAGCAGCGTGGTTTTGCCGCACCCATTCGGGCCAATCAGGGCAATTTTGTCGCCACGTAGAACCTGGGCAGAAAAATCTTTTACCAGTTGCTTACCGTCAACCTGGTAGCAAACGTCTTCCATTTCGAAAACGATCTTTCCGGAGCGGCTGGCTTCTTCCACCTGCATCTTTGCGGTACCCATCACTTCGCGACGCTCGCCACGCTCGCGACGCATTGCTTTCAGGGCGCGTACGCGGCCTTCATTACGGGTACGGCGTGCTTTGATCCCCTGGCGGATCCACACCTCTTCCTGCGCCAGTTTGCGATCGAACTCGGCATTTTGTAGTTCTTCCACGCGCAGGGCTTCTTCTTTTTCCAGCAGGTACTGGTCGTAATTCCCAGGATAGGTCACCAACTTGCCGCGATCGAGATCAACAATGCGCGTCGCCATATTGCGGATAAACGAACGGTCGTGGGAGATGAAAATTATCGTCCCATTGAAGGTTTTAAGGAATCCTTCCAGCCAGTCGATGGTTTCGATATCCAGGTGGTTAGTCGGTTCGTCGAGCAGCAATACGCGCGGATTGCTCACCAGCGCGCGTCCTAATGCCGCTTTACGCAACCAGCCGCCGGAAAGCGACGACAGCGCAACGTTAGGATCTAACCCCAGTTGCGCCAGCACTTCGTTAATGCGGTTTTCCAGCTGCCACAGGTTGTGGTGATCCAACTGTTCCTGAACCTTCGCCAGTTCGTTGAGATTTTTCTCGCTCGGGTCGTTCATCACCAGGCGCGAAATATCGTGATAGCGTTTCAGGTATTCCGCTTGTTCTTCAATGCCTTCGGCAACGAAATCATAAACGCTACCCTCAACGTTACGCGGCGGATCCTGTTGCAGACGAGCGACAATCAAATCTTGCTCGTAAATAATGCGACCGTCATCCAGCCCTTGTTCACGGTTGAGGATTTTCATTAACGTCGATTTGCCTGCGCCGTTACGGCCTACCAGACAAACACGTTCGTTATCTTCGATATGCAGTTCTGCGTTATCGAGAAGCGGCGCGTCGCTGAACGACAGCCATGCGCCATGCATACTGATTAATGACATTACTATTCCTTTCAGGCTGCGGTAATCAGCCAGCAGTTGTGGATCTGGCGGTTACGGGCGAAATCCTGGGAGAGCGTTTTTTGCGTAATTTCTTGTGCTTTCAGTCCCAGTTTTGCCAGTCCGTCAAGATCCATACGGAAGCCACGTTTGTTGTTCGAGAACATGATCGTCCCACCAGCACGCAGCAGACGTTTCAAATCTTTCATCAGCGCCAGATGATCGCGCTGAACATCAAACGCATCTTCCATTCGTTTTGAGTTAGAGAAGGTTGGCGGATCGATAAAGATCAGATCGAACTGTTCATTTGCCTCACGCAGCCACGCCAGGCAATCGGCCTGAATCAGGCGATGCGCACGCCCGGTTAGGCCATTCAGACGCAGGTTGCGTTCTGCCCACTCCAGATAAGTACGCGACATATCCACGGTGGTAGTGCTGCGTGCACCGCCTAATCCCGCGTGCACGGTGGCGCTGCCGGTATAAGAGAACAGGTTGAGGAAATCTTTGCCTTTGCTCATCTGACCGAGCATACGACGGGCGATACGGTGATCGAGGAACAGACCGGTATCGAGGTAATCCGTCAGGTTCACCCACAAGTGAGCGTTATATTCGGTGACTTCGAGAAACTCGCCCTTCTCGCCCAGTTTCTGGTACTGATTTTTGCCCTTCTGGCGTTCACGGGTTTTCAGCACCAGTTTGTTTGGCGCAATCCCCAGTACCGAAATGGTTGCAGCGATAATATCGAACAGACGCTGACGCGCTTTGTGCGCATCAATAGTTTTTGGCGGCGCATACTCCTGCACCACCACCCAGTCGGCATAACGATCAACGGCAACGTTATATTCCGGCAGATCGGCGTCATACAGGCGGTAACATTCAATCCCTTCCTGGCGAGCCCACTTCTCGAATTTTTTGAGGTTCTTACGCAGGCGGTTAGCGTAGTCTTCCGCTACCATCGCCGGTTTGCTGTCTGGAGTGCTTTCGGCAACGTGGTAATTTTTCTGTACGCAGTCCAGCGGGCCGTTTTTTGCCTTGTACTGTTTGTCTGCACGCAGCTGCAAGCAGCTGAGTAGATCCGGCGAGGCACTAAACAAAGAGAGATTCCAGCCACCGAACTGGTTTTTCATGATTCGGCCCAGCAGACTATGCAGCGCAATCAGCGCCGGTTCGCTGTCCAGACGTTCACCGTATGGCGGGTTGCTCAACACTGTACCGTACGGCCCTTTCGGCAGCGGATTGGTCAGTTGCGCAACATCTTTCACCTCAAAGGTAATCAGTTCACCAATCCCCGCAAGACGTGCGTTAGTGCGCGCACGTTGAATCACCCGGGCGTCGCTGTCCGAACCGTAAAAATGAGAGCTATACTCAGCCAGGCCTTTACGGGCGCGAGTTTGCGCTTCCGCTTTCACTTCCTGCCAGATAGCTTCATCATGCTGCGCCCAGCCGCTAAAGCCCCAACGCCCACGGTGCAAACCTGGTGCGCGATCGGTCGCCAGCATCGCAGCTTCAATCAGCAACGTACCAGAACCACACATTGGATCGAGCAGCGGTGTTCCCGGCTGCCAGCCGGATCGCATCACAATCGCGGCTGCCAGGGTTTCTTTGATCGGCGCAATACCAGCACGATCGCGATAGCCACGCAGATGTAAACCATCACCACTGAGATCAAGGGCGATACTGGCAGTTTCTTTATGCAGCCAGACGTTAACGCGGATATCCGGCGCATCGCGATCAACATTTGGACGCGGCAAATTTTTCCGCGTGAAAGCATCGACGATCGCGTCTTTCACTTTCATCGCGCCGTACTGGCTGTTGCGAATGGTGTCATTTAAACCACTGAAATGGACAGCGAAGGTCGCGCCAGGATTAAACATCTCTGTCCAGTTGATCGCCTGAACGCCGAGATAGAGGTCTAAATCACTGTAAACCTTACACTCGCCCAGCGGCAACATAATACGCGAGGCCAGGCGGCTCCACATCAGGCTCTGGTAAACAAGCCGTGTGTCGCCCTTAAAATGGACCCCACCCTGAACCACCTGGCATTCAACGGCCCCCAGGTTTTCCAGTTCAGTTTTTAACAGCTCTTCCAGCCCACGGGCCGTACTGGCAAACAGAGAATTCATATCGTCACTTTTACTCTAAGAAAATTGTTGCGCATTATAGCTAATAAGCGCGTCATGTCATAAAGTTGAGGGCTTATTTTCATTTGAGGACCGCACCGTGGCGACATTAACCCGGCTTTTTATTCATCCTGTTAAATCGATGCGCGGCATTGGTCTTACACATGCTCTGGCAGATGTCAGTGGTCTGGCCTTCGATCGCATCTTTATGATCACGGAACCTGACGGTACGTTTATTACCGCTCGCCAGTTTCCCCAGATGGTACGGTTTACTCCTTCACCTGTGCATGATGGCTTGCATCTCACCGCACCAGATGGCAGTAGCGCATATGTTCGTTTTGCTGATTTCGCAACACAAGACGCACCAACCGAAGTTTGGGGCACACATTTTACCGCGCGAATTGCGCCAGACGCGATCAACAAATGGTTAAGTGGATTTTTCTCCCGCGAAGTGCAATTGCGCTGGGTGGGGCCACAAATGACCCGGCGCGTGAAACGCCACAACACTGTACCTCTGTCATTTGCTGATGGCTATCCTTACCTTCTTGCTAACGAAGCCTCGTTACGTGATCTCCAACACCGTTGTCCGGCCAGTGTAAAAATGGAGCAATTCCGCCCCAATCTGGTGGTTTCCGGCGCGTCAGCCTGGGAAGAAGATAGCTGGAAAGTGCTTCGTATTGGTGATGTGGTGTTTGATGTGGTTAAACCTTGTAGCCGCTGTATTTTCACCACCGTCAGCCCAGAAAAAGGGCAAAAACATCCGGCAGGCGAACCATTAAAAACATTGCAATCTTTCCGAACAGCCCAGGATAACGGCGATGTCGATTTTGGTCAGAATTTAATTGCCCGTAATAGTGGCGTGATTCGCGTTGGCGACGAGGTGGAAATTCTTGCAACGGCTCCGGCGAAAGTTTACGGCGCAGCTGCCGTGGACGATACCGTCGACGCCGCGCAGCAACCGGACGCAAATGTAGATATTGACTGGCAAGGGCAGGCATTTCGTGGAAATAACCAACAGGTTCTGCTGGAGCAATTAGAAAATCGGGGAATTCGTATCCCTTATTCTTGCCGCGCGGGCATTTGTGGAAGCTGCCGTGTTCAGCTTTTAGAAGGCGAAGTCACCCCGCTCAAAAAATCAGCAATCAGCAATGATGGCACCATTCTTTGCTGTAGTTGTGTGCCGAAGACTGCGCTTAAACTAGCGCGTTAAACTGCCTGTTCGAGGCTGAAACTGTCAACATTAACCTGCGGTTTCAGCCTGTCATTCATGATTTTGATGGCGTCCCCCAACTGCATCGCGCGACCCGCAATAACAACGCAGGGTTGTGCCAGCAGGCACAGTGCGGCATTTTCGCCAGATTCAACGACCAGCAAATTGACCTGCTCGTAAGTGTCGCTCAACCAAACGCAGGCCGCATCGCCCGGCATGGGCACCCACATTTCACCATGGGAAACAAAATGCCAGCTTTTCGGCATTTGCGGTTTGAGATAACGAATTGCTACCAGCGCATTAAGCACCAGTTCGGCTTTTTGTTCTTTAGATAAATTAAAATCGCGGCATTTTTCTTCAAATGAGAAATAGAGCGCGGCGTCGTCAACGCAAAAGCCTGCGGGAGAAAAGGCATCTGGAGTCAACATTTTGCGCGCAAAACGTGAGCGAAATAGCATACCATTGGCTAAATCGAGCATCATTCGATCGTGCTCTTCATCGTAATACCAACGCCAGTTATCGTCTGGTTTAATTCGCATTTGCCTCTCCCCTACCCTATAAAACCGCAGCAACACAATCCATTGTCGCTTCGCTTAATAACCTCAACAATAAAAGTACAAAATGTCTAAATAAGCAACAGCGATGAATATAAAACAACCAGGGCTTAAAATAAAGCCCTGATTATCTTATAAAGAGGAATTCGAAGAAATAATTAGATATGGGTAACGATTTCTTTAATCAGCGGCGGTCCTTTAAAAATAAAACCAGAATAAATTTGCACCAGTGAGGCCCCCGCAGCAATCTTTTCACGCGCAGCGATAACCGAGTCAATGCCGCCAACACCGATGATCGGTAAGCGACCGTTTAATTCCTGAGACAAACGGCGAATAATTTCGGTGCTTTTTAACTGTAGCGGACGACCACTTAAGCCACCGGTTTGATCACAATTTTTCATTCCCTGAACCAGAGAACGATCGAGCGTGGTATTGGTTGCAATAACGCCATCAATATTATGGCGAACTAAACTATCGGCAACCTGGATCAATTCTTCTTCAGAAAGATCCGGCGCGATCTTCACGGCGATCGGCACATATTTATGGTGCATCGCTTGCAAATCATTTTGCTTATTTTTAATCGCGGTTAAGAGATCATCCAGCGCTTCGCCATATTGCAGTGTGCGTAATCCTGGGGTATTCGGCGATGAAATATTGATGGCGATATATCCCGCATAGGCATAGATTTTTTCCATACAAATCAGATAGTCATCTTTACCCTGCTCCACCGGCGTATCTTTATTTTTGCCGATATTAATCCCCAGAACACCATCGTAATGAGCTTTTTTTACGTTCTCAACGAGGTTATCAACGCCGAGATTATTAAAGCCCATACGGTTGATCAAACCTTCGGCATCTACCAGACGAAAGAGACGCGGCTTGTCATTACCTGGCTGTGGACGTGGCGTGACGGTACCGATCTCGATAGATCCAAACCCCATCGCGCCTAACGCGTCAATGCACTCCCCGTCTTTATCAAGACCGGCTGCCAGACCAAGCGGATTTTTAAACGTCAGGCCCATGCAGTTAACAGGTTTCGCAGGCACTTTCTGCCGCACCAGTGCTTCAAACGGTGTTCCTGTAATACGGCGTAATTGCTGAAAAGTAAACTCATGAGCGCGCTCTGGATCGAGCTGGAAAAGGGCTTTACGAACGAAGGGGTAGTACATGAACTCTCCTGGATTCCCGGTGTGCAAACCGGGGGCGTATTATGTGCGAGTTCGGACCAAAAGGGAATTGACCTACGGCAATAAATAGCAAACGTTTTCTTATTGCGCTTTTTTTATGCTTTTTTTGGCTTTGCTTCGTCAGATAAATCATTTCGACTCGCGGACGCCCTCTGTCAGACTGACCAAATTGTTATCAATTTTAACAAAACAAGAACAATTGGTTATAAGGAGAGAGTATGCGTGTCATCACCCTGGCGGGGAGTCCTCGCTTTCCTTCTCGCTCCAGCTCCTTGCTGGAATATGCGCGGGAAAAACTGAATGGCCTGGATGTAGAGGTTTATCACTGGAATCTGCAAAACTTCGCCCCGGAAGATCTGCTTTATGCTCGTTTCGATAGTCCGGCACTCAAGACCTTCACCGAACAGCTGCAACAGGCTGATGGACTGATAGTCGCTACACCTGTGTATAAAGCCGCCTATTCCGGTGCGCTGAAAACCCTGCTCGACCTGCTGCCAGAGCGCGCTTTGCAAGGCAAAGTGGTGCTGCCGCTGGCGACGGGCGGCACGGTGGCTCACCTTTTGGCGGTCGATTACGCCCTTAAACCGGTTTTAAGCGCACTGAAAGCCCAGGAGATCCTGCACGGCGTGTATGCCGATGACTCACAGGTGATTGATTACCACCACAAACCCCAATTCACGCCAAATCTGCAAACCCGTCTTGATACCGCGCTAGAAACTTTCTGGCAGGCACTTCACCGCCGTGATGTTCAGGTTCCTGACCTTCTGTCTCTGCGAGGTAATGCCCATGCGTAAGATCATTAAACTGGCGCTGGCGGGATTGCTTAGCGTCTCTACACTCGCGATTGCCGCAGAGTCGTCTCCAGATGCGTTACGTATTGGCTATCAGAAAGGCAGTATTGGTATGGTGCTGGCAAAAAGCCACCAATTATTGGAAAAACGCTATCCGCAAACAAAAATCTCGTGGGTGGAGTTCCCCGCTGGCCCACAGATGCTGGAGGCGTTAAACGTTGGCAGTATCGATCTCGGCAGTACCGGGGATATTCCACCAATCTTTGCCCAGGCTGCCGGGGCTGATTTGGTGTACGTGGGCGTCGAGCCGCCGAAGCCCAAAGCCGAAGTGATTCTGGTGGCAGATAACAGTCCGATCAAAACCGTAGCCGATCTTAAAGGTCACAAAGTTGCCTTTCAGAAAGGTTCCAGCTCGCACAATCTTTTACTACGCGCACTACGCCAGGCCGGGCTTAAATTCACGGATATCCAGCCCACTTACCTGACGCCTGCCGATGCCCGCGCCGCGTTCCAGCAAGGTAACGTCGACGCATGGGCTATCTGGGATCCCTACTACTCCGCTGCGTTATTACAGGGCGGCGTGCGGGTGCTGAAAGACGGCACCGATCTTAATCAAACCGGCTCGTTTTACCTGGCAGCTCGTCCCTATGCAGAAAAAAACGGCGCATTTATTCAGGGTGTACTGGCAACCTTTAGTGAGGCCGATGCGTTAACCCGCAGCCAGCGCGAGCAAAGCATCGCTTTACTGGCAAAAACGATGGGCTTACCAACGCCGGTGATTGCCTCTTATTTAGATCATCGCCCCCCTACCACCATCAAACCGGTTAACGCCGAGGTTGCCGCCTTACAGCAGCAAACGGCAGATCTGTTTTATGAAAACCGTCTGGTACCGAAAAAAGTCGATATCCGCCAGCGCATCTGGCAGCCCACTCAACTGGAAGGAAAACAATTATGAGTCTGTATATGTTCTGGTTTTTACCGACCCACGGAGACGGACATTACCTGGGAACGGAAGAAGGTTCACGCCCGGTTGATCACGGTTATCTGCAACAAATTGCGCAAGCGGCGGATCGTCTGGGCTATACCGGTGTGCTAATTCCCACAGGGCGCTCGTGTGAAGATGCGTGGCTGGTGGCAGCGTCGATGATCCCTGTGACGCAACGGTTGAAGTTTCTTGTTGCCCTGCGCCCCAGCGTAACCTCACCTACCGTTGCTGCCCGCCAGGCCGCCACGCTGGATCGTCTCTCTAACGGACGCGCGTTGTTTAATCTGGTCACAGGCAGCGATCCGCAAGAGCTGGCAGGCGACGGCGTATTCCTCGATCATTGCGAGCGTTACGAAGCCTCGTCTGAATTTACACAGGTCTGGCGGCGCTTATTGCAGGGCGAAACCGTCGATTTTAACGGTAAACATATACATGTACGCGGAGCAAAACTGCTCTTCCCGCCAATTCAACAGCCCTATCCTCCGCTTTACTTTGGCGGCTCGTCAGACGTCGCCCAGGATCTGGCCGCTGAACAGGTTGATCTCTACCTCACCTGGGGCGAACCACCGGAGCTGGTAAAAGAGAAGATCGCGCAAGTGCGGGCGAAAGCTGCCGCGCATGGACGCAAAATTCGTTTCGGTATTCGTCTGCATGTGATTGTTCGTGAAACTAACGACGAAGCGTGGCAGGCCGCCGAGCGGTTAATCTCGCATCTTGATGATGAGACCATCGCCAAAGCACAAGCCGCGTTTGCCCGCACCGATTCCGTGGGGCAACAGCGAATGGCGGCGCTACATAACGGCAAGCGCGACAATCTGGAAATCAGCCCCAATTTATGGGCGGGCGTTGGCTTAGTGCGCGGCGGTGCCGGGACGGCGTTGGTGGGCGATGGTCCGACGGTCGCCGCGCGAATCAACGAATACGCTGCGCTTGGCATCGACAGCTTTGTGCTTTCTGGTTATCCGCATCTGGAAGAAGCGTATCGGGTCGGCGAGTTGTTGTTCCCACATCTGGATATTGCCATTCCGGAAATTCCCCAGCCACAACCGCTGAATCCGCAAGGCGAAGCGGTGGCGAATGATTTTATCCCCCGTAACGTCGCGCAAAGCTAAGGAAGAAATAATGGCAACGCCAGTGAAGAAGTGGTTATTGCGCGTTGCCCCCTGGTTTTTACCGGTGGGCATCGTGGCGGTGTGGCAACTGGCCTCCTCGGTTGGCTGGCTGTCGACGCGTATTTTGCCCTCTCCGGAAGGGGTGGTAATGGCGTTCTGGTCGCTCTCAGCCAGCGGCGAATTGTGGCAGCATCTGGCGATCAGCTCCTGGCGGGCGTTGATTGGTTTTTCAATTGGCGGATCGCTGGGGTTGATTCTGGGACTGATAAGCGGACTGTCGCGCTGGGGAGAAAGGCTGCTGGATACCTCAATTCAGATGTTGCGCAACGTGCCGCATCTGGCGCTGATCCCGCTGGTGATTTTGTGGTTTGGTATTGATGAATCCGCAAAAATCTTTCTGGTGGCGCTCGGCACGCTATTCCCCATTTATATCAACACCTGGCACGGCATCCGTAATATCGATCGCGGTCTGGTGGAAATGGCGCGTAGCTATGGATTATCCGGCATACCGCTGTTTATCCATGTGATCCTGCCTGGTGCCCTGCCCTCAATTATGGTCGGCGTACGTTTTGCGTTGGGCCTGATGTGGCTGACGCTGATTGTTGCCGAAACCATTTCTGCCAATTCCGGCATTGGTTATCTGGCGATGAATGCGCGGGAGTTTTTGCAAACGGATGTGGTGGTAGTCGCCATTATTCTCTACGCCCTGCTCGGCAAACTTGCTGACGTCAGCGCGCAGCTGTTAGAGCACCTCTGGCTGCGCTGGAATCCGGCTTATCATTTGAAGGAGGCCACGGTATGAATACTGCTCGTCTGAACCAGGGCACACCCTTGTTACTCAATGCAGTAAGCAAACATTACGCAGAAAATATCGTTCTGAACCAACTGGATTTACATATTCCGGCAGGTCAGTTTGTGGCGGTGGTGGGCCGCAGCGGTGGTGGCAAAAGTACCCTGCTGCGCCTGCTGGCAGGTCTGGAAACGCCAACCGCAGGCGATGTGTTAGCGGGTACCACGCCGCTAGCTGAGATTCAGGAAGACACGCGAATGATGTTTCAGGATGCGCGTCTGCTACCGTGGAAATCGGTGATTGATAACGTTGGGCTGGGCCTTAAAGGCCAGTGGCGCGATGCCGCGCGTCGGGCGCTGGCTGCGGTAGGGCTGGAGAATCGCGCGCGGGAATGGCCTGCCGCACTTTCTGGCGGGCAGAAACAGCGTGTGGCGCTGGCAAGAGCGTTGATTCATCGACCGGGTTTATTATTGCTTGATGAACCGCTCGGGGCGCTGGACGCCCTGACTCGGCTCGAGATGCAGGATTTGATTGTGTCACTTTGGCAGGAGCACGGCTTTACCGTACTGTTGGTGACGCATGATGTGAGCGAAGCGGTAGCAATGGCGGACCGGGTGTTGTTAATTGAAGAGGGAAAAATTGGTCTGGATTTGACGGTGGATATCCCCCGTCCGCGCCGGTTAGGGTCGGTGAGATTAGCAGAGCTGGAAGCGGAAGTGTTGCAACGGGTGATGCAGCGTGGGCACTCTGAACAACCGATTCGGCGTCATGGTTAATATGCCGGATGTGGCGCACAAAAACAGCGGTTTCAACGGATTGTAGGCCTGATAAGACGCGTCAAGCGTCGCATCAGGCATTTGGGCACGGCTGCCGGATGCGGCGTGAACGCCTTATCCAGCCTACAAAACCAGCATTTTCAACGGACTTGTAGGCCTGATAAGACGCGTCAAGCGTCGCATCCGGCATTTGGGCTCAAAAGTATCAAGCCAGTGCTTTAGTTATCTTCTCGTACAGATCGCCAGAGAGATTTTCCAGCCCTTTCAACTGCTCCAGCGCCGCGCGCATTTTCTCCTGACGTTTGGCATCGTAACGCTTCAGGCGAATCAGCGGTTCAATCAGACGTGAAGCCACCTGCGGGTTACGGCTGTTGAGGTCGGTAAGCATTTCCACCAGGAACTGGTAACCGCTGCCATCTTCGGCATGGAACGCTGCCGGGTTGCTGCCCGCAAACGCGCCAATCAACGAACGAATGCGGTTCGGGTTGCTCATGGTAAATGAGCGATGCTGCAACAGACCACGCACCGTCTCCAGCACATTCGCCGCCGGGCTGGTGGCTTGCAGGATAAACCATTTATCCATCACCAGACCATCCTGATGCCACTTGTCGTCGTACTCCTGCATCAGCGCGTCACGGCATGGCAGCTGTGCAGCAACCGCCGCAGAAAGCGCGGCCAGCGCATCGGTCATATTGTTTGCTTCATGGAACTGCTTGCTTACCAGCACGTCAGCCAGATGCGTTTCACCAAAAGCGAGGAAGCGCAGGCAGGCATTTCGCAGAGTGCGTTTTGCAATATCTTCATGCTCAACGCGATACTCGCTCTGGTAATTCGCGTTGTAAATAGCCAGCAGCTCATCCGCCAGTTCAGTCGCCAGAGTACGGGTGAGTGCTTCACGCACTTCGGCAATAGCAATCGGATCGATGATATCGAACAGTTCTGCCATTTCATTGACGGAAGGCAGCGTCAGAATTTCTGCCGCCAGCGCCGGATCAATCCTCTCATCGAGCAGCACCGCGCGGAAAGCGTCAGCCACATGCACCGGCAGAGACAGCGGCTGCCCTTGCTGATGACGGGCGACGTTGAGCTTGATGTAGGTTGCCAGCAGGCTTTGCGCCGCATCCCAGCGGGAGAAATCATTACGCGCATGACGCATCAGGAAGGTCAGTTGCTGATCGCTCCACTTATATTCCAGTTTCACTGGCGCAGAGAATTCGCACAGCAGTGCGGGCACCGGCTGGAAGTAGACATTATCAAAGACAAAGGTCTGTTCCGCCTGGGTGACGTTCAGCACCGAATTCACCGGGTGACCGCCTTTCTGCAACGGGATCACTTTGCCTTCGTTGTCATACAGTTCGATGGCAAACGGAATATGCAGCGGCTGTTTTTCTGCCTGATCCGGCGTAGCAGGCGTGCGCTGGCTGATGGTCAGGGTGTACTGCTCGGTTTCCGGATTATAGTCGTCTTTGACGGTCACAACCGGCGTACCGGACTGGCTGTACCAACGGCGGAAATGGGAGAGATCGACATTTGACGCATCTTCCATCGCCTGAACAAAGTCGTCGCAGGTTGCCGCACTGCCATCATGGCGCTCGAAATAGAGCTGCATCCCTTTCTGGAAGTTTTCTTCGCCCAGCAGAGTGTGGATCATGCGAATCACTTCCGCGCCCTTCTCATAAACGGTCAGGGTGTAGAAGTTGTTCATTTCAATAACCATATCCGGGCGGATCGGGTGCGCCATCGGGCTGGCATCTTCCGCAAACTGCAACCCGCGCATGGTGCGCACGTTGTTGATACGGTTTACTGCGCGGGAACCAAGATCAGAGCTGAACTCCTGATCGCGGAACACGGTTAAGCCTTCTTTCAGGCTGAGCTGGAACCAGTCGCGGCAGGTCACACGGTTACCGGTCCAGTTATGGAAATATTCATGACCAATAACGCGCTCAATATCGAGATAATCTTTATCGGTCGCGGTATCGGTGCGCGCCAGTACATACTTAGAGTTAAAGATGTTAAGACCTTTATTCTCCATTGCGCCCATATTGAAGAAATCCACCGCGACGATCATATAGATGTCGAGGTCATACTCCAGGCCGAAGCGTTCTTCATCCCATTTCATGGAGTTTTTCAGCGAGGTCATCGCCCATGGCGCACGATCAAGATTGCCGCGATCGACGTACAGCTCCAGCGCTACTTCGCGACCAGAACGCGTGGTGAAGGTGTCGCGCAGTACATCAAAGTCACCTGCCACCAGCGCAAACAGGTAGCACGGTTTCGGGAACGGGTCCTGCCATTGTACCCAGTGGCGTCCATTTTCCAGTTCGCCTTGCGCAACGCGGTTACCGTTGGAAAGCAGGAACGGGTATTTGGTTTTATCGGCAATAATTTTGGTGGTAAAACGCGCCAGCACGTCCGGGCGGTCGAGATAATACGTAATATGGCGGAAACCTTCGGCTTCACACTGGGTGCAAAGCGCATCGCCTGACTGATAAAGCCCTTCCAGCGCAGTATTCGCCGCTGGGCTAATTTCATTAACGATCTTGAGCGTAAAACGCTCCGGCAAATTACTGATGACCAGTGCGCCCTCTTCTTCTTTCCAGGCGGTCCACGGCTCATCATTAATATGAACAGAAACCAGTTTAAGATCTTCGCCATCAAGACGAAGCGGAGCATCTGATGCACCATGACGGACAGCCTGGCTGACCGCGGTAACGACCGTCTTTTGCGCGTCCAGGTCAAAGGTCAAGTCAATATCAGTAATCTGGTAATCCGGCGCACGATAATCGTGACGGTATTTGGCTTGTGGCTGTTGAGTCATAAATAACCTTTAGCATCTTTTATAGAGTCTGGTGTTCAGTCTATTCCTGTTGCGTAAATCGCGCTATGCAGAATCTTCATCTTTTCAGGTACAAACGCCTTTATTGCTACATTTTTATAACATACACCGCGTAATGCCATCGACCAGAAAGGTGGCATATGGTGTGATCGGGGTTCAATAAATTGCGAAACAAGGTATACTCCAGCAGTTCCTGAAGATGTTTATTGTACTAAACGCTCCTGTACGAGGACGCTACTGCGCACCTATGACACAATTCGCTTCTCCTGTTCTGCACTCGTTGCTGGATACAGATGCTTATAAGTTGCATATGCAGCAAGCCGTGTTTCATCACTATTACGATGTGCATGTCGCGGCGGAGTTTCGTTGCCGAGGTGACGATCTGCTGGGTATTTATGCCGATGCTATTCGTGAACAGGTTCAGGCGATGCAGCACCTGCGCCTGCAGGATGATGAATATCAATGGCTCTCAGCCCTGCCTTTCTTTAAAGCCGACTATCTTAACTGGCTACGCGAGTTCCGCTTTAACCCGGAACAAGTCACCGTGTCCAACGATAATGGCAAGCTGGATATTCGTTTAAGCGGCCCGTGGCGTGAAGTCATCCTCTGGGAAGTTCCTTTGCTGGCGGTTATCAGTGAAATGGTGCATCGCTATCGCTCACCGCAGGCCGACGTTGCGCAAGCCCTCGACACGCTGGAAAGCAAATTAGCCGACTTCTCGGCATTAACCGCCGGTCTTGATATGTCGCGCTTCCATCTGATGGATTTTGGCACCCGCCGACGTTTTTCTCGTGAAGTACAAGAAACCATCGTGAAACGTCTGCAACAGGAATCCTGGTTCGTAGGCACCAGCAACTACGATCTGGCGCGTCGGCTTTCCCTTACGCCAATGGGAACACAAGCACACGAATGGTTCCAGGCGCATCAGCAAATCAGTCCGGATCTTGCCAACAGCCAGCGAGCTGCACTCGCTGCCTGGCTGGAAGAATATCCCGACCAACTTGGCATTGCGTTAACCGACTGTATTACCATGGATGCTTTCCTGCGAGATTTCGGCGTAGAATTTGCCAGCCGCTATCAGGGCTTGCGTCATGACTCCGGCGACCCGGTTGAATGGGGTGAAAAAGCCATTGCACATTATGAGAAGCTGGGAATTGATCCACAGAGTAAAACGCTGGTTTTCTCTGACAATCTGGATTTACGCAAAGCGGTTGAGCTATACCGCCATTTCTCTTCCCGCGTGCAATTAAGTTTTGGTATTGGGACTCGCCTGACCTGCGATATCCCCCAGGTAAAACCCCTGAATATTGTCATTAAGTTGGTTGAGTGTAACGGTAAACCGGTGGCGAAACTTTCTGACAGCCCTGGCAAAACTATCTGCCACGATAAAGCGTTTGTTCGGGCGCTGCGCAAAGCGTTCGACCTTCCGCATATTAAAAAAGCCAGTTAATATCATCAGGGAGCTAATCGGCTCCCTTTTTTTACCTTTAATTCCGAAATCTTTCGCTGCATTTGCGAATTCTGCTTGTCTGATTGCAGATGCCAGGTAACATAGGTATCCCCCCATTTACGGGTGGACAAGTGTTTATTTTTTCCGACTATTAACAGAGAGAATATTATGAGCGTTGTGCCTGTAGCCGACGTACTCCAGGGCCGCGTAGCCGTTGACAGCGAAGTCACCGTGCGCGGATGGGTACGTACCCGCCGAGATTCAAAAGCTGGCATCTCCTTCCTCGCCGTTTATGACGGTTCCTGCTTTGATCCTGTACAGGCTGTCATCAATAATTCTCTGCCCAATTACAATGAAGACGTTCTGCGTCTGACCACCGGTTGCTCGGTCATTGTGACGGGTAAAGTCGTGGCGTCGCCAGGACAGGGGCAACAATTTGAAATTCAGGCCAGCAAGGTTGAAGTTGCTGGTTGGGTTGAAGATCCAGACACTTACCCGATGGCGGCAAAACGCCACAGCATTGAGTATCTGCGTGAAGTCGCTCACCTGCGTCCGCGCACAAACCTGATTGGTGCCGTCGCGCGCGTTCGCCATACGCTGGCGCAGGCGCTGCATCGCTTCTTTAACGAGCAGGGATTCTTCTGGGTTTCAACGCCACTGATTACTGCGTCTGATACCGAAGGGGCTGGCGAAATGTTCCGCGTTTCTACGCTGGATCTGGAAAACCTGCCGCGTAACGATCAGGGCAAAGTGGATTTCGACAAAGACTTCTTTGGTAAAGAGTCTTTCCTGACCGTATCTGGCCAGTTGAATGGCGAAACCTACGCTTGCGCATTGTCCAAAATTTATACCTTCGGCCCGACTTTCCGTGCTGAAAACTCCAACACCAGCCGTCACCTGGCGGAATTCTGGATGCTGGAGCCGGAAGTGGCGTTTGCTAACCTGAACGATATCGCGGGTCTGGCTGAAGCCATGCTGAAATATGTCTTCAAAGCGGTTCTCGAAGAACGCGCTGACGACATGAAATTCTTCGCTGAACGCGTAGATAAAGATGCCGTTTCACGTCTGGAACGCTTTATTGAGGCCGATTTCGCGCAGGTGGATTACACCGACGCAGTGACCATTCTCGAAAACTGCGGCAGGAAGTTTGAAAACCCGGTTTACTGGGGCGTCGATCTCTCTTCTGAGCATGAGCGTTATCTGGCAGAAGAACACTTTAAAGCACCGGTAGTGGTTAAAAACTATCCGAAAGATATTAAAGCGTTCTATATGCGCCTTAACGAAGACGGTAAAACCGTTGCGGCTATGGATGTTCTGGCTCCGGGCATCGGTGAAATCATTGGTGGTTCTCAGCGTGAAGAGCGTCTGGACGTGCTGGACGAGCGTATGCTGGAAATGGGCCTGAATAAAGAAGATTACTGGTGGTATCGCGATCTGCGTCGCTACGGTACTGTTCCGCATTCCGGTTTCGGTCTTGGTTTTGAACGCCTGATTGCTTACGTAACTGGCGTGCAAAACGTGCGTGATGTGATTCCGTTCCCACGTACTCCGCGTAACGCCAGCTTCTAATTTAGCGTCTTCAAGAGCCAGCACCCGCTGGCTCTTTTTTTATCCTTTCTGTCAAGTTATCTGTTTGTTAAGTCAAGCAATCTATTTGCAACCCCGCCATAACGATCATCCTGTTACGGAATATTACACTGCAACATTTGCGCACAAAAAATAATCCGCATTCTTATTGCGGATTAGTTTTTTCTTAGCTGATAGCACAATTTTCATACTATTTTTTGGCGTTCTGGATGTCTGAACGAGGATTTAATGCCAGGTCGATAAAGTTTCCATCAGAAACAAAATTTCCTTTTAGTTAATTTAAATATAAGGAAATCATATAAATAGATAAAAATTGCTGTAAATATCATCACGCTTCTATGGAAATATGACGGTGTTCACAAAGTTCCTTAAATTTTACTTTTAGTTACATATTTTTTCTTTTTGAAACCAAATCTTTATCTTTGTAGCACTTTCACGGTAGCGAAACGTTAGTTTGAATGGAAAGATGCCTGCAGACACATAAAGACACCAAACTCTCATCAATAGTTCCGTAAATTTTTTTTGACAGAACTTATTGACGGCAGTGGCAGGTGTCATAAAAAAACCATGAGGGTAATAAATAATGATGAAGCGCAATATTCTGGCAGTGATCGTCCCTGCTCTGTTAGTAGCAGGTACTGCAAACGCTGCAGAAATTTATAACAAAGATGGCAACAAAGTAGATCTGTACGGTAAAGCTGTCGGTCTGCATTATTTCTCCAAGGGTAACGGTGAAAACAGTTACGGTGGCAATGGCGACATGACCTATGCCCGTCTTGGTTTTAAAGGGGAAACTCAAATCAATTCCGATCTGACCGGTTATGGTCAGTGGGAATATAACTTCCAGGGTAACAACTCTGAAGGCACTGACGCTCAAACTGGTAACAAAACCCGTCTGGCATTCGCGGGTCTTAAATACGCTGACGTTGGTTCTTTCGATTACGGCCGTAACTACGGTGTGGTTTATGATGCACTGGGTTACACCGATATGCTGCCAGAATTTGGTGGTGATACTGCATACAGCGATGACTTCTTCGTTGGTCGTGTTGGCGGCGTTGCTACCTATCGTAACTCCAACTTCTTTGGTCTGGTTGATGGCCTGAACTTCGCTGTTCAGTACCTGGGTAAAAACGAGCGTGACACTGCACGCCGCTCTAACGGCGACGGTGTTGGCGGTTCTATCAGCTACGAATACGAAGGCTTTGGTATCGTTGGTGCTTATGGCGCCGCTGACCGTACCAACCTGCAAGAAGCTCAACCTCTTGGCAACGGTAAAAAAGCTGAACAGTGGGCTACTGGTCTGAAGTATGACGCGAACAACATCTACCTGGCAGCGAACTACGGTGAAACCCGTAACGCTACGCCGATCACTAATAAATTTACAAACATCAGCGGCTTCGCCAACAAAACGCAAGATGTTCTGTTAGTTGCGCAATACCAGTTCGATTTCGGTCTGCGTCCGTCCATCGCTTACACCAAATCTAAAGCGAAAGACGTAGAAGGTATCGGTGATGTTGATCTGGTGAACTACTTTGAAGTGGGCGCAACCTACTACTTCAACAAAAACATGTCCACCTATGTTGACTACATCATCAACCAGATCGATTCTGACAACAAACTGGGCGTAGGTTCAGACGACACCGTTGCTGTGGGTATCGTTTACCAGTTCTAATAGCACACCTCTTTGTTAAATGCCGAAAAAACAGGACTTTGGTCCTGTTTTTTTTATGCCTTCCAGAGCAATCTCACGTCTTGCAAAAACAGCCTGCGTTTTCATCAGTAATAGTTGGAATTTTGTAAATCTCCCGTTACCCTGATAGCGGACTTCCCTTCTGTAACCATAATGGAACCTCGTCATGTTTGAGAACATTACCGCCGCTCCTGCCGACCCGATTCTGGGCCTGGCCGATCTGTTTCGTGCCGATGAACGTCCCGGCAAAATTAACCTCGGGATTGGTGTCTATAAAGATGAGACGGGCAAAACCCCGGTACTGACCAGCGTGAAAAAGGCTGAACAGTATCTGCTCGAAAATGAAACCACCAAAAATTACCTCGGCATTGACGGCATCCCTGAATTTGGTCGCTGCACTCAGGAACTGCTGTTTGGTAAAGGTAGCGCCCTGATCAATGACAAACGTGCTCGCACGGCACAGACTCCGGGTGGCACTGGCGCACTACGCGTGGCTGCCGATTTCCTGGCAAAAAATACCAGCGTTAAGCGTGTGTGGGTGAGCAACCCAAGCTGGCCGAACCATAAGAGCGTCTTTAACTCTGCAGGTCTGGAAGTTCGTGAATACGCTTATTATGATGCGGAAAATCACACCCTTGACTTCGATGCACTGATTAACAGCCTGAACGAAGCTCAGGCTGGCGACGTAGTGCTGTTCCATGGCTGCTGCCATAACCCAACCGGTATCGACCCTACGCTGGAACAATGGCAGACACTGGCACAACTTTCCGTTGAGAAAGGCTGGTTACCGCTGTTTGACTTCGCTTACCAGGGGTTTGCCCGTGGTCTGGAAGAAGATGCTGAAGGACTGCGCGCTTTCGCGGCTATGCATAAAGAGCTGATTGTTGCCAGTTCCTACTCTAAAAACTTTGGCCTGTACAACGAGCGTGTTGGCGCTTGTACTCTGGTTGCTGCTGACAGTGAAACCGTTGATCGCGCATTCAGCCAAATGAAAGCGGCGATTCGCGCTAACTACTCTAACCCACCAGCACACGGCGCTTCTGTTGTTGCCACCATCCTGAGCAACGATGCGTTACGTGCGATTTGGGAACAAGAGCTGACTGATATGCGCCAGCGTATTCAGCGTATGCGTCAGTTGTTCGTCAATACGCTGCAGGAAAAAGGCGCAAACCGCGACTTCAGCTTTATCATCAAACAGAACGGCATGTTCTCCTTCAGTGGCCTGACAAAAGAACAAGTGCTGCGTCTGCGCGAAGAGTTTGGCGTGTATGCTGTTGCTTCTGGTCGCGTAAACGTGGCCGGGATGACACCAGATAATATGGCTCCGCTGTGCGAAGCGATTGTGGCAGTGCTGTAAGCGTTAAAAACAATGAAGCCCGCTGAAAAGCGGGCTTTTTTATACGTCTTTACCAGACGGGCATTTCGTCTTGCAGGAAGGGATTATGCAGGCGTTCGTAACCAAGAGTAGATAATGGTCCGTGACCCGGAATAAATGTCACGTCATCCCCCAGGGGCAGCAATTTATCTTTGATTGAAGAAATCAGTTGATTATGATCGCCACGCGGGAAGTCACTGCGCCCTACTCCGCCTTTGAAAATAACATCGCCAGAAATCAGCAGTTTTGCCCGATCATCAAAAAACACCACATGACCCGGCGTATGACCAGGGCAATGCAACACCTGTAAAGTCACATTCCCTATGCTGATGGTGTCTCCTTCGTTCAGCCAACGATCTGGCGTCAGCGGCTGGCACTCTTCCAGACCAAACATACGACTTTGCGCAGGCAAGCCTTGTAGCCAGAACTCATCTTCTTTTTCCGGGCCAAAAACCGGCACGCCGTAATGTTGCGCCAGTTCCGCCGCTGCGCCAACGTGGTCCAGATGACCATGAGTCAGCAGGATCTGCATCAGTGTCAGGCCGCTGGCATCAACTTCCTGTTTGATTTTTTCCGCATCGCCGCCAGGATCGACCAGTGCGGCCAGACGGGTTTGTTCACACCAGATCAATGAACAGTTCTGGGAGAATGCGGTGACCGGAATAATACGATAGTTCATACTGCCCCTGTTTCGTTAAGCGATTGCTACCAGTGCCGTGCTGGCCCGGTATCAATATGCACAAAGTTACTACGTGGGTAATATCCTACACCACCTGCGCGCATAGATAACGCGGCTTTGCGAATATTGCTTAACGCGATACCTTCAATATGGAAATCCATCGCCTGCCCTTTCGTGTGATAGCTTTTCTTCGCTACTCCACGGCTGCGGGCACGTAGTTCATTGTTGGTATCAATGGAGCGATAACCGGAAATGAGTTGCACCGGTTTGCGGGTGCCTAACAACCCTTGCAGGCGATACAACTGATCGAATAATCCTGGGTCGATGGACTTTATTTTGTTCGCGCGGTAATCGCGGAAAAAATGGTTAAGTTTTGCCAATTCTTCCTGAATATAGCCTCTGCCATCGAAAAACTCCGCTTTGATTGACTCTCCGGTATGGAGATTATTGAGTGTCAAAATACGCGGGCGTGGGGTAGAGAGTGTTGCAAACGCCGGGGTCGGCAGGATGGCGGCACCGAGTGCAACGCCACCAAGCGCCAGCAGTTTGCGGCGATTAGCGTCGAATTTGTCCATGATAATCAAGTCTACAGGTCAATGTTATCGTTTATATGCACTTCTGGCGCACAAGAGGCACCTTAACCGCCCGTAAAGCAGACGTCAAGATGACTCAACCCCAGCAGTGACGGGGGCTGCAGAGAAGCGCCCCCGATCATGCTAATTATTACGACAACTGATTTCCCCGAACTGCTTCATTTACCTGATTAATTGTTCCGCTTTCGATACGATTTGCGAGCTGGATCGCGCAGGCAGATCATAATTGTAAATATCTGTACGATACTGGGTACGACCATCTGCACCAACAAAGGCCGTCAGATAGAAGAGATTCACCGGAATCGACTGCCGAATATTGACGTAACGCGTATCGCCCTGCTTCAGCGCATCAGAAATACGTTTGTCATTCCAGCCTGCATCCTGCAACAGCATATTCGCCAGATCGGAAGCTTTATTCACTCGTACACAGCCTGAGCTCAATGCGCGTGTATCACGCTTGAACAGATTATGGTTCGGCGTGTCATGCAAATAAATGGCCTCTGAACTCGGCATATTGAATTTATAGCGCCCCAGCGAGTTCCGTGGGCCTGGAGCCTGCTGGAAGCGGAACGGTAAATTCGAGGCCGTGATTGTAGACCAGTCAACCTGCCATGGGTCAATCGCTTCTCTGCTGTTCCAGCCGCGCATCACCGTATAGCCATGGCTTTCGAGATACCCAGGATCATTGCGCACTTTCGGCAGAATATCTTTGCGTGCCAGAGTTGGTGGTACGTTCCACGGCGGGTTTACCACCACGTTGTTAAGGGCACTACTCATCATCGGCGTTTTGCGATCGGGGCGACCGACAATGACTCGCGAATCCAGCACCTGATTGCCGTTCTGATAGTAGACCAGCGAATAGGCCGGAATGTTAACCATGATCCCGGTAGAAAGCTCTGTTGGCAGCAAGCGCAATCGCTGGATGTTGAGTGCCAACACGCCAGCACGCTGGGCGGGCGTTACGTTTAACCAGTCACGCGTTGCCGGGCCAATAGCACCATCTGCCCCCAATCCTTGCCATGCCTGAAAACGTTTAACGGCTTCCACCAGTTCATTATCGTAGGCGGCACGAACGACAGGCGCAGGTTTACTACGAGACGTAGTTTGCTGGTCCATCGGCTTAGTTTCTGCTGTTTCAACAGTAACAGCGGATGGGCTGACTACCGCGTCAGTTGGCGTGTCATCGCCAGGTAGAGTAATTTTCGGCCCCCCGTCCAGCATGCCTGTACGCTGCAATATTTCGCGCAACGCCGGTACGTCGTTACTCCACTGCCCTGGGCGCAACGTTGCTTTGCCGGTCAGTTGGGGCCACGGTTTGGTGTCACTGAGTAAGGCCAGTAACGATTCATGCATCGCCGCATATTGCGGATGCTGCGGTGCCAGTCCTGCAACAAACGTCGGCAATTGACCTTTATCCAGCGCCAGCTGCCATTGGTTAATCACCGAGAGCGGCGGCGTGGAAAGCGCATAAGGTTTACTGCTGTATAGCCAGCGAGTGCCTTTGACCGGAATATTTGCAATGAAATGGAGATAGCCCATCATCGCATCAGAGAGCACCACATCGCGTGCCATCCCGTTAATACCAGGATCGGTCAGCAACTCTACCCATTTATTAAACTGCGGCTGGAAACCGGCAATCGCCACCTCTGCCAGCTGTTGCTGGAAGGCTTTAACAGCATCACGGTTTTCCCACATGGGTTGCATATCGCGTGCGGCATACAACAGTTGAAGCTGGTTAAGATAAACCGGCTTATAGCCTGCAGGTAATTGAGATTCGATTTGCGTGCGGGCTTTTTCTGCCGCACCTTCAGGCAATGGCTGGATCCCCGCCATTATTGCCGTGACCTGCGCCTGCGGCAGTGCCTCGCCCTGTTCGCTGACAGCCACCGGGCTGTCGCCAGGGATTACTTCAGGCTCATCGGCCTGAGCATTGAACAGTGGAGCGAATGTTACGGCCACGCACAAACTGATTGCCGACAGCCGACGACCACACATCATATTAAGCAACATCCCTTGCCCCCTGTTTTTATCATACTCTGAATAGCCAGGCTGTTATTTTACGACTTGCCTGTACAACGCCAATACTCACGAAAGTATGACGAGCAAGCCTGTTACTCATCAGGCTTATCTTCAGTATATAAACGCCGATACGTTTTTACATAACCTAATGTAAAGAAGTTTAAAGAAAAGCGCGCCAGAATGTGGCACTTTTTTAGTGCAGAAACGGAGTTTTCAGAAACAGGAAAGGCGGCATCGCTGCCGCCTCAATCTTAACTCGCCTGGGAAGGCGCTTCGTCAGTTCCTGGAAGCGTTTCAGGGAGTTGCGGTGCAAAACCACGCAGACCGACTACGTGAACGTGTTCGGTATTCTGGAAGACTTTACGCACCAGTTTATAGGTGGTGCCTTTTTCCGGGCTGATATTTTCCGGCGCTGCGATGATGAGCTGCATTTGCAAACGCTCACACAATTCAAACAGCGTGGCGATGGAACGGGCATCCAGTCGCGCTGCTTCATCAAGGAACAGCAGACGGCAAGGAGAGATATCTTTACCGCGCAAGCGGCGAGATTCATCTTCCCAACTCTGTACCACCATCACCAGAATCGACATACCGGTACCAATAGCCTCACCGGTCGACAATGCACCAGATTCCGCGCGCAACCAGCCATCGGAACCACGGTTAACCTCAACTTCCATTTCAAGATAGTTACGGTAATCCAGCAGTTCTTCACCGATGGTCTGCGGCGTGCGCTGCCCCATATCAATCTGCGGATTAAGGCGCTGATACAGTTTCGCCAGCGCTTCCGAGAAGGTCAGACGGTTGCTGTTAAACAGATCCTGATGTTGTTCGTGCTGTTCAGAGAGCACATCCAGCAGCATGGCGTGCGTTTCACGCACGTTCACGTTGAGGCGCACGCTGTTCACCTGGCCAAACGATACGCTCTGCAAGCCCTGGTTGAGCATACGGATACGGTTCTGCTCGCGCTGAATGGTTTTGCGAATAATGTTCGCCACGCTGCGGGAACTGATCGCCAGTTTCTGTTCGCGGGAGGTTAACTCTTCAGTCAGACGGCTAAGTTCGATCTCCATCTGCTCGATAGCTTCAACCGGATCATCGGTACGAATAATATCCTGACGAATACGCTCGCGCAGATGCTGATAAACCGCCACGAAGAACTGAATTTTACGTTCCGGACGTTTTGGATCTTCCGACATACGCAGCACGTCGCGCAGATGTTCGTTATCCGCTACCGCGAGACGCAACGCACCCAACGCCTTATCCGACATGGAACGCAAATCATCAGCGGAGAGATAAGCCAGCTCACGACGGTGTAAGCGGCGCTCAACACCGTTATCTTTCACCATGCGCATCACTGCACACCAGCCCGCTTTCGCGGTCACTACCTGCTCGCGCATCTCAAAGTAATCACGCTCCAGCTTGCGCAGTTTGCGGGTCAGGTTGTCCATCTCCGCTTCGCAGAAGGTAAGCGCTTTTTCCAGTTGGTTGCGGCGTGAACGGTTATTGCTCAGTTGCGCGTGCAACTCGTCACGGCGAATACGCGCCCGCTCTTCTGCCCCGCTATCAGCACGCACGCCGATATCCTGCAATTCACGTTGCAGATCGTTGAGTAGCTCTTTTTTGGTGTCGTAAGAACTTTTCAGCGAAGCCAGCACCTGGTTGTACTGACTCAACTGCGCTGCGTGTCCGCGCAACGCTTCACGAGCGCGGGTACGCTCCGCTTCCGCCTGTTCCAGACGTTCACGCAGTTTTTCGTTGAGATCGCTGTTACCGCTAAGCATTTCTGCCGAGTCAGAGTAGCTAAAGTGCGCACGACGCTGCACCACTTCCGTCAGGGCAAACGCCTGCTGACGGGCATCGCGCTGCATCTGCTGAGAGTACGCGTAATCTTCTTTTAACTGTTCGAACTGTTCCGGGTCGCTCTGCAATACCGAAACGATCGGTTCCAGTTTCGCCAGTTGATTGCCAAACTGCTGAACAAAACGCGCGGCTTCCTGGGCTTCATCCAGACGTTCGCGGATTTCATCGACGCGATCTGCCAGGCTGTCATCAGCCAGCAGGTTAAGACGCGGCAGAATGCGGTTCAGGGCCGTAACGCCCTCTTTCGCCTGCTCAAACTGAATACGCTGCTGCTGGTTATCATTTTCATGATTACTCAACGCCCGCTCCAGTTCGACGCGACGGCTGTTCAGTTGACGGATTTCTGCTTCCGGGTCAGACTCAAACGCCACCGCCAGATGACTACCTATAAAGCGGCTGAACGCCTGATGCAGACGCTGGGTTTTCTGTACATCAAAAGAGAGTGTGGCGAAGCGTTCGGAAAGCACTTCACGTTCGGCATGGAGGCTTTCGATGCGGCTTTCGCGAGCAGCACGACCAAACAGCGGCACTTCCGGGAAACGTGAATAACGCCACTGACGATCGGCGATTTTCACCACTACCGCTTTTTCCAGCTCATCAACGCTGAACACGCTGTCATCGAATGACTGCGGATCCCCTTCGATCAGATAGAGATCTTCCGGGCAATCGGTCAAGCCTTCCAGGTGTTCGGTTACCTGTGACAGATCTGACACCACGATGGCGTGGCGTGACGGGCCATACAGTGCTGAGAAGTACGGCGCATCTTCCAGGCTAACGTCGTCATAAATTTCTGACAGCAACACGCCGCCAAAACGCTCCGCCAGCGCATTCAGACGCTGGTCTTCAGAGCCGCCTGGCTGGCTTAAACGTTCGATCTCTTCATCGACGGCGTTTTTGCGTGCGCCAACTTCGTCACGTTCAACAATGGCTTCGCGCTCACGCTCCAGCAACTGTTGCAGATATTCGGTGACGTCCTGGCTTGAGGAGAATTCTTCGCCGCACTGTTCGCTCAACTGGTTGAGACTGTTTTGCGCTGCCAGCCAAACCGGCGCACGCTGCATCAAACTCTGAATGCGAGACTGCAGCTGTTCCTGCTCCTGGCGCAGTGCCATCCGCTCTTCTCGGGCGTTAGAGACGCTATCGGAAAGAGAGGCAATGCGTGCTTCCAGCTCCTGATGCAGAGCTTCCAGTTCATCAATATCAAAATTCTTGCCCTGACGTTTGCAGAAATCTGCCAGCAGACGCTCAGCTTCTTGCTGTTCACGCAGACGCTGTTCCAGTTCGCTTAAGCGCATCCGCAACGGCTGAACCTGCTCTGCCAGGTGACGCTGATCGACCCCTTCGCGCAATAGTTCGCGAGCGACATCCCACGCCTCGTTACGCGCCAGCGGGCCGTTGATTGCCACCACCAGCTGATAAGCCTGCTCAAACTGGCTGTGCGCGGTTTGCGCCATGCTCATTTTCTGCTCAAGAGAGAGCATTTTTTCGGTCGCTTCCAGCTCTTTCGCCTGGAAGGTTTCCAGCCATTCGGCGGCGCTGTCGGCGGTTAAGTCCGGCAGATGGCACAGTTCTTTGGCACGATTAAGCGCAGCAATCGCCTGGTTGTACTGGATCGCGCGCGTTTGCTGGACGTCCAGCGCCTGCTGGTAGTCAGCAAGCTGGCTTTTCAGCTCGTCCACTTCCAGCTCGGCAGCTTCCGCACGAGCCTCGTTCTCTTCCTGGCGTTCGATGGCTTCTGCCACCACTTCGTTTTGCTCTTCCAGACGGATCTGCAGCTCATCGAGATCCGCTTCGTAGCGTTCGATCTTCTCCTGCTGACGTAGTGCGGTTTGCACCAGGTTCAGGTGATCGCTGGCCGCCTGATAATCCGCTTCCAGATCGCCTTCGGCACCATTGTGCTCAGCCAGCTCACGCGCCATATCGACATGCTTGTACTGCTCTGCCGCCAGTTGCTGACGCGAAGTGTGAAGCTCACGACGAAACTCCAGCGCTTTATCCAGGTGAACACGGCGCTCGTTGGCGTGGCGCATGTAGTCCGCCGCCACGTAGTTAGTCGCTTCGCTGATCAGATGCTTGAACAAGTCACGGTCAGACTGGGTAACACGAATCGCTTCCAGCGTCATACGGTTTTCACGCAGCGCCGCTTCCATGTCCTGAAACGCTTTACGCACGCCGCTATTTTCTGGCAACAGGTAGTCGCGCAGAGAACGGGTGATGGCGCTGGAAATCCCGCCGTACAGCGAAGCTTCAATCAGACGATAGAATTTACTACGATCAGACGCTGAGCGCAGACGACGTGCGATGATGCCCAGATCGAACATCAGCGAGTGGTAATCGGTAATAGAGTTGAACTGCTTAAACTGCACGCCTTCCATCGCTTCGAGCTTGTCTTTCAGCTCGTTAAGCGGCAGCACGCGCGCCTGACGTTCATTCAGAGTTTCGGTCACCAGTTGTGTCGGCTGCACCGACATCGGCAAGCCCTGAATGGCAAATGGTTTGATATCAACTTTACGATCGCGCCCGGCAACCTGTTGCAGACGCACACCGACCACTACACGCTGGTGGCGCGAGTTAATGGTGTCGAGCATCGAATAACAGACACCCGCTTTCAGCTTACCGTGCAGACCTTTATCGCGCGAACCGCTGGTGGCCCCGGCTTCCGTAGTGTTACGGAAATGCAGCAGGGTCAGGTCGGGGATAAGCGCCGTAACGAACGCCGCCATGGTGGTGGATTTACCCGCCCCGTTACCGCCAGAAAGCGTCGTGACCAGCTCGTCAAGGTCAAAAGTTCGGGCAAAAAAGCCGTTCCAGTTAATCAGCGTCAGTGAGCGAAATTTACCGCGTTCAATCATTATTCTTCCTCTCCGCTATCTGGCTGATTCTCTTCGGTTTCATCGTTGAGTTGCAGATGATTTTCAATCGGCATTGCTTCGCCATCACGAATCAGGCGACGCTGTGCTTCACGGGGATCGTCGCCAGCACGCACATCGGCTCCGAAGCGGAACACCGATTCGGTAATGCGGAACTTGCTGCTGTCGTGGCCCATAAACCACACCATGCCTAAACGACGCAGACGGTTGAGCGAAGAACGTACTTTCTCCTGCAACTTCTGCCGGTCAACGTCTGAACCGGTTGAACGGTTGTTCACCAGTTTCAGCAGTTTCGCTTCATCGGCCAGGGTGAGCAGTTCATCGTACAGTTCCTGCTGGGTGAAAATCCCCTCATTCGCCAGCCGTTCCGGGCTGAGATAAAGATAACAGAGGATTTTCCCGACCATCATATCCAGTTCCGACAAGACGGAACGAGGGATAATAGTGGTGGAACGTGGGCGTAAATAGAAGAACCCCTCCGGTGCGCGAATAAGCTCAACGTTATAACGCGCGTAAAATTCTTCCAGATATTCCTGAAAATCCATCAGGAATGCATGATTATCCAGTTCGTCAAGGCCAATATGGCGGCCTGAACGTAAGGCGCTATCCAGCGCCGGAAATAACGGATTCGCCAGCGCCTGCGCCAGCTTAACCGGCATCACTTGTTCAATATTTGTCGATGACATGCGCCTGTACCTTGGCTCCGTAATCATTAATCGGCTGCCATTTCGCTGGCAGTCCGGTGAAATCTGCTTGCGCTACGCCAAGACGTACCGCCTGATCAATAACAATGCGCGCAACGTCAAAGTGACGTGCACGCGGATACTGTGACAGATATTCGCGTACCACCAGACCAAGATCCAACGGCACTTGTCTGGTTTTGTACACGGCAAGTTGTTCTTCGATGATCGCCGCCAGCTGTTCGCGGATCTCGTTAAACTCTTCGTACTCCAGATCCTCAGGAAGTTCCCCAGTCACTTCTTCATCGCGCAGTGCCATCTCTTCGTCACGCATATCCAGCAGACGATCGGCATTGGCATAAGTTAGCGCCCACGGTTCATCAAAATAGGTTTGTACCGACTGACGTAACCGCTGAGCAAAGACGCGGTTTTTATCCATATCGATAGCGGTACGAATAAATTTGTGTACGTGGCGGTCGTAGCCAATCCATAAGTCGATGGATTGCTGGCCCCAGCTGATAATACGGTCAAGTTTGCTTTGCAGATCGAACACCAGACGATCGACGAAATGCAGATCATCATGAGTCATCGTCGCATCCTGAATGCGTAACAGATTAGCCTGCAATTTATCACCTGCCGCTTCCAACGTATCCTGCAATTCACGCAGCGTTCCGGAAGTTTCCGAAAGCAACAATTCACAGCTGGAAATCGCCGCCCGCCAGTCTTTGTTCAACAACTGGGCGATATCATCCTTCACCTGCTGCTGCTGTTCATCCATCAGACGTTGAGTCAGGTCGATACTGTCGAAAATTTCTGCTACCGAATATTTCAGTGGCGCATAGACATTACGGTGCCAGTGAAACTCATCACCGCCCTCTTCGGCGGCATCTGCCGCGCGTTTCAGTTCGCCCGCCACAATCGACAACTGCATAGAAAGGCGCAGCGTCGAAAACTCGCGCTGACGGATGTAGTAATCGGTAATACCGATGCCAAGCGGCGTCAGACGGTAAATTGCGTTCCCTTCAGCCTGCTCGCTGGTAAAGCGGTTCAGCAGACGTTGACGAACCATGTCGTTGATCGCGTTGTTGGCGCGTACGCCGATGGTTTCGCTGGTTTGCTCAAACGCATCACTCACATGGCGGAATGCATCCACCAGCTCGCCTTCACTCATCTCACCATCCAGACGCTCGCCGTTCAGCGTGGCAACCGCCAGCAGAAAAGAGAGTCGGTCTACCGGCAGCGAGATGGAGAAGTCATTTTTTCTGGCCCAGGCAACCAGTTCGGGGACTGTCTGGGAAAATTCACTCATACTTTATCCTTGCTCTGCGGTTTGCGCGCGGTGACATGAATATAACGCCCCAGGGTAATATACGGTTCCTGACGGCAATAACGCGTTTCTAATTCAAGTAATGCTTCATAGCAGTCGCGCTGCTGGTGCTTCTCGCGCAGGTAATCATGAAACACGCGAACGCCGGTCTTACCCATAATTTGCCAACCAGCTTCTTCCAGCCACAGATAAACCTGCGCCGGGTCGCGTGGATAATCTGGCGAAAGCGTCCGTTTTTTCTTTTTCGGCATTCCCGCCTGCACGTAATCAAAATTCCCTGCAACCATGTTATGCATCAGCAAGCCGTGCGCATTGTAGAACATTAACGACAACACACCGCCTGGACGCAACACTGACCACAGGGTCTGCAATACGCTGCGGGGATCGGCCACCCACTCGAGCACCGCATGGAACAATATCAGATCAACGGGCGTTTCCAAATGCGAAGCAACATCCTGAGCGGCGCAATGTATAAATTGCATGTTGTCGCTCACACCTTTTGCTTCTGCCGCCTGTTTTGCGCGGTCGATCATCTGCGCTGAAAGATCGCATAAAATGACCTGATGCCCACGCTCGGCCATTTTGATTGCGGTCTGCCCTTCTCCACCGCCAGCATCCAGCACACGCAGTTTTTGCGAGCCCATTTCCGCCAGCACGCGATCGAGATCCTGCCACAGAATAGCCTGTCGAAGCTGCCCTTTGGTGGTGCCGTAAATGTTACGGGAAAACTTTTCCGCAATATCATCAAAATTGCGATCCTGCATTGCTTTCTCCACCGGTTGGCTAAGACGTTTTCTGATAAAGACGCTATTTTGTCACAGCCACGGCGAGAATGAACCCGTCTGGTGTAATATCGCTGGCGATCCCTTGCTATATGGTCAAAAAAGGAACCAGAAAGGATGCTTTTTACACTGAAAAAAGTGATTGGCGGTATGCTGCTGCCACTTCCGCTGATGTTGTTGATTATTGGCGCTGGCCTGGCGCTGCTGTGGTTTAGCCGTTTTCAAAAAACCGGGAAGATTTTTATTAGCCTTGGGTGGCTGGCGCTCTTGTTATTGAGTTTGCAACCGATAGCCGACCGCCTGCTGCGTCCCATCGAAAGCACCTATCCGACATGGAATAATTCGCAAAAAGTGGACTATATCGTGGTGCTCGGAGGTGGTTATACCTGGAACCCGCAGTGGGCACCGAGCTCGAATTTAATCAATAACAGTCTGCCACGTCTGAATGAGGGTATTCGCTTATGGCGCGAAAATCCGGGATCAAAACTGATCTTCACGGGAGGCGTAGCAAAAACCAATACGGTGAGTACAGCCGAAGTAGGTGCAAGAGTTGCGCAATCGCTGGGTGTCCCTCGCGAGCAAATTATCACCCTGGATTTGCCAAAAGATACCGAAGAAGAAGCTGCGGCAGTGAAACAGGCGATTGGTGACGCCCCTTTCCTGCTGGTAACCTCCGCATCACATCTGCCGCGGGCGATGATCTTTTTTCAGCAGGAAGGGTTAAATCCGCTGCCAGCCCCGGCGAACCAGTTGGCCATCGACTCGCCGCTTAATCCGTGGGAACGAGCAATCCCTTCTCCAGTCTGGTTAATGCATAGCGATCGTGTTGGCTATGAAACGCTTGGCCGCATCTGGCAGTGGCTGAAAGGTTCGTCAGGCGAGCCACGGCAAGAGTGATTTTGATGCCAGATCGAAGTTGCGCCGACTAAATCGTCCGGTGTTGACCAGTTGCGCAACTTCATCCCATAACACATACAACCAACGCCGCCAGATGAACGACTCCGCCACTGGCGCGCGTTGCAGATAACTCCAGAGCAAATCTTCCGCCAGAGAATTATCCATTAGTCGGAACAGTTCGTATTCTCGCGGTGCCCAAAGCATTAGTCCCGGTCCGACCATCGCCAGTAACTGATCGCTGCGCGAATCTTTCAGCATGCTGCGTAAACAGAAGTTACCGTGAATCAGCACACAATTGTCGTTAAAGCCTTCAAATAATGCCGGGAGACATTCACGGGTGCGAAACAGGATCCGCTTATCCTGCATCGTTAGACCGGTGTTATTGAACTGATTGAGCGTAGTCCATAGCACTTCAACATGTTGCCGGTACCATGAGGGCCAGAAATTTTCCTGAGTATTGTCGACCGCGCCGACGCAACCACGACTGTCCTGACGGTGCCAGGCCAGTAAGGCTTCAACGATTTGGTCTTTGAGTTGTTCCCAGCGTTCTGGTGTTCGGGCTGGTGCCTCCACCGAAACACCACGCATTCGCTCCAGTAGCAGGACATCGGGGCCGGGGTGTTCTTCATGCGTCATCACACCATAAATAGTCGGCATACGGACAGTCCCACTTCTTGCCAGCATGGTGGTTTTCCATGCCAGTTGTCGGGCTTTTCCGGGCGCACTAAAGCTTCTTGCCATTAACGGCATTGGGTTTCCCTGGCTGTCATACAAAGCCCACAACGCCGTATCCGCTTTTTCATTGACGCACTCAATACGACTGAGTTTTTCGCCCAGTAAATGGCTTAATTCGGCACGCAGCTGTTCCATTCAGATTACCCTCATAAAAGCTACTGCTTTCATAATGAGCGCCAATATAAAAGATGTCACCTGAATGAGATCAATTGTTGAAAAGAAAAATTGAGGAAAATCGTAACGGTACGACACTCCTCCCAAAATTGGCTGGAGTGTCGTGAAGTGAAATTAGCGCATTTCAGCGCGAACGCGCTCGAGATCTTCAGGGGTATCCACTCCTGTACCAGGAACTTCCTGAGCAACAGCAACGTGGATTTTTTCGCCGTACCACAGAACACGAAGCTGCTCTAACATTTCGATATGTTCTAACGGACTTGGCTGCCAGGTAACATAACGACGGATAAAGCCTGCTCGGTAGCCATAAATACCAAGATGACGCAGGAAGTTATCGCCTACGGTTTCAAGGTCTTTTGCAAAACGATCACGATCCCACGGAATGGTGGCGCGAGAGAAGTACAGTGCGTACCCTTCGGCGTCGAGAACCACTTTCACCGCATTCGGGTTAAACGCTTCTTCCGCATTGTGGATTGGCACCGCCAGAGTCGCCATACCCACCTGACGCTGAGCGAGGTTATCAGCAACCTGACGAATGATTGTCGCAGGGATCATCGGTTCATCACCCTGCACATTAACGATCACCGTGTCGTCGCTGAATGCGCATTTTTCGACAACTTCCGCCAAACGTTCTGTACCTGACTGATGATCGGCGCGCGTCATACATACTTCGCCGCCAGCGGCTTCAACAGCGCGGGCAACATCCTCATGATCGGTTGCCACGATGATGCGCTCGGCACCTGATTCGCGCGCGCGTTCAAGAACATGAACAATCATGGGTTTGCCGTTAATATCAACCAATGGTTTACCGGGCAGACGCGTGGACGCGTAGCGCGCGGGAATAATGACCACAAAACTCATGATTTACTCTCATCAGCAGTCAGCACACGGGCTTCCGTTTCCAGCAACACTGGAATGCCATCGCGCAGCGGGAAAGCCAGGTTGTCCAGTTTGCAAATAAGCTCTTGTTTTTCCTGGTTATACCAAAGTTTTCCGTTGCAAACCGGGCAGGCAATGATTTCAAGCAGACGATGATCCATAGTTCCTCCAGATGGATCGGGTTATGAATGCATAAATCTTATCATAATCATTTATGCGACGGGGTCTATTTCCCAGCCGGCGCGGCAATCAGTAAAGAGGCCTTGCGGGCAGCGTCCTAATGTCACCCGCGTTGCCTGCTGCCAGTTAGCGAAATCAGTAATCGCCTGACGTAACCCTTTTTGCAGCGTTGTCGTTGGTTTAATGCCTTCCTGTAACCACAGAGAGATAACTTCAAGGATGCCTGTCTGGCGATGCATTTTGGCATCCATTCGCCCAACTAATTGCCCACGATGTAATAACGGCAGAACAAAATAGCCATACTGGCGTTTCGGCGCTGGGGTATAGCACTCCAGCCGGTAGCTAAAATCAAAAAGCTGCTCCGCGCGTTTGCGATCCCAGACAACAGGATCAAAAGGCGAAAGTACCGCGCTGTGCGTTGCAGTGAGCTTTCCGGCGAGCGCGCGTTCGAGTAGCGGCAGCAAATCAGCATGCAACCAAAGATTGCCCAATTTTTCAACATGCACAGCAATGATTTGCTGCTGTTCAGCCCTCGCTTCGCGCCAAGCCGCCAGTGCCGGACGTTTCAGCCGATAGTAATCTGCCAGCCACTGTTCGCGGAATATGCCCAGGCTACGCGCACTGTTATCCAGCATGATGATTTCTGCTTCTGTTTGCGAAACGAGATCGCGCTCATCATCCCAGTCAGGCATGACACGGTGGGTTAAATCATAAACGCGCTGGAAGTTGCGCCGTTCAATCACCATCACCTTTCCAGCAGTAAATAAACCTTCCAGATGCCGTTTATGCGGCTTCCATTCCCACCAGCCGCTTGCACCTTTACGAGAATGCTCGAAATCGGCTGAACGTACCGGCCCCTTATCATGAATATGTTGAATTAACTGTGCAATTTCTGCCGCATGTTCCTGCATCCAGGCGTCTTTGTATTTCCAGCCCATTTTTTCAGGTGCCAGCATGCGGTGGCGAATAAGACGAAAATCGCTACGTGGCATAAAGCAGGCTTCATGCGCCCAGTATTCCATTAATTCGCCACGCGCCAGAGACTCATCCAACCACTGCGCAGGATAATTTCCCAGACGACTGAAAAGCACCAGATATGGGCTACGGGCAACAATATTGATGGTATCAATTTGCAGCAAGGACATGCGGGAAATCGTTGCCAGAATATCTTCCAACGACGCTCGACGGCGGGGTTTGTTTAACAGGCCTTGCGCAGCAAGGTGAAGATTACGCGCATCAGCAAGGGAGAGGTGCGGCAGCGACATTCATGACTCCATCAATCGAACGCTGCCGCGGCGTAACTAGTTGCCAGAAGCCAGCGAGGTTAGTTGCGCAAGCAGTTTCGCTGGTTCATCGCCTGAAAGCTGTGCGTCAACAGGCAAATACCACCAATTTTCATCTGCAAAGGCCCGGCATTTCACCGCATCTTTTTCAGTCATTACTAGCGTTTGCCCGTCGCTTACCAACGCGCTGACATCCGTATAATTCAAAGACTGATGATCGGCCAGTGGTACACATTTTTCCGGTTGTACGCCGCACATCTTCAGCGTGGCAAAAAAGCGCGGCGGATGCCCAATCCCCGCCATCGCCACCACATGTTCAAGTTGAGCAACGTCACAACGCGTACCGGTACGTAAATTCACCGCCTGCCCCGGCAGCAGATGCATGGGGATTTCACCGCTGCGGGGGACACCGCCGTTGACGATTACCGCATCAACCGACTTTAAGCGCCCCGCTCGCTCACGCATTGGCCCCGCCGGCAACCACCAGCCATTGCCAAAGCGACGCACGCCATCAATAACGACGATTTCCACATCACGCGCCAGACGATAATGCTGTAAACCGTCGTCGGTTACGATGATCTGCACATCAGGGTGTTGCGCCAGAATGGCTTTTACCGCATCAGAACGCACGGGAGAAACCGCAACAGGCGCGCCAGTGCGTTGATAAATCAACACTGGTTCATCACCCGCCTGTGCTGTGGTGGTATCTACCGACAATAACAGCGGATAAGATTCAGCCTTACCGCCATATCCCCGGGACACGACTCCCACGCGAATACCGCGCTGTTGCAACTGTTCCACCAGCCAGACAACGACCGGAGTTTTTCCGTTGCCGCCAGCGGTGAGATTACCAACCACGACAACCGGTACGGGGGCACGCCAGGCGCGCTTCAATTTTAGTTTATAGCAAAGACGGATCGCGCCACTTATCAGGCCATACAACCAGGAGAGTGGCAGCAATAGCCGCCACAAAGGGGATTCACCAGACCAGATTTTTTCGATCATTGGCCAAACTGCATTTTGTGAAGTTGCGCGTAAACGCCACGGTGCTCAAGCAAATCGTTATGCGTACCGCGTTCCACAATGACACCATCCTCGACGACCACGATTTCGTCTGCTTTTTCAATAGTAGACAAACGGTGGGCAATCACCAGAGAGGTACGGTTTTTCTGCAACTCATCCAGTGCCGCCTGAATCGCACGTTCAGATTCGGTATCCAGCGCCGAGGTAGCTTCGTCCAGAATCAGAATCGGGCTATCACGCAACAAGGCTCGAGCGATGGCAATACGCTGACGCTGACCGCCAGAGAGCAGCACGCCGTTTTCACCAATCACTGTATCGAGACCGTTATCCATCTTATTGATGAAGTCCATGGCGTAGGCCATACGCGCCGCTTCTTCAATTTGCTCACGGCTGTACTGTTCTGTCCGTGCGTAAGCAATGTTGTTGGCAACCGTATCGTTAAACAGATGGACATTCTGCGACACCAGAGCAACCTGGTTACGTAAAGACGCCAGGGTATACTCGCGCAGATCGTGACCATCCATCAGGATTTCGCCTTCATCAATATCGTAAAAACGTGTGATTAGGCTGGCGATGGTTGATTTACCTGAACCAGAGCGTCCAACCAGAGCGACCGTTTTTCCTGCCGGAATTTTCAGGTTGATGTTACGCAATGCGGGTACATCACGTCCCGGATAAGTAAAGGTGACATTGCGGAATTCTACGTCACCAGTCGCACGTTCGAGCACACGCTTACCTTCGTCTTTCTCCTGCTCACTGTCCAGAATGGTAAACAGCGTCTGACAAGCCGCCATACCGCGCTGGAACTGGGCGTTAACGTTGGTCAGCGATTTCAGCGGACGCATCAGTGCAATCATTGAAGAGAAAACAACGGTAATCGTACCGGCAGTCAGGTTATCCATAACACTTGGGAAGCTCGCCGCATACAGAACAAACGCCAGCGCCAAAGAGGCGATCAGCTGAATGATCGGATCAGAGATGGAAGAGGCTGAAACCATTTTCATCCCCTGAAGACGCATTCGGTTACTGACTTTATCGAAGCGTTTCGTTTCCACTTCCTGACCACCGAAAATCAATACTTCTTTGTGGCCCTTCAGCATTTGTTCTGCGCTGGTGGTCACCTGACCCATGGTGTTCTGCATGTTTTTACTGATGTTGCGAAAACGCTTCGATACGACACGAATCGCAATCGAAACAATCGGTGCCAGCACAATTAAAATGATCGACAGTTGCCAGCTGTAATAGAACATCATGATGAACAGGCCGATGATCGACGCACCTTCACGCACAACAGTAATCAGTGCGCCGGAAGAAGAAGAAGCAACCTGTTCGGAATCGTAGGTGATACGTGACAACAGCGTACCCGTTGACTGTTTGTCAAAGAATGAAACTGGCATTCCCATCATGTGACCAAACAGGCGGCGACGCATGGTCATTACCACCTTTCCTGATACCCAGGAGATACAGTAGCTGGAGACATAGCTGGTGATACCACGTAAAATCATTAGCCCGATCACCACCAGCGGCATCCACACCAGCACGGAGCGATCTGTTTTACCAAAGCCATCATCAAGAAGTGGCTTAAGGAGCGATAACATGAAGGTATCGCTGGCTGCGTTGAGGATTAACGCTACGCCCGCCACGATCAGACCCGCTTTAAAAGGCGCAATGGTTGGCCACAGTCGGCGGAACGTCTGCCACGTAGAGAGATCTTTGTCGTTATGCATTCAAAAAACCAGCATTTGTTGAAATAGCCGCATATTCTACCCGTTATCCACTGGCACGCCAAACCACTGATGATACCAACGAGGTAAAATTTGCTCTCTGAGGCTGCTAATCCGCCAGCCTTGCGCTGAAAAATTGACCGTTATTTGACCCTGATGTGGAGTATCAAGCCACTTATAACCCTGTTGTTGATAGCGATGTTTAACTTTGCTTGAGGGCAGTCGCCATGCGTTATAGCGCGATGCCGATGCGAGTGCCACTTTTCCATTCACTCGCTGAATTAATGGCAACGATGATGAGGTATTACTGCCATGGTGAGGTACCTGAAGTAATGTTGCCTGCATTTGCTACCAGTAACGGCTTAGCATCTTTTGTTCAGCGGGGGCTTCAATATCACCGGTTAGGAGAATGCTATTCGTCCCGTCATCAACCTTAACCACACAGGAATGGTTATTTCCTTTATCGTTGCTACCTTGTAAAGGCCAGTGCACGCTGAAACGCAATCCTTGCCATTGCCACGCTTCGCCACGCACACAGGGCTGATGATGTTCCCAGCTTAAAGGGCTTCTGACCCATAACGTCGGCCAGGCTCGTAATATCGAGTCCAGCCCTCCCCGATGATCCAGATGTTCATGACTAAGAATGACGCCTTCTGGTTCAAGATTATGCCAGCGTAGCCAGGGGATAATCAGTTGTTGCCCACTATCCCCCTCCGGCCAGGCCAGTCCGGTGTCATAGAGAATCGCTTTACCGTTTCTGGCTATCACCATTGCCAGCCCTTGCCCGACATCAAGCATGTACACCTGCCACGCGTCAGGCCGAGGTTTTTGCCACAGCGGCCAGCACATCAGCAAGCCTCCAGCCACACACATTGCCGGCAACGCTCGCCAGGCGTTTAATCGCCATACCACCAGTAAGAACCATGGGGAAAATGTTAGCCATTGCCAACGTTCAGCAATGTTGATCCACCCTTCCGGCAAACTCTTTAACCCCCAGAAAAGTAAAGCCAAAGACCGGTCGGCAAGAAACCATAACCCTTGTTCCAGAATAAACGGCCCGCTTAAATGCACAACCATCGCGGCGAGAATCAACGGAACCGTGATAAATGTCACCAGGGGAATTGCAAAAAGATTTGCAATAAACGAGGTCAGACTAATGCCATGAAATATGACAATTTGCACGGGCATAAGCAGGAGGGTGATTCCCAGTTGCAGATGGATGAGGGAAACAACCGCGCGCAATGCTGGCGGCAGCTGCCACTCCGGACAGGGAAACCACTGATACCAAAAAATCAGCGCCGCTACCGCAGCGGCAGAGAGCCATAAACTTTGCGAAAGAATGGCAACAGGATCCATCAGCAAAATTGCCGCCAGACAACATATCCATACATCCCAGCCACTCCATTGTCGTCCACTTAACTTAAGCATTCCCCAAATGGCAAGCGCCACCACGGTACGCAATGCAGGAGGCTGCATTCCCGTTAGCCAGGCGTAAAAAGCAGCACAGCAGATTCCACCAATTAATGGCATTTGCCAGTGGATCCAGCACCCAGGCAGAAAAACTTGCCCACCGCGAATGAGTCCTGCAGCCAGCAACGCCGCAAAAGCGATGTGCAATCCTGATATCGCCATTAAATGCGCCGTTCCAGTATCACGCATGATATTTTTGATTTCTTTGGGGACGGATAACCGTTCCCCCATACCTAATCCAAGAATAACCGCGTTCCACATATAGGGTTGCAGCGTTGTTTGTAGTGACGCCAGATACTGTGCACGCAGGCTACAATTCGGTTCAATGACACTTGCCTGCAGAAAACGGCCGGTGAGCGGTTGATGCTGGGCAATGGCATAACGCTGGCTATCAAAGCCGCCATCATTAAGTTGGCCATGAACTGCACGAACTTTGAGTTTCATTGACCATACTTGTCCGGCACAAACCGCTTGCGGAAGATATTCGCCATACAGTACGAGGCCTGGCGCAGGGAATATACGTCGACCTTGTAGATGAGTAATTTGACCGTAATGAGTGGTCATGCCGTCAGTAGCAGTGATCTCAACTATTGCATCCTGCGTCGCGCCAGTTAAGGTTTCTCCTGCCCACAAAATTTGCTTTGCCGCTAATATGCCCCAAAGAAAAAACAGCAGCGTCAGCGCGATATAACGGACGGCTTTAACAGGAATAAATGCCAGTACGCAGGCGAAGACTGTCAGAAACGCAAGGGTTAATGTCCCAGGCAATTGGGGCAAAATCAACAACGGAAAAATTCCGCAAATTATGCTTACGCCGACTGTCGTTATTTTCATGCACCTCTCCCTGTTTATGGAAAGTGTGCAACTTATTTGAACGGCTGTCTGGTGGTAGTTTTATGTTCCCCGAGGTGCGTTCAGAAGAATTTAACGAGAAAGTGAAAACTGCTCAAAACTCTGCGAGGCAGCTTCCAGTTTCAGATTAGAGAAATGAAAAAAGCACCCGACAGGTGCTTTTCTCGCGTTCAAGTTTGGGTAAAAACTTAACCGTAAATATTGGCGCGATCGCGCAGTTCTTTACCTGGTTTAAAGTGAGGAACGTATTTTCCTTCCAGTTCTACTTTATCGCCAGTCTTCGGATTACGTCCGGTACGTGGTGCGCGGTAGTGCAAAGAGAAACTGCCGAAACCGCGGATTTCAATACGCTCGCCCTGCGCAAGAGTCGAGGCCATATGCTCCAGCATCTCTTTTACTGCATCTTCAACCGTCTTGGCGGGAATGTGCGATTGCTGGGTGGCAAGTCTTTCTATCAATTCTGACTTGGTCATGATTCCTCCGGTTCCTTAAAGGCAAATTAAGCGGCTGCTGTTGCTGCATTGATTAAGGGCGGCCGTAGCCGCCCTTAGTGCTTGATTACAGGACGAAACCTGCAATCTGTCAAGTAAACTCAACAAACTTCGGAATAAAAATCCCGAAGAGTCAGAGAATTACTCGCCTTTAGCTGCTTTGAAAGCTTCAGCCATTGCGTTGTTGGAGAAGTTTGCATCTTCCTGTTTGTTAACAGTTGCGATTGCATCTTTCTCGTCAGCTTCGTCTTTCGCACGAACAGACAGGCTGATTGCGCGGTTTTTACGATCAACGCCGGTGAATTTAGCTTCAACTTCGTCGCCAACGCTCAGAACCAGGGTAGCGTCTTCAACGCGGTCACGGGATGCTTCAGAAGCACGCAGGTAACCTTCAACGCCGTCAGCCAGTTCTACGGTTGCGCCTTTAGCGTCAACTGCAGTTACTTTACCGGTTACGATAGCGCCTTTCTTGTTCAGAGCAACCCAGTTGTTGAACGGATCTTCTGCGAGCTGTTTAACGCCCAGGGAGATACGTTCACGTTCTGCGTCAACCTGCAGAACAACTGCAGCGATTTCGTCGCCTTTTTTGTATTCACGAACTGCTTCTTCGCCTGCAACGTTCCAGGAGATGTCAGACAGGTGAACCAGGCCGTCGATGCCGCCGTCCAGGCCGATGAAGATACCGAAGTCAGTGATAGACTTGATTTTACCTTCAACACGGTCACCCTTGTTGTGGGTTTCCGCGAACTGCTGCCACGGGTTAGCTTTGCACTGTTTCAGACCCAGGGAGATACGACGACGTTCTTCGTCGATATCCAGAACCATAACTTCCACTACATCGCCAACGTTAACAACTTTGGACGGGTGGATGTTTTTGTTGGTCCAATCCATTTCGGAAACGTGTACCAGGCCTTCAACGCCTTCTTCGATTTCAACGAAGCAGCCGTAGTCGGTCAGGTTGGTCACGCGACCAGTCAGTTTGGTACCTTCCGGATAACGTTTAGCGATAGCTACCCACGGATCTTCGCCCAGCTGTTTCAGGCCCAGGGATACACGGGTACGTTCGCGGTCGAACTTCAGCACTTTAACAGTGATTTCGTCGCCCACGTTGACGATTTCGCTTGGATGCTTAACGCGTTTCCAGGCCATATCAGTGATGTGCAGCAGGCCGTCAACGCCGCCCAGATCAACGAATGCACCGTAGTCAGTGAGGTTCTTAACGATACCTTTAACTTCCATGCCTTCCTGCAGGTTTTCCAGCAGCTGATCGCGCTCTGCGCTGTTTTCGGATTCGATAACGGCACGACGAGAAACAACAACGTTGTTGCGCTTCTGATCCAGCTTGATTACTTTGAATTCAAGCTCTTTGCCTTCCAGGTGCAGAGTGTCACGCACCGGACGAACGTCTACCAGAGAACCTGGCAGGAACGCACGAATACCGTTCAGCTCAACAGTGAAGCCGCCCTTAACTTTGCCGTTGATAACACCGGTAACAGTTTCAGCATCTTCGTAAGCTTTTTCCAGCGTGATCCAGGCTTCGTGACGTTTAGCTTTCTCACGGGACAGCAGAGTTTCACCGAAGCCGTCTTCTACTGCGTCCAGAGCAACGTCAACTTCGTCACCTACCTGGATTTCCAGCTCGCCCTGGGCGTTTTTGAACTGCTCAGCCGGGATGGCGGACTCAGATTTCAGACCAGCGTCAACCAGTACTACGTCTTTGTCGATAGCAACAACAACGCCACGAACGATAGAACCCGGGCGGGTTTCGATTTCTTTTAAGGACTCTTCAAAGAGTTGAGCAAAAGATTCAGTCATGTTTAATCTTCAGGTTTATATTTAACGTCCACCTGGCTCCATGCCGGATGGGGTTGTTTAACATACCCGCTGTCATTCCATTGCAACGGGGGTACTGCAAATTCGGTCGCTTATGCGAGAGCCAATTTCTGGCGCGCGTATTGTAGCGCTTTTTCAATCACTTGCTCAATGCTTAAGGTGGTGGAATCCAACACTAAAGCATCGGCTGCCGGAACCAGTGGCGCTACCGCTCGGTTACGATCGCGGTCGTCGCGTTCTTTGATCTCGGCCAAAAGGCGCTCAAAGTTAACACTAAAGCCCTTCTCCTGCAACTGTAGCATGCGGCGATGCGCACGTTCTTCCGAGGAGGCGTCAAGGAAAATTTTCACTGGCGCATCAGGGAATACCACCGTTCCCATATCGCGGCCATCGGCAATCAAGCCTGGTAATTCGCGAAACGCGCGTTGGCGACGCAATAATGCTTCACGAACGCGTGGGAATGCCGCGACTTGTGAAGCAGCATTCGCCACTTCCTGAGTACGAATTTCGCCGCTGACATCTTCCCCTTCGAGGATCACTTCCAGATTGCCATTGGTCGACACAAAACGGACATCCAGATGGGATGCCAGCGGCACGAGCGCATCTTCCGATGCAACATCAACATGGTGATGTAATGCCGCCAGTGCCAGTACGCGATAAATTGCACCCGAGTCCAGCAGATGCCATTGCAACGCTTCCGCCATAGCCTTACACAAGGTGCCTTTCCCTGCACCGCTTGGGCCATCAATGGTAATAACCGGGGCAATTGCCGTCATCTTTATCTCCTTAAAACAGGCGTACCGTTAACATAACCGCGCGCATTATACGCGCCGACGCCACAAATCGTTAACGTTGTGTGCAAAAACCAGTTTTGTCTGTATTCAGATGGGGATTTATTGCGCAATTATAGCGGGCTGGCAGAAGACCAGCCCGAAAGATGACAATGATTTACTTACCAGAGGCGATACGATCACGGATGTGTTGCGCACGCTCTGTTGATGGTGGGTGAGAGTCAAACATGGACTGGGTACGGCCGCCATCCAGGCTGGCCAATTTTTCAAAGCTGCCAACCAGCCCCTGGGTGCTGATGCCACGTTTCTTCAACAGATCAAAGGAGAAATCATCTGCTTCGGACTCTTTATCGCGGGAGTATTTAGCATTGATCGCGCCTTCTGCGATATCACCTAATTGTGAGCGAGAAAGCTGGGAAGCCACACCGCTGGTAGCGGAAATCGCATCACGTGCGGCAACGATCGCATAAGAAGCTTTCATTTCAGCCAGCGAGTGACCCAACGCGACGTGGCCCAGTTCATGACCCAGAACGCCTTCAATTTCGTTGTCGTTCATCATGTCCATCAGGCCACTGTAGACACGAACACAGCCGTTCGCCATCGCCCATGCGTTGACGTCGCTGGTCATATAAACCTTATAGTTGACCGGCGTGCCATTAATATTGTTACCCAATGCTTTGGCGATTTTTGCCAGACGTTTACCGTACTTGCTGGATTTACTTGCGACTTGATTGCCGCTGTCCATTTCGGCACAGCCCTGATTGGCAATCGCTTTTGCATCAGCATCGCTTAACGTTGCTGCTTTATAGGCATTTAAACCTGAGCTGATAGCCATATTGGTATCAATACCGTGGGTATTCTGACACCCTGTCAGTAAAGCTGCAGAGGCCGCAATCGCCAGCAGTAATTTAGTATTCTTCATGTGAATCATCCGTTGATTAATCATATATAAATATTATGTATCAATAACTTACATCGACAAACGACGCTACCATTAATCAAAATGACTCACAAGGTCCGAAAAAAAACGCCGGCAATGTGCCGACGTTTTGATAAAGAAAGATTTGGCTATTTATTGCACGTTGTTCATTCAGGCTGCCTGGCTAATCCGCGCCAGCTGCTCGAAATAATCCGGAAATGTTTTGGCCGTGCATTTGGGATCAAGAATCGTCACTGGTGTATCTGACAACGCCACCAGCGAGAAACACATCGCCATCCGGTGATCATTGTATGTTGCGATCTCGGCAAAGTTCAGTTTTTCCGGTGGAGTGATACGAATGTAATCGTGCCCCTCTTCTACTTCCGCACCAACTTTACGCAGTTCTGTTGCCATCGCAAACAGGCGATCGGTCTCTTTAACACGCCAGTTATAGATATTGCGCAGCGTGGTGGTGCCTTTTGCAAATAACGCCGACGTGGCAATGGTCATCGCCGCATCAGGAATATGGTTCATATCCATATCAATAGCGTTCAGTTCACCCCGCGTGCAGGAAATATAATCATCGCCCCAGCAAATGGTCGCGCCCATTTTTTCCAGCACATCAGCAAAGCGAATATCACCCTGCATACTGTTGCGTCCAATGCCGGTCACTTTTACAGTGCCGCCTTTGATTGCTGCTGCTGCCAGGAAGTAAGAAGCCGAAGATGCATCGCCTTCGACCAAATAAGTACCCGGAGACTGATAAGACTGCCCGCCTTTTACGACAAATTGTTGATAGTGCTGATTTTCAATTTCAACACCAAACGTCTTCATCAGATTGAGTGTGATGTCAATGTAAGGTTTAGAAACCAGATCACCTTTAATACGAATCACCGTATCTTCCGGCGCAAGAGGCGCAGTCATTAACAGTGCGGTGAGAAACTGACTGGAAACGGAGCCATCAACGTCAACGTTGCCGCCAGTAAAGCCGCCCTGTAAACGCAATGGTGGATAATTTTCTTGTTCCAGGTAAGTGATCTTCGCCCCGCCCAGGCGCAGCGCATCCACCAGATGACCAATGGGGCGTTCTTTCATACGCGGTTCACCGGTCAGCACAATATCATTGCTACCCAGACAAAGAGCTGCCGCCAGCGGACGCATTGCCGTTCCGGCGTTACCGAGGAACAACTCCAGGGCACTTTTTGCGTGTAATGGACCGCCGTTACCGATGATTTCGCAACGCGTACGATCGGCTGAAAGCGTATAGCTTACCCCTAACGCTGTTAATGCTTTCAGCATATGGCGCACGTCATCGCTATCCAGCAGATTGGTTAATACTGTTTTGCCGTGTGCTAATGCCGCCAGCAATAAAGCGCGGTTAGAAACGCTCTTGGAACCGGGCAGATTAATGGTGCCATCGACACGAGCGATGGGTTGTAACGTCAGGGATTCCATGAACTCAACTCTCTACAACAGAAATAAAAACCCCACAGGCTGGCTGTGGGGATTAAGCAAAATTTCGGCATTAGCCGTGACGGCGTTCGAACTCAATCATGAAGTCTGTCAGCGCTTTAACGCCTTCCAGAGGCATTGCGTTATAAATTGACGCACGCATACCGCCGACCACACGATGCCCTTTCAGGGCATGCAGCCCCGCAGCAAAAGACTCTTCAAGGAACAATTTGTCAAGCGCACTGTCCGCCAACTGGAACGGCACGTTCATCCGCGAACGGTTAGCTTTCGCCACGTCATTGCGGTAGAAATCGCTGTTATCAATCACCCCATACAGCAGTTCTGCTTTTTGCTGATTGATTTTATCCATTGCAGCTACACCGCCGTTCGCTTTCAGCCATTTAAAGACCAGACCAGACAGATACCAGGCAAATGTCGGCGGCGTGTTAAACATTGAGTCGTTATCGTTAAGGATGGAATAATCCAGAATCGACGGACAAGCGATATTCGCTTTACCCAGTAAGTCTTCACGAACGATGACGATTGTCAGGCCCGCCGGGCCGATATTTTTCTGTGCGCCAGCATAAATCACACCGTAACGACTGACGTCAATTGGACGGGAAAGAATCGTTGAAGAGAAGTCGGCTGCAACCACCACTTCTTTACCAAAGTCTGGCGTTTCGTCGATGGCGATACCATCGATGGTCTCATTTGGGCAGTAATGCATATAAGCGGCATTATCAGAGAGCTGCCATTCACGCATTGGCTTAACCGCACGAAGACCATCAACAGTCACTTTGGCGTCAAAGACATTTGGCTTGCAGTATTTTTTCGCTTCTTTAATGGCACTTGCCGCCCAGTAACCGGCATCAACATAATCTGCAGTGGTTTTATCACCAAGAATATTCAGCGGAACAGCAGCAAACTGACCGCGACCACCGCCGTGGCAGAACAATACTTTATAGTTGGAGGGGATATTAAGAAGATCGCGAAAATCCTTCTCGGCTTCCTCTGCAACCTGAATGAACTCTTTACCACGGTGGCTCACTTCCATCACCGACGTACCAAGACCGTTCCAGTCGCGCAGTTCCTGTTGAGCCTGTTTAAGCACCTCTGCCGGTAGCATTGCCGGACCAGAACTAAAATTGAAGATTTGAGCCATTTCCCCTCACCACGTTGCGTTGCCATTAACCCACGGACAATCGATTGCGACCGCGGGTAATACATTATTCCTGTGGCTATCGGTTTTATCATTCAGTGGCGCGCATCGCAATGGGTAAAACAGTCGAGGGCAAAAATGCGGCACGCGTCACACAATAGAATCTCTCGGATTATTGTCCAAAAACCGATTTTTTTGCTGTCAGGTCACCCGTTTAGCCCGACTTGCCTTCGTCCATTCTGGATTTGCACAGCGCGGACATAATTGTTTTTCCCCTGCGTTCATATGAATGATCTCACTGCAACGGATGCAAGCATAGTCCGCCGACTCAGGCACCACTTTGTAACGCTGAGTACAGTCACTGGGTAAAATAAGTAATCCCGGTTTCACCTTGTCATCTTCAAAGAAATAGACACTGATTTGCCCGTTGGTTTCGAGAATCGCCAGACGTACCTGCCCCAACTGCTCCACTCCACGCAGTCGCAGCTCCATAAAGAACTCAAATTCCGTCATGTTGGAGTTATTAAGTTTCGACCAGGCCAGCTCACCATCCTCAATAATGACAACCGGCTTGCCTTCCAGAAGATCCTCCAGTTTTTCACTGTGCGCCATCAACCACATTACCAGACGGTATAACAACGCCAGAGTAATAAAGACGATAAGCACCGGAACCATCGGCACATCATCATAAAACGCCACATCCCCCGCCGCTGACCCCAGCGTCAGAATGATTAACACTTCAAACAGCGACATCTGCCGCACACCGCGTCTGCCGGTCATTTTGAGGAATAAAAAGACCAGTACAAAGGTATAAAGACTACGTAGTGCAACTTCGCCAAGGAAATCAAAAGGCACTTTATCAAATGCCATACGGTGGAGATCGAATGCCTTCATTTTTATGCTCTTATCGTGGTTTATCCGCTAAAAGCATAGTCAACAGTTCATCTGCCTGGCGGCGGTGATAGCGCCTTTGAGATAAAACCCGTATTATTGCGCGCTTTCCGTACGACTAAAGTGATTTTCATGACGCAAACATTTATCCCCGGCAAAGATGCCGCTCTGGAAGATTCCATCGCTCGCTTCCAACAAAAACTTTCAGACCTCGGTTTTCAGATTGAAGAGGCCTCCTGGCTGAATCCCGTGCCTAACGTCTGGTCTGTGCATATTCGCGACAAAGAGTGCGCACTGTGTTTTACCAACGGTAAAGGCGCAACCAAAAAAGCGGCGCTGGCTTCTGCACTCGGTGAATATTTCGAGCGTCTGTCTACCAACTACTTTTTTGCTGACTTCTGGCTGGGCGAAACCATCGCCAACGGTCCATTCGTGCATTATCCCAACGAAAAATGGTTCCCACTGACCGAAAACGACGATGTACCAGAAGGGCTGCTCGATGACCGTCTGCGCGCATTTTACGATCCGGAGAATGAACTGACCGGCAGCATGCTGATTGACCTACAATCTGGTAACGAAGATCGTGGTATTTGCGGTCTGCCGTTTACGCGCCAGTCCGACAATCAGATCGTTTATATTCCGATGAATATCATTGGTAACCTGTACGTTTCTAACGGTATGTCCGCTGGCAATACCCGCAACGAAGCGCGCGTTCAGGGATTATCTGAAGTTTTCGAACGCTACGTGAAAAACCGCATTATTGCTGAAAGCATCAGCCTGCCAGAGATCCCGACAGACGTGCTGGCGCGTTATCCAGCGGTGGTTGAAGCGATCGAAACACTGGAAGCGGAAGGTTTCCCGATCTTCGCTTATGATGCCTCGCTTGGCGGTCAATATCCGGTGATCTGCGTGGTACTGTTCAATCCAGCTAACGGTACCTGCTTTGCATCCTTCGGTGCACATCCTGATTTTGGCGTTGCACTGGAACGTACCGTGACCGAGTTGCTGCAAGGCCGCGGTCTGAAAGATTTGGATGTGTTTACTCCGCCAACCTTCGATGATGAAGAAGTCGCTGAACATACTAACCTCGAAACGCACTTTATCGATTCCAGCGGTTTAATCTCCTGGGACCTATTCAAGCAGGATGCTGATTATCCGTTTGTGGACTGGAGCTTCTCAGGCACCACGGAAGAAGAGTTTGCTACGCTGATGGCTATCTTCAACAAAGAAGATAAAGAAGTTTATATTGCCGATTACGAGCATCTGGGCGTTTATGCTTGCCGCATTATCGTGCCTGGCATGTCCGATATTTATCCGGCAGAAGATCTGTGGCTGGCGAATAACAGCATGGGCAGCCATTTACGTGAAACGATTCTTTCACTCCCAGGCAGCGAGTGGGAAAAAGAAGATTACCTGAACCTCATCGAGCAACTGGATGAAGAAGGTTTTGATGACTTTACCCGCGTGCGTGAGCTATTGGGTCTGGCAACCGGGCCGGATAACGGCTGGTACACTCTGCGTATCGGTGAATTAAAGGCTATGTTGGCGCTGGCTGGTGGCGATCTGGAACAGGCTCTGGTCTGGACTGAATGGACGATGGAATTTAACTCATCAGTGTTCAGTCCGGAACGCGCCAACTATTATCGCTGTCTGCAAACGTTGTTATTACTGGCACAGGAAGAAGACCGCCAACCACTGCAATATCTGAATGCCTTCGTTCGTATGTATGGCGCAGATGCCGTAGAAGCCGCCAGTGCGGCAATGAGCGGTGAATCGGCGTTTTATGGCTTGCAACCCGTAGATAGCGATCTGCACGCGTTTGCTGCACATCAGTCGTTGTTGAAGGCCTACGAAAAGCTGCAGCGCGCCAAAGCAGCATTCTGGGCAAAATAAAATCAAATAGCCTACGCAATGTAGGCTTAATGATTCGTCTGAGTTATATTACGGGGCGTTTTTTTAATGCCCCGCTTTACATATATTTGCATTAATAAAATAATTGTAATTATAAAGTTAAATATCGGTAATTTGTATTTAATAAATACGATCGATATTGTTACTTTATTCGCTTGGTGCTCCCTTTTAATTAACTGTTTTAGCGGAGGATGCGGAAAAAATTCAACTCATTTGTTAATTTTTAAAATTTATTTTTATTTGGATAATCAAATATTTACTCCGTATTTGCATAAAAACCATGCGAGTTACGGGCCTATAAGCCAGGCGAGATATGATCTATATCAATTTCTCATCTATAATGCTTTGTTAGTATCTCGTCGCCGACTTAATAAAGAGAGAGTTAGTGTGAAAGCTGACAACCCTTTTGATCTTTTACTTCCTGCAGCAATGGCCAAAGTGGCCGAAGAGGCAGGTGTCTATAAAGCAACGAAACATCCGCTTAAGACTTTCTATCTGGCGATTACCGCCGGTGTTTTCATCTCAATCGCATTCGTCTTCTATATCACAGCAACCACTGGCACAGGAACAATGCCCTTCGGCATGGCAAAACTGGTTGGCGGCATTTGCTTCTCTCTGGGGCTGATTCTTTGTGTTGTCTGCGGAGCCGATCTCTTTACTTCCACAGTGTTGATTGTTGTTGCTAAGGCGAGTGGGCGCATCACCTGGGGTCAGTTGGCGAAAAACTGGCTAAATGTCTATTTTGGCAACCTGGTCGGCGCACTGCTGTTTGTACTTTTAATGTGGCTTTCCGGCGAGTATATGACCGCGAATGGTCAATGGGGACTAAACGTCCTACAAACCGCCGACCACAAAGTGCACCATACTTTTATTGAGGCCGTCTGCCTTGGTATCCTGGCAAACCTGATGGTATGTCTGGCAGTATGGATGAGTTATTCTGGCCGCAGCCTGATGGATAAAGCGTTCATTATGGTGCTGCCGGTCGCGATGTTTGTTGCCAGCGGTTTTGAGCACAGTATCGCAAACATGTTTATGATCCCGATGGGTATTGTAATCCGCGACTTCGCATCTCCGGAATTCTGGACCGCTGTCGGTTCTGCACCGGAAAATTTTTCTCACCTGACCGTGATGAACTTCATCACTGATAACCTGATTCCGGTTACGATCGGTAATATTATCGGCGGTGGTTTGTTGGTTGGGTTGACATACTGGGTCATTTACCTGCGTGAAAACGATCACCATTAATGGTTGTCGAAGTACGCAGTAAATAAAAAATCCACTTAAGAAGGTAGGTGTTACATGTCCGAGCTTAATGAAAAGTTAGCCACAGCCTGGGAAGGTTTTACCAAAGGTGACTGGCAGAATGAAGTAAACGTCCGTGACTTCATTCAGAAAAACTACACTCCGTACGAGGGTGACGAGTCCTTCCTGGCTGGCGCTACTGAAGCGACCACCACCCTGTGGGACAAAGTAATGGAAGGCGTTAAACTGGAAAACCGCACTCACGCGCCAGTTGACTTTGACACCGCTGTTGCTTCCACCATCACCTCTCACGACGCTGGCTACATCAACAAAGCGTTGGAAAAAGTTGTTGGTCTGCAGACTGAAGCTCCGCTGAAACGTGCTCTTATCCCGTTCGGTGGTATCAAAATGATCGAAGGTTCCTGCAAAGCGTACAACCGCGAACTGGACCCGATGATCAAAAAAATCTTCACTGAATACCGTAAAACTCACAACCAGGGCGTGTTCGACGTTTACACTCCGGACATCCTGCGTTGCCGTAAATCCGGTGTTCTGACCGGTCTGCCAGATGCTTATGGCCGTGGTCGTATCATCGGTGACTACCGTCGCGTTGCGCTGTACGGTATCGACTACCTGATGAAAGACAAATACGCTCAGTTCACCTCTCTGCAGGCTGATCTGGAAAACGGCGTAAACCTGGAACAGACTATCCGTCTGCGCGAAGAAATCGCTGAACAGCACCGCGCTCTGGGTCAGATGAAAGAAATGGCTGCGAAATACGGCTACGACATCTCTGGTCCGGCTACCAACGCTCAGGAAGCTATCCAGTGGACTTACTTCGGCTACCTGGCTGCTGTTAAGTCTCAGAACGGTGCTGCAATGTCCTTCGGTCGTACCTCCACCTTCCTGGATGTGTACATCGAACGTGACCTGAAAGCTGGCAAGATCACCGAACAAGAAGCGCAGGAAATGGTTGACCACCTGGTCATGAAACTGCGTATGGTTCGCTTCCTGCGTACTCCGGAATACGATGAACTGTTCTCTGGCGACCCGATCTGGGCAACCGAATCTATCGGTGGTATGGGCCTCGACGGTCGTACCCTGGTTACCAAAAACAGCTTCCGTTTCCTGAACACCCTGTACACCATGGGTCCGTCTCCGGAACCGAACATGACCATTCTGTGGTCTGAAAAACTGCCGCTGAACTTCAAGAAATTCGCCGCTAAAGTGTCCATTGACACCTCTTCTCTGCAGTATGAGAACGATGACCTGATGCGTCCGGACTTCAACAACGATGACTACGCTATCGCTTGCTGCGTAAGCCCGATGATCGTTGGTAAACAAATGCAGTTCTTCGGTGCGCGTGCAAACCTGGCGAAAACCATGCTGTACGCAATCAACGGCGGCGTTGACGAAAAACTGAAAATGCAGGTTGGTCCGAAATCTGAACCGATCAAAGGCGACGTCCTGAACTACGATGAAGTGATGGAGCGCATGGATCACTTCATGGACTGGCTGGCTAAACAGTACATCACCGCACTGAACATCATCCACTACATGCACGACAAGTACAGCTACGAAGCCTCTCTGATGGCGCTGCACGACCGTGACGTTATCCGCACCATGGCATGTGGTATTGCTGGTCTGTCCGTTGCTGCTGACTCCCTGTCTGCAATCAAATATGCGAAAGTTAAACCGATTCGTGACGAAGACGGTCTGGCTATCGACTTCGAAATCGAAGGCGAATACCCGCAGTTTGGTAACAACGACCCGCGTGTAGATGACCTGGCGGTTGACCTGGTAGAACGTTTCATGAAGAAAATTCAGAAACTGCACACCTACCGTGACGCAATCCCGACTCAGTCTGTTCTGACCATCACTTCTAACGTTGTGTATGGTAAGAAAACTGGTAACACCCCAGACGGTCGTCGTGCTGGCGCGCCGTTCGGACCGGGTGCTAACCCGATGCACGGTCGTGACCAGAAAGGTGCTGTAGCATCTCTGACTTCCGTTGCTAAACTGCCGTTTGCTTACGCTAAAGATGGTATCTCCTACACCTTCTCTATCGTTCCGAACGCACTGGGTAAAGACGACGAAGTTCGTAAGACCAACCTGGCTGGTCTGATGGATGGTTACTTCCACCACGAAGCATCCATCGAAGGTGGTCAGCACCTGAACGTTAACGTGATGAACCGTGAAATGCTGCTCGACGCGATGGAAAACCCGGAAAAATATCCGCAGCTGACCATCCGTGTATCTGGCTACGCAGTACGTTTCAACTCGCTGACTAAAGAACAGCAGCAGGACGTTATTACTCGTACCTTCACTCAATCTATGTAATTAGTTTTGACTGAAATCGTACAGTAAAAAGCGTACAATAAAGGCTCCACGAAAGTGGGGCCTTTTTTAGCACGAGAGCCTTTTTTGTCAGCTATCTATACTTTAAGGTGACTGCCAAAACAGACTCGACGTAGCCTTCGAGCTGCGCACCAACACGGCCTCAGATGGGCCACATCTGGAGAAACACCGCAATGTCAGTTATTGGTCGCATTCACTCCTTTGAATCCTGTGGAACCGTAGACGGCCCGGGTATTCGCTTTATCACCTTTTTCCAGGGCTGCCTGATGCGCTGCCTGTATTGTCATAACCGCGACACCTGGGACACGCATGGCGGTAAAGAAGTTACCGTTGAAGATTTGATGAAGGAAGTGGTGACCTATCGCCACTTTATGAACGCTTCCGGCGGCGGCGTTACCGCATCCGGCGGTGAAGCAATCCTGCAAGCTGAGTTTGTTCGTGACTGGTTCCGCGCCTGCAAAAAAGAAGGCATTCATACCTGTCTGGATACCAACGGTTTTGTTCGTCGTTACGATCCGGTGATTGATGAACTGCTGGAAGTAACCGACCTGGTAATGCTCGATCTCAAACAGATGAACGACGAGATCCACCAAAATCTGGTTGGAGTTTCCAACCACCGCACGCTGGAGTTTGCTAAATATCTGGCGAATAAAAATGTGAAGGTGTGGATCCGCTACGTTGTTGTCCCAGGCTGGTCTGACGATGACGATTCAGCGCATCGCCTCGGTGAATTTACCCGTGATATGGGCAACGTTGAGAAAATCGAGCTTCTCCCCTACCACGAGCTGGGCAAACACAAATGGGTGGCGATGGGTGAAGAATACAAACTTGATGGTGTTAAACCACCGAAGAAAGAGACCATGGAACGCGTGAAAGGCATTCTTGAGCAGTACGGTCATAAGGTAATGTTCTAATTTCCCCGTAAAGCGGCAACTTTATTGAGTTGCCGCTTTGTTATTCCGCGCTTCATTCTGCTACAGCGTTTTTAACACATCTTATAGTGCATCTACCATATCCCGTACCTGAGATAATAACGACTGATAATAGCTCGCGTGAAGTTCTTCTCCATCGAATACCACTGTATTACACAAGAAAGTGACATCGGCATCTTCAATACCAAGATAACTGCACATATTTATCAAATAATCGCTTATATTTTTTTCCCAGCCCATCTGGACAAATGATTCTTTGTCTCCTCCAACCAGCGCCACCCAACGAACTTTATTGAATGGTAATTTGTGCCCATCTCCATAAGCCAGCCCATTATTCCATACTCTGTCAATATATCCTTTTATCATTGCTGGGAAGTTGTACCACCAGAGAGGAAAAACCACCACTAACGTGTCATGTTCAAGCAGCTCTGAATAAAGCTGATGAACATCTGGAGAATAACGTTTATCCATATTCTTCCAGTCTGGTTCATCTTCCGGCGTCATCACCGGGTTGAAATTACGCCGATATAAATCGAGTTCCGTCACCTGTATTTTCCGCTCCATTGCCCGCTGATGGATCGCATCAGCAATATGTGCGGTCAATGAATCATGACGAGGATGGGCCCATACCAAATAAATACGTTCAGACTGCATAATTTTACCTCCACGTTAAGTTCTGGAGCGCACTTTACGCAGGCGGCATCATCCTGTAAACGTGATGATTCAGGATGAGTTAATGAAGGATTTTCACTAATGCGGATGAATATGTCTGACTTTGCCACTTTCTTTGCCGTGGCCCGTAATCAAAGCTTTCGTGCAGCAGGCGATGAGTTAGGCTTATCTTCGTCCGCCATTAGCCATAGTATTAAAACACTGGAACAACGTCTTAAAATTCGCTTATTCAATCGGACAACCCGAAGCGTATCGTTAACGGAAGCGGGTTCTAATCTCTATGAACGATTGCGCCCAGCTTTCGACGAAATTCAGATCATGTTAGATGAGATGAATGATTTTCGTCTGACACCGACAGGTACGCTCAAAATCAATGCCGCCCGGGTAGCTGCACGTATATTTTTAATACCTTTACTGGTTGGTTTCACACGTGAATATCCTGATATTAAAGTCGAGCTCACAACTGACGACTCTCTTGTTGATATCGTCCAGCAGGGCTTTGACGCTGGCGTTCGACTTAGTGGCATCGTCGAAAAAGATATGATCAGCGTGGCGATCGGCCCGCCAGTGAAATTATGTGTAGCAGCAACGCCAGAGTACTTTGCAAGATATGGCAACCCCCGCCATCCTCATGATCTGCTTAATCATCAATGTGTTGTTTTTCGTTATCCCAGCGGCAAACCTTTCCACTGGCAATTTGCAAAAGAGCTGGAAATTGCTGTCGCAGGAAATATCATTCTGGATGATGTTGATGCTGAACTGGATGCCGTTTTGATGGGTGCTGGTATCGGGTATCTGCTTTATGAACAGATCAAGGAGTACCTTGATACCGGTCGTTTAGAATGTGTACTGGAAGACTGGATCACAGAGCGTCCAGGCTTCCAGATCTATTACCCAAACCGCCAGTATATGTCCTGCGGCTTGCGCGCATTTCTCGATTATGTAAAAACGGGTCAGATCTGCCAGAGTCAGCGTCACCGACCACAATAATTATTTGCTATTCGCTTTACGCGCCAGCAGCGGGAATATCAGCCCTAATCCCACCAGCACAAACGGCGTTGCAACATTCAGCGCCAACTGGAATGTCCACTCTGCGGTGAAGGCTTCCATTTTCGGGAAAATACCAGTCAGGCAGGCAAAAGCGGTAAAGGCAAAACACCAAATTCCGACGGTCATTGCCAGCGGCTTATTACGAATAAAGACATATTCCGGCTTATATTTCTGCGCCAGGCGAACAACTGCAATAAATGCAACAAATACCCATAAATAACGCAGCGGCATCACTACCGAGTTAAGATTCAACAGCCATTTATAGAGATTGTTCATATCACCAATGCCGAGAGTCGGCAGCATTATCAGGATCGCCACCAGCACCAGGGTCAGAAAATAGCCATTAACGGGCGTACCAGAAGCGTTGGTACGACATAAACTGGCTGGAATATATTTGCTGTCAGCATCGCCTAATAACACTTTAAGCGGCGCATCAATCGAGAATACCAGCGCAGCTACTTGTCCTAGGGTATTCGCAATGGCATAAATCACCATTAAAGTATTACCCATGTTGTAATATTCGCCCAGCTTCTGAAAGGCGTAATACTGACCGTTAGTCATTAAGTCATCCGGGATATTACGCGAGTCAAACATCATCCCCATCGCCAGTGAGCCCAGAATGGCACAAACCGCAACCATCACCGCCAGGCATAACATCCCTTTTGGAAATTCTTTTCCTGGGTTGCGCGTTTGATTAACGTAAGGAGAAATCTTCTCTGCTCCGCCAACCGCGAAAACCAGCATTGAAATAGTGGTAATGTAGGTAAAGTCGATATGAGGAATGAACGTTTCCCAGGTAATGTTTGTGGTCGCAATATGCACTTCAGTAATCGCAGGCGCGGTTACCGCCATCGCCACATACAGGAGCGACATAACAAACATCGCAATCCCTGCCACAGAACCGACGATTTTCAGCGATTTCATACCGCGTGAAGCAACCCACATAAAGAAGACAAACAGCACCAGCGTTAACCCCTGTAACGCTACGACGGAATATTCTTTGATTAACGAACCGTCGCCTTTCATCGCCCAACCGAGCGCAATCAGTATTGCCTGGGGTTTTTGTGCCAGATAGGGAATATGCACTACCCAGTAGGTCCACGCGGCGAGGTAAGCCAGTCCGGGTCCCATCGTGTGTTTAATCCAGGTACTGACCCCGCCCTTCCCATCTTTGAAGGTCGAGCCTAACTGACCAACAATTAGCGCATAAGGTGTGAAATAGAGCGCAAATATAAACACCCATGAAAAAACAACCACCAGCCCCTGGTTGGCGTAGTTATTAACAACGTTGCCAAAACCCCAGACAGTGATAAAAGACATCAGCGCAATGTTGTACCATCGCAGCTGTTTTTCCTGAACATTCCCAGCCATAGACAAATCCTTCGCCAAAATTAAAGGGGCATCTGTAAAACGAGGGATTATGCGCGGCAAATAAGAAGTGCGGAAATAGCGAAATGCAAAATTATAACCTGCTGCACATTTTATTTTGAAACGAATAAAATTTTGAAAAAAGCAAGTCAGAGAGAAGAAACAAAAAAGCAGAGTGTGAAACAGTAAGTTCACACTCTGCGTTAATTCATTTACACGTGAGCAACGGGTTTCGGCGTATGACCGGCGTTGCGAAGCAGCATCAGCAAATAGATAAACGATACGCTGGCGATCATGATAAACAATAAATTATCGGAGAAATTCTGCATTAGCATAGCGGTAAATGACGGGCCAAGCAGACTTCCTACGGTATAGCTCAACAGTAAGGCCTGGTTCATCGCCACCAGTTGATGATGTTCAACTTTCTCGCAAGCCCATGCCATCGCCACCGGATATAGCGTAAAGCCAGCGGCACCGAGGATGAATAACGCTGGGGCCATCGCCGCCTGGCTAAGCATCGCGATACTGCCGAGAATGACGACAAAGACCTGAACACGCAACACCAGCAGTCGACCAAACTTATCCGCCAGACGTCCAATCGGCCATTGTCCAAGGATACCCGCACTGACCAGTACCGCCATCCAGAAACCAATGCTGGCATTGCTCACCCCTTTGTGATTGAGGTACAGCGGCATCAGGCCATATAGAGATCCCAGAACGATTCCTGAGATAATGCAGCCATTCACGCCAAGCCGCGCCTGACGGAGTTTTAGCATGGACGTAATTAACGTCGAATCATGGTTTTCAGCCTGCTGATTCAGCACACGCGTAAACAACAGCGGTAAGATCCCTGCCAACGTCAAACCTGTAACCCACGGCAATACGGACATCAGCTCGGTTGAAACTTTGCTGACCAGTAACTGGCCTAAAAACGTTCCCACGTAATAAACCATCATATACGCAGCAAGCAAACGCCCACGGTTACGTGACGTCCCACTGCACATCAGCGCGCTCTCAACAACCACCCAAATCATGGCACAGCCGACGCCGGCGACAAAACGCCAAGCCAACCAGCTCCAGAATCCAATCATCAGGCCAAGGCCGGCACAGCCAGCGGCAAAAATGAAGGAGGCCAGATAATAGCTGCGGTTAAAGCCAATGCGCTTAATGACATACCCTGTCAGCAATGTACCGACCAGGTTGCCGGTAAAATAGGATGAGCTGACAACGCCTACCTGCCATGTGGACATATGTTCCTGGGCGAGCCAAAGCGGCACGAGTGTATTTAACACTGCGATCGCCAAAGTCAACAAAAGCAGGCCAGACAGCAAAAGCATGACAGGCCGGGTATACGTGGACATGAATTAAAACCGTGAGGAAGTTCAAATTTCATGCGCATCATGCCACCGCCAAAAACATTGTCAATGGGTGAAAATACGCGCATATCGCAGCTGAGGTATTATCGATTTATATTACTCATTCATAACGCTAATGCTGGAGAGACGATTAATCTCATCTGATTGTTTTTATTGATCTAACACAAATTTCATACGCTTCGTTCAGTCGAAAAATTTCATGGTCACAGCAAACTCATATTTCCCGTCTATGCTTTCAGAGCAATGCATCGCGTCTGACCGATTTCAGACGTACCGCTGACTCTCGAAAGGAGAAGAGGATGACCAAACCGTATGTTCGTCTTGATAAAAATGATGCTGCCGTTTTGCTTGTTGATCACCAGGCTGGTTTACTTTCCCTTGTACGGGATATCGAACCCGATAAGTTTAAAAATAACGTGCTGGCGCTGGGCGACCTAGCTAAGTATTTCAACTTACCTACTATTCTTACCACCAGTTTTGAAACCGGTCCTAACGGCCCATTAGTTCCAGAACTGAAAGCACAGTTTCCCGATGCACCTTACATTGCTCGCCCGGGAAATATTAACGCCTGGGATAACGAAGATTTTGTAAAAGCTGTCAAAGCGACAGGTAAAAAACAGTTAATTATTGCCGGTGTGGTAACCGAAGTTTGCGTGGCATTCCCGGCGCTTTCAGCCATTGAAGAAGGGTTTGACGTCTTTGTCGTGACTGACGCGTCAGGGACCTTTAATGAAATTACCCGGCATTCGGCATGGGATCGCATGTCGCAAGCTGGTGCGCAATTGATGACATGGTTCGGCGTGGCGTGCGAGCTGCATCGCGACTGGCGTAATGATATTGAAGGACTGGCGACGTTGTTCTCTAACCATATTCCTGATTATCGTAATTTGATGACCAGTTATGACACGTTAACGAAGCAGAAATAAAAGAGAACCGGGGCCGAAACCCCGGTTGTTATGATTAGCTTGCGACGGCCATCCCCACGGTCATATGCAAACCATAGAATACGCCACGACCGATTAATTCCCCTGCCAGAAGCAGAATGAATGATACGGAAAGTAGCGGAACCGCAGGCTGATAACCTTTTAGCTGTGGTGCAATCCACAAGCACAGGGCAACAGCCAAAAGCACGATCCGCCAGGACATCAGCGCACCATAGTCCGGCACCAGCGCTGCGGCCTGCTGCACAGAGCTATGAATAGTCGCCAGCTCTGCGCCCTGCATCACTGACACCACGCCACTCACTACCAGGGCCAGTACAGAAATAGCTGGCAGCAGACGCATCGCCCAGCCATCGACGCCAGCCAGACTCAGCAACAGGTAACCCAGTAACGGGCCGCCCATGAACATCGTCAGGAAGAAGCCCATCGGTGTCCAGATGCTGTACCAGGTGGGTACGGTATCGATGCTGTTATAGACACGCACCATCATCCAGACAAAGACTACGCCAAGAACCATCGTCACCACCAGCCACAGCGTACGCAATGCCGGTGACAGCTTTTTCAGCATTGCCAGTAACCAGCCGATGCCACCAACAGCAAAAAAGATCGAACCGCTGGCGATTTCGTTACTGAGTGCTGAAGCCCCTACCCGGTTGAGCGAGTTAAAGGCGCGCATCGGTGAACCAAGATGAAGCATAGAGGCGATAAAGCCAATACCCATCAGCACCCATAAGCCAAACATGCAGGCAATAACACGCTGCTGGGCTTCTGCTCGCAGGTCGCCTTTGAGCAGCGCCAAAGCCAGAACGATAAAACCACCCGCTACACATTGCCCGAAGACCGTGAAGATCATCAGCGGCCATTCATGCCATCCACTTCCCATCTCACACCTCCTTCGGGTTTGCCAGGTAGCCAGTGGTATCCCCGGTCGGGCGGCTGTTGGCATTGGGTTTGATCACAATATTCGGTTTGGTAAAGTGAGCTCGCGGCAACGGCGCAACAGCCGCCAAATCGCCATGTTTTTTACGCAGCTCGTCGATAGGGCCGAAATCCAGCGCCCGCAGCGGGCAGGATTCTACGCAGATCGGTTTTTTCCCCTCCGCAACACGGTCATAACAACCATCGCATTTGGTCATATGGCCTTTCGTTTCGTTATATTGCGGTGCGCCGTACGGGCAAGCCATATGGCAGTAACGGCAGCCAATGCATACATCTTCATCGACCACAACAAAACCATCTTCACGTTTATGCATCGCACCGCTCGGGCAGACTTTAGTACAAGCCGGATCTTCGCAGTGGTTACATGAAATCGACAGATAGTAGGCAAACACGTTCTGGTGCCAGACACCGTTATCTTCCTGCCAGTCGCCGCCAGCATATTCATAAATGCGGCGGAAACTGACTTCTGGCGTCAAATCTTTGTAGTCTTTACAAGCCAGCTCGCAGGTTTTGCAACCGGTGCAACGGCTGGAATCAATAAAAAATCCATACTGGGTTGTCATCGGTTACTCCTTACACCTTTTCAACCTGAACAAGGTTTGTATGTGACGGATTCCCCTTAGCGAGAGGAGACGGACGTTGAGTGGTCAGTACGTTGATACAACCGCCCTTATCGACACGTTTTGCATCCGGGTCATACCAGGCACCTTCACCCAGTGCGACCACACCCGGCATCATTCGTGGCGTCACTTTCGCCTCAATATGAACCTCACCACGGTCGTTAAAGATCCTGACCTTATCGCCGTTGTTGATACCGCGTTTTTGTGCATCAAACGGGTTGATCCACATTTCCTGACGGCAAGCTGCTTTCAGCACATCAACGTTGCCGTAAGTTGAGTGAACGCGAGATTTGTAGTGGAAACCCGTAAGCTGCAGCGGATATTGTTTGTTCAGCGGATCCTGATAACTTTCAAAGCCCGGCGTGTAGATCGGCAGTGGATCGATCACGTCGCCTTCTGGCAATTCCCAGGTCGCGGCAATGTCAGCCAGCGCCTGCGAATAAATCTCAATTTTACCCGATGGCGTGGTCAGCGGATTTGCCTGCGGATCTTAACGGAAAGCTTTATAAGCAACGTGATGCCCTTGTGGGTCGCGCTTTTTAAAGATCCCCTGCTTGCGGAACTCTTCAAACGTTGGCAGTTCAGGAATCGCTTCCCGCGACTGGGCATACAGATGCCGCATCCACTCTTCCTGTGTACGGCCTTCAGTAAACTGTTGCTCAACGCCAAGACGTTTTGCCAGTTCGCTGGTCATTTCATAGATGGTCTTACATTCAAAGCGCGGTTTAATCACCTGATCGTTGAAAATCACGTAAGACATATTCCCGCAGGATGCATCCAGTGCAAAGTCCATCTGTTCGGAAGCGGTGCAGTCAGGCAGCAGGATGTCAGCATATTTCGCCGATGAAGTCATGTGGCAGTCGATAACCACAATCAGCTCGCACTTCTTATCATCCTGAAGGATTTCATGGGTACGGTTGATTTCAGAATGCTGGTTAATCAGGCAGTTACCGGCATAGTTCCAGATCATTTTGATCGGCACATCCAGCTTATCTTTCCCGCGCACACCATCACGCAGCGCTGTCATTTCCGGGCCACGTTCAATGGCATCGGTCCACATAAACATCGAAATGCTGGTCTGGATCGGGTTTTCGAGGGTCGGCATACGGACAAAAGGTAAGCTGTATGAACCTTCACGCGCGCCGCTGTTGCCCCCGTTAATACCAACGTTACCGGTCAGAATCGCCAGCATCGAGATAGCACGGGTTGCGATTTCACCGTTAGCGTGACGCTGCGGGCCCCATCCCTGGCTGATAAACGCCGGTTTGGTACTACCGATTTCACGAGCCAATTTGATGATTTTGTCTGCCGGAACACCGGTGATTTGCGAGGCCCATTCCGGCGTTTTAGCCACGCCATCTGGCCCTTCACCCAGAATATAAGCTTTATAGTGACCATTTTTCGGCGCACTGGCTGGCAGTGTTTTCTCGTCGTAGCCAACGCAATATTTATCGAGGAATGCCTGATCAACCAGATTTTCGCTGATCATGACGTACGCCAGACCATTAACCAGTGCGGCATCTGTTCCCGGACGAATGGGGATCCACTCATCTTCACGCCCTGCACCGGTGTCGGTATAGCGCGGATCGATAATGATCATACGAGCGTTGGATTTCTGACGAGCCTGCTCAAGGTAATAAGTCACCCCACCACCGCTCATTCGCGTTTCGCCAGGGTTATTACCAAACAGTACCACCAGCTTACTGTTTTCAATATCTGACGGGCTGTTACCATCCGCCCAGCCGCCGTAGGTATAGTTCAAACCTTCCGCAATTTGCGCGGAAGAGTAGTCACCGTAATGGTTCAGATAACCGCCGCAGCAGTTCATCAGGCGAGCGACCAGGGTATTTCCCGGCGGCCAGGAGCGGGTCATGGTGCCGCCCAGCGTACCGGTACCATAGTTCAGATAGATAGACTCGTTGCCGTACTCTTTGATCAGGCGCTGCATATTGGTCGCGATGATGTCGTAGGCTTCTTCCCAGCTAATGCGCTCGAATTTGCCTTCACCGCGCGCCCCGACTCGTTTCATCGGATATTTCAGGCGGTCCGGATTGTAGACACGGCGACGCATGGAACGCCCACGCAGACAGGCGCGCACCTGGTGCAGGCCGTCATAGTTGTCATCGCCGGTATTATCCGTTTCAACATATTTAATTTCACCGTCCACAACGTGCATACGTAGCGGGCAGCGGCTACCACAGTTAACTGTACAGGCGCTCCAGATTACCTTTTCGTCTGACTTTGCCGGAAGGGCACTATCAACAGCGTGCGCAATCCGACTAAAAGGTAATGTTAATGCGCTGCTGGCCATTGCCAGGCCGCCGATCGCTGTCGTTTTTACCAAACCACGGCGACTCACCTCAGCAGCCAATACCGCATCAGGGATTTTCGTTTTCATAATGGCTCACTCAAGCTTGCTCACGATTGATTCCAGTAACAAACCGTATTGTGTAATTATTTCTATAGCAGTTCGCTATATAGGTTTGTATATATCGAATAATTTGAAAATCAAAGAGATAGGTAGATTTTCACTCGAAAGTAGTATTACGTGTAAGTGAGGAGTAATTATTGTTCGGTATCAAAGGGAGACAAAAAAAGCGCCCGCAGGCGCTTTTTAGATTCAGAAAAATTGGGTATTAGCCAATATATTCCAGTCCGTTCATATACGGACGTAGAACTTCTGGTACTTCAATACGACCATCAGCCTGCTGATAGTTTTCCATTACCGCAACCAGCGTACGGCCAACAGCCAGACCAGAACCGTTCAGGGTATGAACCAGACGGGTTTTCTTGTCCGACTTGCTGCGGCAACGTGCCTGCATACGACGCGCCTGGAAATCCCAAACGTTGGAGCAGGAAGAGATCTCGCGGTAGGTGTTCTGTGCCGGGATCCATACTTCCAGGTCGTAAGTTTTACAAGCGCCAAAGCCCATGTCGCCGGTACAAAGGATGATTTTACGGTACGGCAGGCCCAGCAGTTGCAGGACTTTTTCTGCATGACCAGTCATCTCTTCCAGCGCCGCCATTGAGTCTTCCGGGCGCACGATCTGCACCATTTCAACTTTGTCGAACTGGTGCATACGGATCAGACCACGGGTGTCACGACCATATGAACCTGCTTCAGAACGGAAACATGGGGTGTGGGCGGTCATCTTAATTGGCAGATCATCTTCATCGATGATTTCACCACGTACCAGGTTGGTCAGCGGAACTTCTGCCGTTGGGATCAATGCATAGTTACTGGTGTCTGCTTCTTCTTCCAGCGGACGAGTATGGAACAGATCGCCAGCAAATTTCGGCAGCTGACCCGTACCATACAGCGTGTCCTGGTTAACCAGGTACGGAACATAGTTCTCACTGTAGCCATGCTGTTCGGTATGCAGATCCAGCATAAACTGCGACAGTGCGCGGTGCATGCGAGCGATCTGCCCTTTCATTACCACAAAGCGGGAACCAGTCAGCTTAACTGCAGCTGCAAAGTCGAGGCCAGAGTGCATTTCACCCAGCGTCACGTGGTCACGAACTTCAAAGTCAAACTCACGCGGGGTACCCCAGCGGCTGACTTCAACGTTGTCATTTTCGTCTTTACCTACCGGCACTTCATCTGCAGGCAGGTTAGGGATGGTCAGCGCGATATCGCGAATTTCAGCCTGTAAAGCATCCAGCTCGGCTTTTGCTGCATCCAGCTCTTCGCCCAGTTTGTTCACTTCCAGACGTAAAGGCTCGATATCTTCCCCGCGCGCTTTCGCCTGGCCAATGGATTTCGATCGGGAGTTACGCTCCGCTTGCAGGTTTTCCGTTTTGACCTGCAATACTTTACGACGCTCTTCAAGAGCGCCCAGCTTATCTACATCCAGCTTAAAGCCCCGGCGTGCCAGTTTTTCAGCGACTGCGTCTGGCTCATTACGCAGCAGATTGGGATCGAGCATGCTTATCCTGTGCTTATCGAATTAAATGGGAGATGTGGCCACAGCCTGCGACCACAGGGATACAGTAACAACATTACCGCAACGATAACATTAACGGTAGCGTTTTATGGGGCTATTTTGATCCTGTTCAGCCAGCCAGGCGAGCTTTTCGCCAATCTTGCCTTCAAGGCCCCTGTTTGTCGGGAAATAATAGCGTGTTTGTGCTATTTCCGGCGGGAAGTAAACCTCACCGGCAGCATAAGCGTTTGCTTCATCATGAGCATAACGATATTCCTGACCGTAGCCCATTTCCTTCATTAATTTTGTCGGCGCATTACGCAAATGAACCGGCACGTCATAATCCGGACGTTCGCGAGCATCGGCCAGCGCGGCTTTAAATGCGGTATAGACAGCGTTACTTTTTGGCGCGCAGGCCAGGTAAACAATCGCCTGAGCAATGGCACGTTCACCTTCAGCCGGACCAACGCGAGTAAAGCAATCCCAGGCCGCAATAGCCACCTGCATCGCCCGTGGGTCAGCATTACCCACATCTTCAGACGCAATCGCCAGGCAGCGACGCGCGACATATAACGGATCTCCACCGGCGGTAATAATTCGCGCATACCAGTACAGCGCCGCATCGGGTGCGCTCCCACGCACCGATTTATGCAGTGCAGAGATCAGATCGTAAAAGCGATCGCCTTTGTTATCAAAGCGGGCGCTACGCTCACCGGCGATTTCGGTCAGTAATTCAGGCTTCAGGACTCGCTTACCGCTATCATCGACTTCAGCCATATCCGCCATCATTTCCAGCGTATTTAACGCGCGGCGCGCGTCGCCATTCACCAGTTCAGCGATGGCGCGTCTTGTTTCACCCGGCAGAACGATATCCTGACCACCATAACCGCGGGTTTTGTCTTCCATCGCCTGAGTCAGTACCTGTTCGATATCCTCTGTACTCAGGGATTTCAACAGGTAGACACGGGCACGGGAAAGCAGTGCCGAATTAAGCTCAAACGACGGGTTTTCAGTGGTTGCGCCAATAAAAGTGATGGTGCCGTCTTCAATATGTGGCAGAAATGCATCCTGCTGGCTTTTGTTGAAACGGTGAACTTCGTCAACAAAAAGAATAGTGCGGCGACCAGCATTGCGGTTTTGCCGAGCGCGCTCGATCGCCTCGCGAATCTCTTTCACGCCAGAGGTGACGGCAGAAATACGTTCCACATCAGCGTTCGCATAACGGGCTATAACTTCAGCGAGGGTTGTTTTGCCGGTACCCGGTGGCCCCCAGAGGATCATAGAATGCAAATGCCCAGCTTCGATAGCGCGCGGCAATGGCTTCCCGGCAGCCAGCAAATGTTGCTGGCCGATATACTGTGCTAAATTTTCTGGCCGCATACGCGCGGCCAGAGGTTGAAAAGTATTATCCGAAAAATCGAGCGACAGATTGCTCACTCAGGTGCCTCTACTTACGTTGATCATCTACCGTGACGCCTTGCGGCGGGGTGAAGGTAAATTTCGCTGCATCCACAGCCCCATTTTGCTGGGATTTCAGTTGATAACTGCTGCGCTGATCGTCCTGCTCCACCGCGCTAAACTGATGGATTGTGCCATCACGCCCCACGTTAATGGTGAACTGCTTCAAATTGCCATTGCTGGCTTTCGGCGTCAGGACAAAGTCATCGCCATTCTGTTTGATATTGTACTGCTGCCAGTCGCTGGACTGGTTGCGGGCAATCAGCATAAACGGCGTATTACCGGTAGCATCTTTCAGCCAGGTTGCCGTAGCTTGCTCAACGAATGGGTTATAGAACCACAGTGTTTTACCGTCAGAAACCAGAATGCTTTCATCAGGTTGAGTCATATGCCAGTTGAATAAGTTTGGACGTTTCACCCACAGATCGCCCTGACCTTCCTGCACCGCCGCGCCGCTACCGTCAGTCACTTTTTGTGTGAAACTGGCGTGGAAGCTGCTGACTTTATCCAGGCGGCTTTTAAGATCGCTTGCGGCATCAGCCCAAACGCTGCTTGCTACTAAGCTTGAGAGTAATGCACAGGTGATGGCAATTTTTTTCATCATTATTCCTCAAATTACGTCACTCCCGACCGGGAGTTCCCTCTACTCTCTATTCCAGGCTAATAATCAGCTTGAGGAAAGAAGAAAATACTGAATTTTCAGTTACCAGATTGCCGGATGCGATGCTATCGCATCTTATCCGGCCTACGATACTCTAATTAGTCAAACGGAGGTGGGGCCAATACTTCACGATTACCATTGTGCCCCTGTTCGCTGACAATCCCCTGCGCTTCCATCTGTTCGATAATCCGCGCCGCACGGTTATAACCAATGCGGAACTGACGCTGTACGCCTGAAATTGACGCTTTGCGTTTTTCAGTGACAAACTGCACTGCCTGATCGAACAACGGATCCAATTCTTCAGCGCCATCGAAACCACCCGCACCACCTTCGCTTTCGCTGTCGGAGGTGATGCCGTCAACATACTGTGGGCGACCACGCGCTTTCCAGTCCTGCACCACGGCATGAACTTCCTGATCGCGAACAAAAGCACCATGAACACGTACCGGCAACGTGGAGTTCGGCCCAGAGTAAAGCATATCCCCCATACCCAGCAGTGATTCCGCGCCAGCCTGATCAAGAATGGTACGTGAGTCAATCTTACTGGATACGGTAAAGGCGATACGGGTCGGAATATTCGCTTTAATCAGACCAGTAATAACATCAACCGATGGACGCTGAGTTGCCAGTACGAGGTGGATACCTGCAGCACGGGCTTTTTGCGCCAGACGTGCTATCAGCTCTTCCACTTTTTTACCTACCGTCATCATCAGGTCGGCAAATTCGTCCACCAACACCACAATGTACGGTTCCTTTTTCAGCACCGGATGCTGGGCATCCATACTGTCACCCGGCTTCCAGTACGGGTCTGGAATCGGACGCATCATGCGATCGGCTTCAGCAATTTTTTCGTTATAACCCGCCAGATTACGCACACCCAGTGCAGACATCAGTTTATAACGACGCTCCATCTCGTTAACACACCAGCGCAGCGCGTTGGCGGCATCTTTCATATCGGTAACGACTTCCGTTAACAGGTGCGGAATGCCTTCATAAACCGAAAGCTCCAGCATTTTCGGGTCGATCATGATGAAACGCACATCTTCTGGCTGTGCTTTATAAAGCATGCTCAGGATCATCGCGTTCACACCGACAGATTTACCGGAACCGGTAGTCCCCGCAACCAACAAGTGCGGCATTTTCGCCAGATCGGCAACCACCGGCTCACCGGCGATATCTTTACCCAGCACCACGGTTAATGGCGACGGATTATCGCGGAATTTGGCGTTATCCAAAACTTCGCGCAGATAAACGGTTTGTCGTTTTTTATTCGGTAACTCCAGACCTACATAAGGTTTGCCAGGAATAACTTCAACGACACGCACCGCCACCGTCGAAAGTGAACGGGCAAGGTCACGTGACAAGTTAGAAATACGCGCCGCTTTTACGCCCGGTGCCAGGTTCAATTCAAAGCGAGTGATAACCGGCCCCGGAGAATAATTGACGACATCGGCTTTAATACGGAAATCAGCCAGACGCGCTTCCACCAGACGCGCCATTTGTTCAAGCGCAAAGGTATCTACCGGCTCCACTTCGCTCGGCGGCGGTGTCAGCAAATCCAGAGAAGGCAGCGGCGTCGTAGGTTTATGCAACGGACGGCTGTCGCCATTACGCATTAACAGCGGATGAAGCAGGGTATCCTGCGGCTGCGGCGCAACTGGCTGTTGCGGCTGCTGATATTGCTGCTGTGGTGCAACCGGCTGTTGTGGCTGCTGATACTGCGGCTGTGGTGCAACCGGCTGTTGCGGCTGCTGATATTGCGGCTGCTGTGCAACCGGTTGTTGCGGCTGCTGATATTGTTGCTGCGGCGCAACTGGTTGTTGCGGCTGCTGATATTGTTGCTGCGGTGCTACCGGTTGTTGCGGCTGCTGTACAGGTTCAACAATTGGCGTAAACAGCGGTTCGTGTGGACCATCATCCAGCAACGCTTTCATTGGCGAAAATTCAAAATCATCCAGCGAGAACGGATTCGCCCCAGCCGGTTGTTCGCCGGAATAACGTTGTTGTTGAGTTTGAGCAAACTGACGAGCCAGTTCTGCCTCTGCCGCAGCATCTGCATCTTCTGTGTTCACGGGCACATCATGTTGATACTGTTCGCCATAGCGTTGCTGCTGCGTTTGGGCGAACTGACGTGCCAGTTCATCCTGCTGCATCGCATCGATTTCATCATCGTTGTACTGATCGCCAGAATCGTACTGATTGCGCTGGGCTTCACGGGCTTTTTCTTCTGCTGCACGCTGTGAGGGCAGCTTAATGCCATATGACGCCAGTTCACGACGAGTTGGCACGCGGATACGTTTCGGTCGTGGCAACTGCGGGCCAATCCCCTCTTTGACCTGCGGACGCGGTCCACCGCTATTTGCCAGACTGAAGACTGGTGCGGCAACGGTTGCGGCAGCCCCCGTCGCCAGTGTCGCTTTTTTCACGCCAGATGCCAGAGGGGAAACAGCGGCAGCGGCTTCCACTGGAGGTACTGCTGCAACAGAAGGTGCTTTAAGCGAAGATTTGATCGGTTCTGGTTCTTTAACCGGTTCAGGAATCGGTTGATACCAGGCCGCAAGTTGTTCACGTTCACGGGCACGCTTCTCTTCCACTTCTTCAAAATAGTAAAGCGGCGGACGCGCGGGTTTTGTCTCTTCTACAATGGGTTCAGGCTCCACAACAGGCTGCTGTTCAACGGGTTGCGGCTGTTGGTACAACGGCTCCTGAGCGGCTGGCTGCTGATAAGTTTGCTCCGTCTGGTATGTAGACTGTGGAGCAAAAGTGGATTGCTGCTCTTCGGCTTGCCAGGCGTTACCTGCCACCGGTTGTTCTGGCGCAGGGGCGTAATACGGCTGTTGCGCAGACTGTTCCGGCGCAGGAGCGTAGTAAGGTTGTTGCACAGGCTGTTCAGCTGCAGGCGCATAATACGGCTGCTGTGGCTGTACAGGTTGTTGCAGCGGCTCATTATATTGCACTGCAGGCTGCGCATATTGTGACTGCTGTGGGTAACCTTCCGGTGCAGGTGCAATAACCGGTTCTCCCGTTTGCGGCCCCGGTACAGGCTGCCAGGCTACTGTAGGTTGCGTAGGTGGAACATCAACAGAGGCAACTGGCGGCGTCTGAGTCACAGGTTCAACCGGTGCAGCCCAGCTTTGTGTCGCCGTGGTAGCAGCAGCTGCTACAGCAACAGGTTCGGTAATTGGCGCACCGTTTAATAATGGATCGTATTCGTCATATTCTGGCTGCGTTGCACGATTGCCCGAAAAGAGGACGTCGTCAGGGTCGGCAGCCACACCGCGTGCAGTGTAGGTAATCTCTTCTTCATCATCCATCCGCTTACCGGAGAACAACGCAGCATCTGTTTGCCGCCCCATCGGATTAATGAATTTTTCCGCCAGACGTTTACGACGTGCTAGCGCGCCGCGAAGAATACGGGCACGGCGCGATTCATGCTGTTTGCCGTGATTTTCATCTTCATATTCTTCGTCGTCTTCATACTCATCTTCATCGACCCAGGTATCATCGCGACGGGTACGATTACTGGCGAAGGTGAGAATGTTTAAAATCCAGCCGCCGAGTTTTTCAGCAATGGTCACCCATGACCAACCGGTGAACAGCGTCAGGCCCGCTGCCCAAACGCAGAGCAGCGCAATAGTTCCCCCGCTACTGTGTAGCAGTGGTTGTAGCGTAGTGCTTAGTAAGCTGCCGATGACGCCACCGGAGGCAAAATACCAGATATCGTCAGCGTTGATTGCCGCCAGACCACAAGAGGTAAGGATTAGCGCCAAAACGCCAATGATGCGTAGCGAAACGGCAAAATAATCAATGTATTCGTCACTGGACTGATGACGCCAGGCAAACCAACAACCGCCGACGATAATGACGGGAATGGTGTAAGCCATCACGCCAAAAATAAAGAACAGCGTATCTGCCAGCCACGCACCGGGCATTCCACCTAAATTATGGATAGGCTCATGCCAGGCCGTTTGCGACCAGCTGGGGTCCGAAGGGTTAAAGCTTAGTAAGGCAGCCATCAACCAGACGGCAAACAGGACAATAAGGATCAGCAACGCCTCCAGAAGTCGGCGGCCGCTACTTAACTTTGTCAATGTGACTTCTTTGTCTTCAGTGTATTCCTGGCTCAAGAAAGGCTCTCCAGGTTACAGGCTTTTCCTGCCCGATGCTAAAACGGACAACAGTACCAGGTTACCCTAGTACTGTTGCTGTATGGATTAACAGGAGTGTAATCAAAATACGCCGATTTTGCACCTGTTCCGTGTTAGCGCGTCTTAATAACCAGACGATTACTCTGCTTGACTTCTTCCATAACAACGTATGTCCGCGTGTCATTGACGCCAGGCAGACGCAGCAGGGTTTCCCCTAGCAACTTACGGTAAGCCGACATATCCGGCACGCGTGTTTTCAACAGGTAGTCGAAATCACCGGATACTAAATGACACTCCTGAATTTCTTCAAGTTTTTGTACAGCGGTATTGAATTGTTCAAACACATCCGGTGCGCCACGATTCAGAGTAATCTCAACGAATACCAGAAGTGATGCATCCAGATAATGGGGGTTCAGCAGCGCTGTATAGCCCTGAATAAACCCTTGTCTTTCCAGCCGACGCACACGCTCAAGGCACGGCGTTGGGGAAAGTCCCACACGTTTAGAAAGCTCGACGTTAGAAATACGCCCATCCTTTTGCAACTCATTAAGAATGTTACGATCGATACGGTCGAGATCTTTGCCAGGGCGCTTCTTGCTATCTACCATTATTATTGTCTCTCTGTATTCCTTCCCTACTCCTGTCTGACCCTGAAACATCACTGTTCAGAGTCGCTACCCGTCACGATAGACCGAAATCATTAAGATTCACGGCGCGCAATGCCTGGTCTACGGTGAGAAGACCGTTGCCTGGTGGCAGCTATCGACATCACGAATGGCGTCTGTCCACGCCATACGTAGATTTCACTAGCACGGTAAACATGGTATTTACATGCATGGTTATGCGCATATAAGAATACTGTTTTTTTTCTTCCTCGAATGTTTTCGCAAAACACCAGGGGATTGTCAAAGCAAAACATCGATTTTTAGTACAACATGCCAGATATTCATTAACAGGGGCGTTTATTCATCATTTAATCGGCTTATAACGCGGGAAATTTAAGTAGCAGAGGTGATAATGCCGGAGGGAGTTTGACCTACTTATCGATACTGCCGATTGCACAAATTGTTAACAAAATCGTCATACTCTTTTTTTACGTCTGTAAATTCCCTACAATCCTGCCCATTGTCTGCCAACAACTATGGGGATCTCATGGGCACGACCAAACACAGTAAACTGCTTATCCTGGGTTCAGGCCCGGCGGGATACACCGCTGCTGTCTACGCGGCGCGCGCCAACCTGCAACCTGTGCTGATTACCGGCATGGAAAAAGGCGGCCAACTGACCACCACCACGGAAGTGGAAAACTGGCCAGGCGATCCAAACGATCTGACCGGTCCGTTATTAATGGAGCGCATGCACGAACATGCCGCTAAATTTGAAACTGAAATCATTTTTGATCACATCAGCAAAGTAGATTTGCAGAATCGCCCGTTCCGTCTGACTGGCGATAGCGGCGAATACACTTGTGATGCGCTGATTATTGCCACTGGAGCTTCTGCTCGCTATCTCGGCCTGCCCTCTGAAGAAGCCTTTAAAGGGCGTGGGGTTTCTGCTTGTGCAACCTGCGACGGTTTCTTCTATCGTAACCAGAAAGTTGCGGTCATCGGCGGCGGCAATACCGCGGTTGAAGAGGCGCTGTATCTGTCTAACATCGCTTCGGAAGTTCATCTGATTCACCGCCGAGATGGTTTCCGCGCGGAAAAAATCCTCATTAAGCGTCTGATGGATAAAGTGGAGAACGGCAACATTATTCTGCACACCAACCGTACGCTGGAAGAAGTGACCGGCGATCAGATGGGCGTCACTGGCGTTCGTCTGCGCGATACGCAAAACACCGATAATATCGAGTCACTCGACGTTGCCGGTCTGTTTGTTGCTATCGGCCACAGCCCGAACACGGCTATTTTCGAAGGGCAGCTGGAACTGGAAAACGGCTACATCAAAGTGCAGTCGGGTATTCATGGTAATGCCACCCAGACCAGCATCCCTGGCGTCTTTGCCGCAGGCGACGTGATGGATCACATTTATCGCCAGGCCATTACATCTGCGGGTACAGGCTGCATGGCAGCACTTGATGCGGAACGCTACCTCGATGGTTTAGCTGACGCAAAATAATTTTACAAATCAGTAACAAAAGTAAAGAAGGCGACACCATGCGACTATGGGTCGCCTTTATTTTTTCCTCGTTGTAACATTGCTCTGCAAATAATTCTGATAACTCACCTGCTAAGCGTGCAATGAATAAATCCCGTCAAAAAGAGTTAACCCGCTGGTTAAAACAGCAAAGCGTCATCTCCCAACGTTGGCTGAATATTTCTCGTCTGCTGGGCTTTGTGAGCGGCATATTGATCATTGCCCAGGCCTGGTTCATGGCGCGAATTCTGCAACATATGATTATGGAGAATATTCCCCGTGAAGCCCTGCTGCTTCCCTTTACGTTACTGGTTCTGACCTTTGTACTGCGCGCATGGGTGGTCTGGTTACGAGAACGGGTGGGTTATCACGCCGGGCAGCATATCCGCTTTGCCATCCGACGTCAGGTTCTCGACCGTCTGCAACAAGCAGGGCCAGCGTGGATTCAGGGTAAACCGGCGGGGAGCTGGGCGACGCTGGTACTCGAGCAAATTGACGATATGCATGATTACTATGCACGCTACCTGCCGCAAATGGCGCTGGCAGTGTCGGTGCCGTTGCTGATTGTGGTGGCGATCTTCCCCTCTAACTGGGCTGCGGCGCTCATTCTGCTGGGCACTGCTCCGTTAATTCCGTTATTTATGGCGCTGGTTGGAATGGGGGCTGCCGATGCTAACCGACGCAACTTTCTCGCTCTTGCTCGCTTAAGTGGACATTTCCTCGATCGCCTGCGCGGCATGGAAACATTGCGTATTTTTGGTCGTGGTGAAGCTGAAATTGAAAGTATTCGTTCTGCTTCGGAAGATTTCCGCCAACGGACAATGGAAGTGCTACGGCTGGCGTTTTTATCCTCCGGCATTCTCGAATTTTTTACCTCGCTGTCAATTGCTCTGGTCGCGGTCTACTTTGGTTTTTCCTATCTCGGTGAGCTGGATTTTGGGCACTACGATACTGGCGTGACGCTGGCTGCGGGGTTTCTGGCCCTGATCCTTGCGCCGGAGTTTTTCCAGCCATTGCGCGATCTGGGTACGTTTTATCATGCTAAAGCCCAGGCTGTTGGCGCGGCAGACAGTCTGAAAACGTTTATGGAAACCCCGCTCGCCCATCCGCAGCGCGGTGAGGCTGAATTAACGTCGACCGATCCGGTGACCATTGAGGCCGAGGATCTGTTTATTACATCACCAGAAGGTAAAACGCTGGCCGGACCGCTGAACTTTACTTTGCCAGCAGGCCAACGTGCAGTGTTGGTTGGTCGCAGCGGTTCAGGTAAAAGCTCACTGCTGAACGCGCTTTCTGGTTTTCTCTCATATCAGGGATCGCTACGAATCAACGGGATAGAATTACGCGATTTATCACCGGAATCATGGCGTAAACATCTCTCCTGGGTTGGGCAAAACCCACAATTACCAGCAGCAACACTACGAGATAACGTACTGCTGGCACGACCTGATGCCAGCGAACAAGAGTTACAAACAGCACTGGATAACGCGTGGGTCAGTGAGTTTCTACCGCTCCTGCCACAAGGAGTTGATACGCCTGTTGGCGACCAGGCTGCCCGCCTTTCCGTAGGCCAGGCACAACGTGTGGCGGTGGCGCGTGCATTACTGAATCCCTGTTCGCTATTACTGTTGGATGAACCCGCAGCAAGCCTTGATGCTCACAGTGAACAGCGCGTAATGGAGGCGCTGAATGCCGCCTCTCTGCGCCAGACAACGTTAATGGTCACCCACCAGTTAGAAGATCTTGCTGACTGGGATGTCATTTGGGTAATGCAGGATGGTCAGATTATCGAGCAAGGACGTTACGCGGAATTAAGCGTGGCTAACGGTCCTTTTGCCACATTGCTGGCCCATCGTCAGGAGGAGATTTAAATGCGCGCTTTGCTACCCTATCTGGCTCTGTATAAACGTCATAAATGGATGTTAAGCCTTGGCATTGTGCTAGCAATTGTCACACTGCTCGCCAGTATCGGTCTGTTGACACTTTCCGGCTGGTTCCTCTCCGCCTCAGCGGTGGCGGGCGTTGCAGGACTGTATAGCTTCAACTATATGCTACCCGCTGCAGGCGTGCGTGGCGCAGCAATCACCCGTACCGCCGGGCGTTATTTTGAACGTCTGGTGAGCCATGACGCGACTTTCCGCGTGTTGCAGCATCTGCGCATTTACACCTTCAGCAAATTGCTCCCCCTCTCCCCTGCCGGACTGGCGCGCTATCGTCAGGGCGAATTGCTCAACCGCGTGGTGGCGGATGTTGATACGCTCGATCATCTTTACCTGCGCGTTATCTCGCCGCTGGTGGGCGCTTTTGTGGTGATTATGGTGGTGACAATCGGGTTAAGTTTCCTTGATTTCACCCTCGCCTTTACGCTGGGCGGCATTATGTTACTGACGCTTTTGCTGATGCCACCGCTGTTTTATCGTGCGGGAAAAAGCACCGGGCAAAATCTGACTCATCTTCGCGGGCAGTATCGCCAACAACTGACAGCCTGGCTGCAAGGGCAAGCTGAGCTGACCATTTTTGGTGCCAGCGATCGTTATCGCACGCAATTAGAGAATACTGAAATTCAGTGGCTGGAAGCGCAACGCCGTCAATCTGAACTGACAGCTTTGTCGCAAGCAATAATGCTGTTAATTGGCGCGTTAGCGGTGATCCTGATGCTGTGGATGGCGTCTGGCGGCGTTGGTGGCAATACTCAACCAGGCGCGTTAATTGCCCTGTTTGTCTTCTGTGCGTTAGCCGCGTTTGAAGCACTGGCACCAGTAACGGGTGCATTTCAGCATCTGGGGCAAGTCATTGCCTCTGCCGTACGGATCACCGATTTAACGGATCAAAAACCTGAAGTCACCTTCCCTGATACCCAAACCCGTGTTGCCGATTGCGTTTCGCTGACGTTACGGGATGTTCAGTTCACTTATCCGGAGCAATCCCAACAAGCACTGAAAGGGATTTCTCTTCAAGTAAACGCCGGAGAACATATTGCGATTCTCGGGCGAACCGGATGCGGTAAATCAACATTGTTACAACTGCTGACCCGCGCATGGGACCCGCAACAGGGCGAGATTTTACTTAACGATAGCCCCATAGCCAGCCTGAACGAAGCAACTCTACGACAGACCATCAGCGTTGTGCCACAGCGAGTGCATCTGTTTAGCGCCACACTGCGTGATAATCTGTTACTCGCCTCGCCTGGCAGTAGTGATGAAGTTTTGGCGGAGATCTTGCGTCGAGTTGGTCTGGAGAAGCTGCTCGAGGATGCAGGTCTCAACAGTTGGTTAGGTGAAGGCGGACGCCAGCTCTCCGGTGGTGAACTGCGCCGTCTGGCTATCGCCCGTGCGCTGTTACATGATGCGCCACTGGTATTGCTGGATGAACCTACCGAAGGCTTAGATGCCACAACTGAAAGTCAGATCCTTGAATTACTTGCAGAAATGATGCGTGAGAAAACGGTGTTAATGGTCACCCATCGACTTCGCGGGCTCTCTCGTTTCCAGCAAATAATAGTGATGGACAACGGGCAAATTATTGAGCAAGGTACTCACGCAGAACTGCTTGCCCGACAGGGGCGTTATTACCAGTTTAAGCAGGGTTTGTAAGCTATTATTGAACGATCCGACTTGCGTGGAGTTTTGCGGTCATGCGCCTGGTTCAGCTTTCTCGCCATTCAATAGCCTTCCCCTCCCCGGAAGGCGCATTACGTGAGCCTAACGGCCTGCTGGCACTGGGGGGCGATCTTAGCCCTGCGCGCCTGTTAATGGCTTATCAGCGTGGTATTTTTCCGTGGTTTTCTCCAGGCGACCCCATCCTCTGGTGGTCGCCCGATCCTCGCGCGGTACTATGGCCTGAATCATTGCATATCAGCCGTAGTATGAAACGATTTCATAAACGCTCGCCCTATCGTGTCACGATGAATTACGCCTTTGGTCAGGTCATTGAAGGCTGTGCCAGCGATCGCGAAGAAGGAACCTGGATCACGCGTGGCGTGGTCGAAGCCTACCATCGCCTTCACGAACTCGGTCATGCCCACTCCATCGAAGTCTGGTGTGAAGATGAGCTTGTCGGCGGTATGTACGGCGTGGCCCAGGGAACGCTATTTTGTGGCGAGTCTATGTTCAGCCGGATGGAAAACGCGTCCAAAACAGCGCTACTGGTCTTCTGTGATGAATTTATCCGTCACGGTGGCAAACTTATCGACTGCCAGGTCCTTAACGATCACACAGCTTCGCTTGGTGCCTGCGAAATTCCCCGCCGGGATTATCTAAATTATCTCAATCAAATGCGCCTCGGACGATTGCCGAATAATTTCTGGGTACCACGGTGCTTGTTTTCACCACAAGAATGAATGTTTTCGGCACATTTCTCCCCAGAGTGTTATAATTGCGGTCGCAGAGTTGGTTACGCTCATTACCCCGCTGCCGATAAGGAATTTTTCGCGTCAGGTAACGCCCATCGTTTATCTCACCGCTCCCTTATACGTTGCGCTTTTGGTGCGGCTTAGCCGTGTGTTTTCGGAGTAATGTGCCGAACCTGTTTGTTGCGATTTAGCGCGCAAATCTTTACTTATTTACAGAACTTCGGCATTATCTTGCCGGTTCAAATTACGGTAGTGATACCCCAGAGGATTAGATGGCCAAAGAAGACAATATTGAAATGCAAGGTACCGTTCTTGAAACGTTGCCTAACACCATGTTCCGCGTAGAGTTAGAAAACGGTCACGTGGTTACTGCACACATCTCCGGTAAAATGCGTAAAAACTACATCCGCATCCTGACGGGCGACAAAGTGACTGTTGAGCTGACCCCGTACGACCTGAGCAAAGGCCGCATTGTCTTCCGTAGTCGCTGATTGTTTTACCGCCTGATGGGCGAAGAGAAAGAACGAGTAAAAGGTCGGTTTAACCGGCCTTTTTATTTTGTGATATGTATGAAGTACTTTGGAAGTATAAGTCCATAACATAACTTGTCTCGATGTAGATATACTGCACAACTTGTTTACAGTATGAGCAAACAATAATTATCATTAAAATTCTTCTTGACCGTTTTACTCCAACTCCCTATAGTAGCGCCCCGTTGCCCCCCATGAGGTCAGGCAGCAAAACAATTTGGTGAGGTGTCCGAGTGGCTGAAGGAGCACGCCTGGAAAGTGTGTATACGGCAACGTATCGGGGGTTCGAATCCCCCCCTCACCGCCATATTTGAAGAAGAGCTCGTACGAAAGTACGGGCTTTTTTTTCGCATTTTATCTGCCTGTACGGCAGTGAACGGTATAAAAATCGAGTTTTTCTTTCGGTTGGCTTTCTAAGCTGCCTGTACGGCAGTGAACTCAAATACTACACGTTTAGCTCGTTGTTAATAAAGAAAAATCATCTCATTTTCCTGCTGCCACCCTTTTTTATTCTTACCTTCCAGCACCATTAATTATCAACAACTTACCTTCACCTCCAAAAATAGGGTTTTCACCATTCCACCCTACAAATAAAAAGTCCGTAACCCCTGACGAGATTACGGACTTCACAAACCTACCTAACAATCAGATTAATGCGCTGCTTCCGCCTTGTGCTTTTGTGCACTCTGGAATCCGTAAGTCAGCTCATTTTTCTCTTTATCCAGCGCAACCGTCACCTGACCGCCGTCCACCAGCGAACCAAACAACAGTTCGTTGGCGAGCGGTTTTTTCAGGTTGTCCTGGATGACACGCGCCATCGGACGTGCGCCCATTGCCCGGTCGTAACCTTTCTCGGCCAGCCAGTTACGCGCTTCCTGGCTCACTTCCAGAGAAACACCTTTCTGATCCAGCTGAACCTGTAACTCGACGATGAACTTATCCACCACCTGATGGATCACGTCGGTTGACAGATGATCAAACCAGATAATGTTGTCGAGACGGTTACGGAATTCCGGTGTAAAGATCTTCTTGATCTCTTCCATCGCATCGGTGCTGTTATCCTGGTGGATAAGACCAATGGATTTACGCTCAGTTTCCCGTACCCCGGCATTAGTGGTCATCACCAGCACCACGTTACGGAAGTCCGCTTTGCGTCCGTTGTTATCGGTCAGCGTACCGTTGTCCATCACCTGCAACAGAATATTGAACACGTCCGGGTGCGCTTTCTCGATTTCGTCCAGCAGCAGCACCGCATGAGGATGCTTGATGACCGCATCAGTCAGCAAACCGCCCTGATCAAAACCAACGTATCCCGGAGGCGCACCAATCAGACGGCTGACGGTATGGCGTTCCATATACTCGGACATATCAAAGCGCAGAAGCTCAATGCCCAAAGCTTTCGAAAGCTGTACCGTCACCTCTGTTTTCCCGACCCCGGTAGGGCCGGCAAACAGGAACGAACCGACTGGTTTATGTTCGTGACCTAAACCTGCACGCGCCATCTTAATGGCTTCAGTCAGCGCCTCAATGGCTTTATCCTGACCGAAGACCAGCATTTTCAGGCGATCGCTGAGGTTTTTCAGGGTATCGCGGTCACTCTGAGAAACACTCTTCTCTGGAATGCGCGCAATACGGGCCACCACGGACTCAATATCCGCCACATTAACGGTTTTCTTGCGTTTGCTTACCGGCATCAGGCGTGCGCGAGCGCCCGCTTCGTCGATAACGTCAATGGCTTTATCCGGCAGATGACGATCGTTAATGTATTTCACCGCCAGCTCTACCGCTGCACGCACCGCTTTTGCGGTATAACGCACGTCATGGTGCGCTTCGTACTTCGGTTTCAGGCCGTTGATGATCTGTACGGTTTCTTCAATCGACGGTTCAGTAATATCAATTTTCTGGAAGCGACGCGCCAGAGCACGGTCTTTCTCGAAAATGTTGCTGAACTCCTGATAGGTTGTCGAACCAATTACGCGAATTTTACCGCTTGAGAGCAACGGTTTGATCAGGTTAGCCGCATCAACCTGACCACCAGAGGCTGCACCCGCACCGATAATGGTGTGGATCTCATCAATAAACAGGATGCTGTTAGTGTCCTGCTCCAGCTGCTTGAGCAACGCTTTAAAACGTTTTTCAAAGTCGCCGCGATATTTTGTGCCCGCTAACAGAGAACCGATATCGAGAGAGTAAATCGTACAGTCAGCCATCACTTCCGGCACATCGCCCTGAACAATTCGCCAGGCAAGACCTTCCGCAATCGCGGTTTTGCCGACACCGGATTCCCCCACCAGCAGCGGGTTGTTTTTACGGCGACGGCAGAGAACCTGAATAGCACGCTCCAGCTCCTTCTCACGACCAATCAGTGGGTCGATTCCGCCCACACGCGCAAGCTGATTCAGGTTCGTCGTGAAATTCTCCATACGTTCCTCCCCACCAGCTTGTTCTTCGCTGTTTGGCTGGCTGCCAGGATCAGAAGACTGTGTCGGCTCGTCTTTACGCGTGCCATGAGAGATAAAGTTCACCACATCGAGACGGCTGACTTCATGTTTGCGCAACAGATATGCCGCCTGCGACTCCTGTTCGCTAAAGATAGCGACCAGAACGTTTGCACCGGTAACCTCATTGCGACCGGAGGACTGGACATGGAAGACCGCACGTTGCAGTACACGCTGAAAACTCAGCGTTGGCTGTGTGTCGCGCTCCTCTTCACTGGCAGGCAGAACGGGTGTGGTTTGTTCAATAAAGGCTTCCAGTTCCTGACGGAGCGCAACCAAATCCACAGAACACGCTTCCAGCGCCTCCCGGGCAGATGGGTTACTGAGCAGCGCCAGTAACAAGTGCTCGACGGTCATAAACTCATGACGGTGCTCGCGCGCTCTGGCGAAAGCCATATTTAAACTGAGTTCCAGTTCTTGATTGAGCATAGGCACCTCCCCCAATTTTTATGCCTGCATTCAGGCTTTTTCTAGCGTACACAGCAATGGATGCTCATTCTCCCTCGCGTACTTGTTCACCATCGCCACTTTGGTTTCTGCAACCTCGGCGGTAAAGACTCCGCAAATGGCCTTCCCCTGGTAGTGAACAGCGAGCATCAATTGCGTTGCACGTTCTACATCATAAGAAAAGAATTTTTGTAACACGTCAATAACAAACTCCATCGGAGTGTAATCATCATTGACTAATATCACTTTATACATAGATGGCGGTTTTAGCGCGTCGCGAACTTTTTCTTCCGCCAGTTGATCAAAGTCCAGCCAGTCGTTCGTTTTACCCATTGTCAGTTATCATCTTCGGTTACGGTTATCGGCAGAACGCCCTGCCGCTGACAAGAGCTTATTTGCCTGACCAATCTACTCCACATGATAGATAACTATCATCTATCGTTGGCATCAGCGACATCTGTCACATTCCTGTCAATAGCGTTAACTGCTTCAAATTTTTGATTCATACCTGCCCCCTGGCCCCTGTCAAATGCTTGACGGCTCGCCCTAATTCTCTAAATTGTATTTCTAGAGTTGGCGAGGTTTTGAACAGCCCCCTCTCTGACCCCGGTTTATTCCATCTTACTTGTATAAGATTTGCGAAGGATGTCGAAGCATGGAAAAGGGTACTGTTAAGTGGTTCAACAATGCCAAAGGGTTTGGTTTCATCTGCCCTGAAGGCGGCGGCGAAGATATTTTCGCTCATTATTCCACCATTCAGATGGATGGTTACAGAACGCTAAAAGCTGGACAATCCGTTCAGTTTGATGTCCACCAGGGGCCAAAAGGCAATCACGCCAGTGTTATTGTGCCCGTCGAAGTAGAAGCGGCAGTCGCATAGCTCTTCTGTCTCATTGTGTACATCCTACAGGCAAAATGCCAGCCCGATCGGCTGGCATTTTTATCTCAAAAATTACTCTCGTGCCAAAGCATCTACTGGATCCAGTCGTGCCGCATTTCGTGCGGGTAACCAGCCAAATAAAATCCCGGTGACCGTCGAGCAGAGAAACGCCAGCAGCAGTGCCAACGGTGAAAAACCGATCTCCCAACCGGGTAAGAAAAGCTGCAAGGTGAAAGCAATTAACAGTGACAGTGTTATTCCCAACGCACCGCCGACCAGACAAACCAGCACGGCTTCGATCAGAAACTGTTGCAAAACATCGCTTGCTCGCGCACCTACAGCCATGCGAATGCCAATTTCCCGCGTCCGCTCGGTCACTGACACCAGCATAATATTCATTACACCAATACCGCCCACCACCAGCGAAATCACCGCCACCAGCGTCAGAAACAGTTGTAAAGTACGTGTGGTCTTTTCAACGGTTTTCAAGACGCCGTCCATGTTCCAGGTAAAGAAATCCTTCTTACCGTGGCGCAGTGAAAGTAAACGCGTGAGTTGCTGTTCCGCCTCGGCGCTGTCAAAGCCCTCTTTCACCCTGACAGTAATAGAGTTCAGCCACGACTGGCCCATAACTCTCCCGGACATCGTGCTGTAAGGTAACCACACGCGCAGCACTTTACTACTGCCAAACATCGACTGTTTTTCCTCTGCCACGCCGATGACTCTCGCTGGCATATTACCAACCAAGATAACCTCGCCAACCACATTTGCTTTATGGGGGAAAAGCTGACGGCGAGTATTACTGTCGAGAACCACGACTTGCGCACGGCCATTCAGCTGTTCCTGATTAAAGGTGTTCCCTTCACTGAAGGTCATGCCATAGACATTAAAATAATCGCCGCTCACGCCATTGGCACTGGCAGCCACATCGACATTGTTATAACGCAGGCGCAGGTTTTGCGAGACGGCAGGTGTGGCTGAGGCGACCCACGGTTGTTTTTGGATGGCGATTAAGTCGTCGTACTTCAGCGCCTGCTGATATTGCGGATCGTCATCGCCAAAATCTTTCCCGGGATAGACATCAATAGTATTCGTACCAATAGAACGAATATCCGCCAGCACCATTTGTTTGGCGGCGTCGCCGACCACGACAATGGAAACCACCGACGCAATACCGATAATAATCCCCAGCATGGTCAGTAAAGTACGCATTTTATTCGCTGCCAGCGCCCGCCACGCCATCGTCAGCGCCTCGTTAAAACCGCTGACAAACTGCCGCCAGCCAGACGCCGTGTTGATAACAGGCTCCGTCCCGCCAGCAACATTCACTTTTTCAATGGCGGGAGGATTGCGCACAATTTCGCCGTCGCGAATTTCGATCACCCGCTCGGCCTGAGCAGCGACCTGCGGATCGTGGGTAACGATAATCACCGTATGCCCGCGATCGCGCAGCTGATGCAGGATCGCCATTACCTCCTCACCGGAATGGCTGTCCAGTGCGCCTGTCGGTTCATCGGCAAGAATTACCTGACCGCCGTTCATCAATGCCCGCGCGATGCTGACGCGCTGTTGCTGACCACCCGAAAGCTGTGCCGGATAATACTCTGTACGGTCTTCAAGCCCCAGTCGTTGCAATAACTTCTGGGCACGAAGCAGTCGCTGTTTCCGCTCAAGACCCGCATAGACGGCGGGTACTTCAACATTCTGCTCGGCGGTTAAATGTGAAAGCAAATGGTAACGCTGGAAAATAAAGCCGAAGTGTTCGCGACGCAGTTGCGCCAGCGCATCGGCGTCCAGCATGGCAACATCCTGACCGGCGACGCGATAGGTGCCGCTGGTGGCCTTATCCAGGCAGCCGAGAATATTCATCAGGGTCGATTTACCGGAACCCGAAGCGCCGACAATCGCCACCATCTCACCAGCATAAATATCGAGGGTGATGCCCTTCAGCACCTCAACCTGCTCATCACCGGCAGGATAGCTGCGACGAATATCCTTTAATTCGAGCAAGGGCGTCATTGTGCAGCTCCTGGTTTGGCCTCACCAATCACCACTTCATCGCCCGCTTCCAGCCCTTTGACAATCTCAACATCGGTGTCGTTACGTGCACCAATCGTCACTTCACGCTCGCGTGTTTCACCATTACGCAACAATTTGACTTTATAACGATTATCGCCAACCGGATCGCCTAACGCCGACAGAGGGATCGTCAGCACATTTTTCACATCGGTGAGCTGAATATGCACTTGCGCGGTCATATCCAGCCGCAGCAAACCATTGGGGTTGGGTACTTCAAAACGGGCGTAATAGAAAATAGCGTCGTTAACCTTTTCCGGCGTCGGTAGCACATCCTTGATTTGCCCCTCATAGCGCGTCAGCGGATCGCCAAGCACCGTAAACCAGGCTTTTTGCCCCGGCTTCAGGTGGATTACATCCGCTTCAGAAACCTGCGCTTTTACCAGCATGGTGCTCATATCTGCCAGCGTCAGAATGTTCGGTGCTTGTTGTGCGGCAATCACCGTCTGGCCTTGCAGAGTGGTGATTTGCGTGACTTCCCCGGCCATCGGGGCAACGATGCGGGTGTAATCGAGATTGGTTTTAGCCGTATCGAGTGAGGCCTGATTACGCTTGATTTGCGCGTCAATGGTGCCAATTTGCGCCTGTTTCACAGCCATCTCCGTCGCGGCGGTATCGAGATCCTGCTGTGAAACCGCCTGCGTTTGTGCAAGACGTTGCTGACGGGAATACGTCACCCGCGCCAGTTTCAGCTCCGCTTCCGCCTGCTGCCGCTGCGCGCGTAGCTCCATCAGCGTTGCTTCCACCTCCTTGATCTGGTTTTCAGCTTGTTCAGGATCAATAACCCCTAAAAGCTGGTCTTTTTTTACTTTATCGCCAATCGCCACCGACAGCGTTTTCAACTGACCGCTGACCTGCGCGCCCACATCAACCTTACGCAGCGCGTCCAGCTTTCCGGTCGCCAGCACGCTTTGCTGTAAATCACCGGGGCGCACAATCAGCGTCTGATAAGTCGGCACGGGTGCGTTAAGAATTCTCCATAACGTAATCAGCCCGGCAATGACTATCACCAGCGCAATAACGTAACGCTTCTTCACGGTTTTCCGCTTTTTCATAAATATTCTGAATACTCCATATGCCAATCCGGGTCATTAACTTCAACGAAATATCAACAAAACCCTAAAATTTACGTTAGTAATCACACTATTGATGTTTGGTTAAGATACGCCATGGTGAAATCGACGTTATGTACAACCATTGATTTCATGAATATGTCGCAGCTAACTGAACGGACCTTTACGCCATCTGAATCTCTCAGCAGCCTGTCACTTTTTCTTAGTCTGGCACGTGGACAGTGTCGGCCGGGTAAATTTTGGCATCGCCGTAGTTTTCGCCAGAAATTTTTGCTGCGCTCGTTGATTATGCCGCGTTTAAGCGTTGAGTGGATGAACGAACTTTCCCACTGGCCGAATCTCCATGTGTTGTTAACGCGCCAGCCGCGACTGCCTGTGCGTCTGCATCGCCCTTACCTTGCGGCGAATCTTAGCCGCAAGCAATTGCTGGAGGCGTTACGTTACCATTATGCATTGCTTCGTGCCTGCATGTCGGCAGAAGAATTCAGCTTATATTTGAATACTCCCGGGCTGCAACTGGCGAAGCTGGAAGGCAAAAACGGCGAGCAGTTCACACTTGAGCTGACCATGATGATCTCAATGGATAAAGAAGGTGACAGCACAATCCTGTTCCGCAACAGCGAAGGTATTCCTCTGGCAGAGATCACCTTTACTCTGTGTGAATACCAGGGGAAAAGAACAATGTTTATTGGCGGGCTGCAAGGTGCGAAATGGGAAATTCCACATCAGGAAATCCAGAATGCGACGAAAGCCTGCCACGGGCTATTTCCCAAACGTCTCGTGATGGAAGCGGCCTGTCTGTTTGCCCAACGTTTGCAGGTAGAGCAGATCATTGCCGTCAGCAATGAAACACATATTTACCGCAGCCTGCGTTATCGCGATAAAGAAGGCAAGATCCATGCTGATTACAACGCGTTCTGGGAGTCGGTTGGCGGCGTATGTGATGCTGAACGCCATTACCGCCTTCCGGCACAGATAGCACGAAAAGAGATTGCCGAAATCGCCAGTAAAAAACGGGCTGAATACCGTCGGCGCTATGAGATGCTCGACGCTATTCAGCCACAAATGGCCACGATGTTTCGCGGTTAATCCGCGCGACCGCGCGCCAGCCACAGCACGCGTGAGAACATTTTTTTCAGCAGCGTCGGTACGGAGTCCACACCACGACGGCCGGCCTCCATTGCCACTTCAATGGCAAGATCGGGTTTGGAAGAGCGATGGATCGCTTTCGAGATAATTTTACGCAGATTCATCGGCACATTTTCCGGGATCTGCGCCACGCGGTGGAACACATCGGAAAATCCCTGGCGATACATAAAATGTTCCATATCCAGCGCCGGTAACGCCGTTAAATGTTCTCGTTCGGCTTCCCGATCGTTATTCAACAGGCTGCGTACCGTAGCGGCATACTTCTTCCCGGCTTCATCGCCATCGACCAGCACATGCCATTCAATCCCCATTCGACGGGCGAATTTAACCAGTGGCTTTAGCCCGGACTGGGCAAACTCAATGACCTTGATCCCTTCGGCATCAAAATGATGTCCACACTGACGCGCCAGTTCATTGATAACCCAGGTTTCCGTTTCGCCTTCCACCAGCAGCCAGCAGCGAGCAAACAGCGATGACGGACGGTTAAAACGAATGTGGAAAGAGATACGTCGGCTATCTTCGGTACTCAAGCCACTCGGCCCCAGACGCCAGGCGGCAACGCGAGAGGACTCACGTACCAGTCGGCAAACATGCTCTACCGGCGTTAACGAAAGCAGCTCGCCAGAGTTGGTGGTGGCAATGCGCTGCAATGGCAGAAGATTCAACAGATGCCAGGCAACTGAAAGCATAATGGGGTGTAAACGCGTTTCTGGATCTTCAATCAGCAATAATGGACGTGCGTCTTTATCCAGCCGCAATGTGCCTTTTGCCTGCAATAAAGTAGCAAACAGGCCGAGCAAAATAACCCGATACGAGCGCCCTCCAGGCCGGTCAATCATCCGGTTGATGATATCCAGATAGCGCCAGCTTCGTTGCTCATTACTGGCCCGCCGCCGCATTAAACGATATCGCGCTTGTCCGGCCCCCTGCTCAGAGAAATAATGCTCAAGCAGCTGCACCATTGCGGAAAGTCCCTGACGAATCTGTCCATCAGAGAGATTTTGCGGATGTGAGGATAATTCACGGGCGAGGAAATCGAGTTGGCGCGCGGTGACTTCCACATTAGGGACATTTGGCACCGTGCCGTTACGAATACGGCGCATAAAACGGGCATCACGCAAGCGCAGCACCGGCATTAAACGCACCAGATGGCGTGCCTGATCGTTAATATCCTCGACATCAATCGGATGTCCGTCTTTATCGAGAAAACTGCGGAGTGTCATCACACTGCCATCTTCCGCACTCTCCCCTTCCAGGCGATAAAAAATTCGATGATAACCATCGGTGCATGGCGTCCAGCATGCTTCCAACGGTCGATAGCGGCGTACCCGATGACGGCCTGGCAGCGATTCGCGGAAGGTCAAAATAATATGCAGATGATGTTCCCGCCCGTTGATATCTCCCGGCGGAAACCAGAAATCGTCGCGCTCAAAATGGTAGAGATCTGATTCTGGCGATAGCAGCAGGGTTAAGGCGTCCAGCAAGCTGGATTTACCCCACGCGTTCTCCCCAATCAGGACGTTGTTTTGTTCCAGCATCAACGATAAACGGTTGATACCGCGAAAACCCACAATTTCAACGCGCTCAAGAATCATATCCCCTCCAGAAATATGTGACTTATCCTTTACGCTGGCAGTATAACGGGAAAGGCCGTGCTAATACGTGATGACATCACATTTAAGCATGGCAAATGTCTGAAAAATGAGCGAATAATCGCGTTATACTCCCTCTTGCTGATAAGTCTGCAAAAACAACAAAATCAAATAATTAGCATGATAAATTATTTTTTATTACGCCTAAAGGATTAAATCTTTTGCTTGCACTACACTGTCAATCAGACAAATGACTATATGGGGCAACCCGCTGTTGCCCTAAATCAAATTTACTGGATTTATTTATCTGGTGAATGACTCGCCTTCGTTTTTAAAATAGCCGCGCATTATTTCCGTCGTCACTTTTTTACGACGACCCTATAAAACGACCATATTTTTCACAGGGTCAATTTTTAATTGAGGTGGATATGTTCAGAAAATTAGCAGCTGAATGTTTTGGTACTTTCTGGCTTGTTTTTGGTGGCTGTGGTAGTGCCGTACTGGCCGCAGGCTTCCCGGAATTAGGCATTGGTTTTGCCGGCGTGGCGCTGGCATTCGGTTTAACCGTTCTGACGATGGCCTTCGCTGTTGGTCATATTTCTGGTGGTCATTTTAACCCGGCGGTCACTATTGGCTTATGGGCTGGCGGACGTTTTCCGGCAAAAGAAGTCGTTGGCTACGTAATTGCCCAGGTTGTCGGCGGTATTGTTGCAGCGGCGCTGCTGTATTTAATTGCCAGTGGTAAAACGGGATTTGACGCGGCAGCCAGCGGTTTTGCTTCTAACGGTTATGGCGAGCATTCACCAGGCGGTTATTCCATGCTTTCCGCGCTGGTAGTTGAACTGGTATTGAGTGCAGGTTTCTTGCTGGTGATCCACGGCGCAACCGACAAATTCGCTCCGGCGGGTTTTGCGCCAATTGCCATTGGTCTGGCATTAACGCTGATTCACTTAATCAGTATTCCGGTGACTAACACTTCCGTTAACCCGGCGCGCAGTACTGCGGTTGCCATCTTCCAGGGCGGCTGGGCGTTAGAACAACTGTGGTTCTTCTGGGTGGTGCCAATTGTCGGCGGCATTATCGGTGGTCTGATTTACCGGACTCTGCTGGAAAAGCGTAATTAATTAACGCAGAAGGCCTGGCGCAATGTCAGGCCTTTTTTAAATATATTGATTCATCTTCCTGTTGCGCTCCTTGATGTGTTAAGCCACATATAGTCACTGGCGCAGGGGGCGGCCAATCGCCGCCGCCCCCTGCACCCCCGGGCTCTGGCGAACAAAATCGCCGCTGCGCGGTGCCCTCGACTTATCCCTTGCGGCTACCGGGTCGGGCGCGAGGTAACATCCCGGTAAAACGCGCCCTCAGCCCACATCCATGTGGGCTGCCCCGGCCTTCAGGGAACACCTCGGCGATTTTGACGCCACCAACACCGGTGCGGTTTGTAATTAAAGCGCAAGAATATCTTTAAATGAAAATGAATACCCTACCGATCCTTATGCATAACATTTCCTTTTAATTGCAACTTTACTCGTCCTTCCGCTTTCAGTAGTGTGTCATCGCGCATTTCGACTTCTTTCTTTGCAAGGACTGGTTTTTCATGTTTTCTGGGCTGTTAATCATTCTGGTTCCCCTGATTGTGGGTTACCTCATTCCGCTTCGCCAAAAAGCTGCATTAAAAGTTATTAATCAGCTATTAAGTTGGATGGTTTACCTCATTCTCTTTTTTATGGGTATCAGTCTGGCGTTTCTCGATAACCTCGCCAGTAACCTGTTGGCGATTCTGCATTATTCCGCCGTCAGTATTACCGTTATTTTACTGTGTAATATTGCCGCCCTGATGTGGCTGGAGCGAGGCCTACCGTGGCGCAACCACCATCAGCAAGAAAAACTCCCGTCACGTATTGCGATGGCGCTGGAGTCCCTCAAGCTCTGCGGTGTGGTGGTGATTGGCTTTGCTATTGGCCTTAGCGGATTAGGTTTCTTACAACACGCTACGGAAGCCAGCGAATACACGTTAATTCTGCTACTTTTCCTCGTCGGTATTCAGTTGCGCAATAATGGCATGACCTTAAAGCAGATTGTCCTTAATCGCCGGGGAATGATTGTCGCTGTGGTGGTGGTGGCCAGTTCTTTAATTGGTGGTTTAATTAACGCCTTTATTCTTGATCTTCCCATCAATACCGCGCTGGCAATGGCTTCCGGTTTCGGCTGGTATTCTCTTTCCGGTATTTTATTGACCGAATCTTTTGGTCCGGTAATCGGGAGCGCGGCGTTTTTTAATGATCTGGCCCGTGAGCTGCTTGCTATTATGTTGATCCCTGGGCTGATTCGCCGTAGCCGCTCTACTGCACTGGGCTTATGCGGTGCGACGTCGATGGATTTCACACTGCCCGTTCTTCAACGTACTGGCGGACTGGATATGGTCCCGGCGGCGATTGTTCACGGTTTTATTCTTAGCCTGTTAGTGCCGATCCTCATCGCCTTTTTCTCTGCATAATACCTCTCTGGCGGTAGATCCCTGCCGCCAAAATTGCGCTAAATCAATCTCCCTTAAAGTTGCATGAAAAATCCCTTTTATCCCCGCGTTAAGCGTCTTAACCTTAAACATGTATATTAAATATAACTTTAAAAGGTGTGATCATGTTTTGTGTGCAATGTGAACAAACTATCCGTACTCCGGCAGGAAACGGCTGCTCATACGCGCAGGGGATGTGTGGTAAAACGGCGGAAACCTCTGACCTTCAGGATTTACTCATCGCGGCGCTGCAAGGGCTTTCAGCCTGGGCGGTAAAAGCGCGTGAATACGGCATCATCAACCATGACGTTGACAGCTTCGCGCCGCGCGCATTTTTCTCAACCCTGACCAACGTTAATTTCGATTCTCCGCGTATTGTCGGCTACGCCCGTGAAGCAATTGCCCTGCGTGAGGCGCTGAAAGCACAGTGCCTGGCTGTAGATGCCAACGCCCGCGTCGATAACCCGATGGCTGACCTGCAACTGGTGAGTGACGATCTCGGCGAGCTGCAACGTCAGGCGGCGGAATTTACTCCCAATAAAGATAAAGCGGCGATTGGCGAAAACATTCTCGGCCTGCGTCTGCTCTGCCTGTATGGCCTGAAAGGTGCTGCCGCCTATATGGAACACGCGCACGTTCTCGGTCAATATGACAACGATATTTACGCCCAGTACCATAAAATCATGGCATGGCTGGGTACCTGGCCTGCCGATATGAACGCACTTCTCGAGTGCTCCATGGAAATCGGCCAGATGAACTTCAAAGTGATGAGCATTCTGGACGCAGGCGAAACAGGTAAATACGGTCACCCGACGCCAACTCAGGTCAACGTCAAAGCGACGGCGGGTAAATGCATTCTGATTTCCGGTCACGATCTCAAAGATCTCTACAACTTGCTGGAACAGACCGAAGGCACGGGTGTTAATGTCTACACCCACGGCGAAATGCTGCCTGCCCACGGCTACCCGGAGCTGCGTAAATTCAAGCATCTGGTCGGTAACTACGGCAGCGGCTGGCAGAATCAGCAAGTAGAGTTCGCTCGCTTCCCTGGACCTATCGTGATGACCTCGAACTGCATCATCGACCCAACCGTAGGGGCTTATGACGATCGTATCTGGACCCGCAGCATCGTTGGCTGGCCGGGTGTGCGTCATCTGGATGGTGATGATTTCTCAGCAGTCATCGCCCAGGCGCAACAAATGGCGGGCTTCCCGTACAGCGAAATTCCGCACCTGATTACCGTGGGCTTTGGTCGTCAGACGCTGCTTGGCGCGGCGGATACGCTGATTGATCTGGTGAGCCGTGAAAAACTGCGTCATATCTTCCTGCTCGGTGGCTGTGACGGCGCACGCGGCGAGCGCCACTACTTCACCGATTTCGCCACCAGCGTACCAGATGACTGCCTGATCCTGACTCTCGCCTGCGGTAAATATCGCTTTAACAAACTTGAGTTCGGCGATATCGAAGGTCTGCCGCGTCTGGTAGATGCTGGTCAATGTAACGATGCTTACTCAGCGATTATTCTGGCTGTCACTTTGGCAGAAAAACTGGGCTGCGGTGTCAACGATCTGCCGTTGTCGCTGGTACTCTCCTGGTTCGAACAAAAAGCGATTGTTATTCTGCTGACGCTGCTTTCTCTGGGCGTGAAAAATATCGTTACCGGCCCGACTGCACCTGGCTTCCTGACGCCAGACCTGCTGGCGGTACTGAACGAGAAATTCGGCCTACGTTCTATCACCACTGTTGAAGAAGACATGAAGCAACTGTTGAGCGCGTAAGGAGTTTGTCGATGACGATGCCAACCAATCAATGCCCGTGGCGGATGCAGGTTCATCACATTACGCAAGAAACGCCGGATGTGTGGACGATTTCCCTGATTTGCCACGATTACTACCCGTATCGCGCCGGGCAATATGCGCTGGTCAGCGTGCGTAACTCAGCGGAAACGCTGCGTGCTTACACCATTTCCTCCACACCAGGCGTGAGTGATTACATCACTCTGACCGTGCGGCGGATTGATGACGGTGTCGGTTCCCAGTGGCTGACCCGCGATGTAAAACGCGGTGACTACCTCTGGCTTTCGGACGCGATGGGGGAATTTACCTGCGACGATAAAGCAGAAGATAAATTCCTGTTGCTGGCGGCCGGCTGCGGCGTCACGCCGATTATGTCGATGCGTCGCTGGCTGGCGAAAAACCGTCCGCAGGCTGATGTGCAGGTGATCTACAACGTGCGTACGCCGCAGGATGTCATTTTCGCGGATGAGTGGCGTAATTACCCGGTGACACTGGTGGCGGAAAATAATGTTACCGAGGGATTCGTTGCCGGACGCCTGACTCGCGAACTGCTGGCCCGCGTTCCTGATTTAGCCTCGCGTACTGTAATGACCTGTGGCCCGGCTCCGTATATGGATTGGGTAGAACAGGAAGTGAAAGCGCTCGGCGTGACGCGTTTCTTTAAAGAGAAGTTCTTTACGCCAGTGGCGGAAGCAGCAACCAGCGGTCTGAAATTCACCAAACTGCAACCGGCGCAAGAATTTTACGCACCTGTTGGCACCACACTGCTGGAGGCTTTGGAAAGCAACAAAGTTCCGGTTGTCGCCGCCTGCCGTGCAGGTGTTTGCGGCTGCTGTAAGACGAAAGTGGTTTCCGGTGAATATACGGTGAGTAGCACAATGACGCTGACCGACGCCGAAATCGCAGAAGGTTATGTACTGGCCTGCTCCTGCCATCCGCAGGGGGATTTGGTTCTCGCATAATCGTATTATGCCCGATGATATACCTGTCATCGGGCAGTTTAACCGTTAGTGCCTCATTTTTCTCCCACCCCATCCCCCTCCGTCAGATGAACTAAACTTGTTACCGTTATCACATTCAGGAGATGGAGAACCATGAAACAAACGGTTGCAGCTTATATCGCCAAAACACTCGAATCAGCAGGGGTAAAACGCATTTGGGGAGTCACGGGCGACTCTCTGAACGGTCTTAGCGACAGTCTTAATCGCATGGGCACCATAGAGTGGATGTCCACCCGTCATGAAGAAGTGGCGGCCTTTGCCGCTGGCGCTGAAGCCCAACTTAGCGGGGAACTGGCGGTCTGCGCCGGATCATGCGGACCTGGCAACCTGCACTTAATCAACGGTTTGTTCGATTGTCACCGTAATCACGTTCCGGTACTGGCAATTGCCGCTCATATCCCTTCCAGCGAAATTGGCAGCGGCTATTTCCAGGAAACCCACCCGCAAGAGTTATTCCGCGAATGTAGCCATTATTGCGAGCTGGTTTCCAGCCCGGAGCAGATCCCACAAGTGCTGGCGATTGCTATGCGTAAAGCGGTGCTAAACCGTGGCGTTTCCGTTGTCGTGTTACCGGGCGACGTGGCGTTAAAACCGGCACCGGAAGGGGCAACCACGCACTGGTATCATGCGCCACAACCAGTCGTCACCCCAGAAGAGGAAGAGTTACGCAAACTGGCGCAACTGCTGCGTTACTCAAGCAATATCGCCCTGATGTGCGGTAGCGGCTGCGCGGGGGCGCATAAAGAGCTCGTCGAGTTTGCCGGAAAAATTAAAGCGCCTATTGTTCATGCCCTGCGCGGTAAAGAACATGTCGAATACGATAATCCGTATGATGTCGGAATGACGGGATTAATCGGCTTCTCGTCAGGTTTTCATACCATGATGAACGCCGACACGTTAGTGCTGCTCGGCACCCAATTCCCCTACCGTGCGTTCTACCCGACCGATGCCAAAATTATTCAGATTGATATCAACCCGGCCAGCATCGGCGCGCACAGTAAGGTGGATATGGCACTGGTCGGTGATATCAAATCGACTCTGCGTGCATTGCTGCCTTTAGTGGAAGAAAAAACCGATCGAAAATTTCTGGATAAAGCGCTGGAAGATTACCGCGATGCCCGCAAAGGGCTGGACGATTTAGCTAAACCGAGTGAGAAAGCCATTCACCCGCAATATCTGGCGCAGCAAATTAGCCATTTTGCTGCCGATGACGCCATTTTCACTTGTGATGTCGGCACACCAACGGTATGGGCGGCGCGTTATCTGAAAATGAACGGCAAGCGCCGCCTGTTAGGTTCGTTTAACCACGGTTCAATGGCCAACGCCATGCCGCAGGCGCTGGGTGCTCAGGCGACAGAGCCAGAACGTCAGGTGGTCGCCATGTGCGGTGATGGTGGTTTCAGTATGTTGATGGGCGATTTTCTCTCAGTGGTACAAATGAAGCTGCCAGTGAAAATTATCGTCTTTAACAACAGCGTGCTGGGCTTTGTAGCGATGGAGATGAAAGCCGGAGGCTACCTGACAGACGGCACCGAACTGCACGACACCAACTTTGCCCGTATCGCTGAAGCGTGCGGTATTACGGGCATCCGCGTAGAAAAAGCCGCTGAAGTCGATGAAGCCTTGCAACGCGCCTTTTCCATCGACGGCCCGGTGCTGGTGGATGTGGTAGTCGCGAAAGAAGAGTTAGCCATTCCGCCGCAGATCAAACTCGAACAGGCCAAAGGATTTAGCCTGTATATGTTGCGCGCAATCATCAGCGGACGCGGTGACGAAGTGATCGAACTGGCGAAAACGAACTGGCTAAGGTAAAAAGGGTGGCATTTCCTGTCATAAATAAGGACATGCCATGATTGATTTACGCAGTGATACCGTTACCCGACCGAGCCGCGCCATGCTCGAAGCAATGATGGCCGCCCCGGTTGGGGACGACGTTTACGGAGACGACCCTACCGTTAATGCTCTGCAGGACTATGCGGCAGAGCTTTCCGGGAAAGAAGCCGCCATTTTTCTGCCTACCGGCACTCAGGCCAACCTGGTCGCTCTGCTCAGTCACTGCGAACGCGGCGAAGAGTATATTGTCGGTCAGGCCGCGCATAACTATCTGTTTGAAGCCGGTGGCGCAGCGGTGCTGGGCAGTATTCAGCCGCAACCCATCGATGCTGACGCCGACGGTACGCTACCGCTGGATAAAGTGGCGATGAAAATCAAACCCGACGATATCCATTTCGCCCGCACCAAATTACTCAGTCTGGAAAACACCCACAATGGAAAAGTGCTGCCGCGGGAATACCTGAAAGAAGCATGGGAATTTACTCGCGAGCGCAATCTGGCACTGCATGTTGACGGTGCGCGCATCTTTAATGCCGTGGTGGCTTACGGCTGCGAACTGAAAGAGATCACGCAATATTGTGATTCGTTCACCATTTGTCTGTCGAAAGGTCTTGGTACGCCAGTCGGTTCATTACTTGTCGGTAATCGTGATTACATTAAACGCGCCATCCGCTGGCGGAAAATGACTGGCGGCGGGATGCGCCAGTCCGGGATTCTGGCCGCCGCCGGAATGTATGCGCTGAAAAATAACGTTGCACGCTTGCAGGAAGACCACGATAACGCCGCCTGGATGGCGGAGCAACTGCGTGAAGCAGGCGCGGATGTCATGCGCCAGGACACCAATATGCTGTTTGTCCGCGTCGGACAAGAAAATGCTGCCGCATTAGGCGAATACATGAAAGCGAGAAACATACTGATTAACGCCTCGCCGATTGTCCGCCTGGTAACCCATCTCGATGTCTCGCGTGAACAACTGGCAGAAGTCGCAGCCCACTGGCGCGCTTTCCTGGCGCGTTAAGGAGAGAGACGTGCCGCAACGCATTTTAGTTCTCGGTGCCAGTGGCTACATTGGTCAGCATCTGGTGCACGCGCTTAGCCAACAAGGGCATCAGATCCTGGCGGCGGCACGTCACGTCGACAGGCTTGAAAAGCTGCAACTGGCAAACGTCAGTTGCCATAAAGTCGATCTCAGCTGGCCGGATAACCTTCCGGCCCTGTTGCAGAATATCGATACCGTCTATTTTCTGGTGCACAGCATGGGCGAAGGCGGCGATTTTATCGCTCAGGAGCGCCAGGTGGCTCTTAACGTCCGCGATGCGCTGCGCGAAGCACCGGTTAAACAATTAATCTTTCTCAGTTCATTGCAGGCCCCGCCTCACGAGCAGTCGGACCATCTGCGCGCCCGTCAGGCTACGGCGGATATTCTTCGTGAAGCGGGTGTTCCGGTGACCGAATTGCGTGCCGGAATTATCGTTGGCGCAGGTTCAGCGGCGTTCGAAGTCATGCGCGATATGGTGTACAACCTGCCAGTGTTAACGCCGCCACGCTGGGTTCGTTCACGCACCACGCCCATCGCGCTGGAAAACTTGCTGCACTATCTGGTGGCGCTGTTAGATCATCCGGCCAGCGAACACCGCATCTTCGAAGCCGCCGGACCAGAGGTGCTCAGTTATCAGCAACAGTTTGAACATTTTATGGCGGTGAGCGGTAAGCGCCGCTGGTTAATCCCCATCCCCTTTCCCACCCGCTGGATTTCGGTGTGGTTTCTCAATGTGATTACTTCCGTACCGTCAACCACCGCCAAAGCGTTGATTCAGGGGCTGAAACATGATCTGCTGGCGGATGACACCGCGCTACGTGCACTCATCCCACAACGGCTGATCGCTTTCGATGACGCGGTACGTCGCACCCTGAAAGAAGAAGAAAAGCTGGTCAACTCCAGCGACTGGGGATACGACGCTCAGGCCTTTGCCCGCTGGCGACCGGAGTACGGTTATTTCGCCAAACAGGCGGGGTTTACCGTTAAAACGTCCGCCAGCCTTGCGGCTTTATGGCAGGTGGTGAATCAAATCGGCGGTCAAGAGCGTTATTTCTTTGGCAATATTTTGTGGCAAACCCGGGCGTTGATGGACCGCGCGATCGGTCATAAGCTGGCGAAAGGCCGCCCGGAGCGTGAATATTTGCAGACCGGAGATGCGGTGGATAGCTGGAAAGTGATTGTCGTTGAACCGGAAAAACAACTTACGCTGTTATTTGGCATGAAAGCGCCGGGGCTGGGACGACTGTGTTTTACCCTGGAAGATAAAGGTGACTATCGTACTATCGATGTTCGCGCATTCTGGCATCCGCACGGTATGCCGGGGCTGTTTTACTGGTTACTGATGATCCCCGCGCATCTGTTTATTTTTCGCGGAATGGCAAAACGAATCGCCAGACTGGCAGAACAAAGCACAGATTAATCGACAAAACCTGCGTTATTCTTTCATGTTTCCCATTGCATCAAGGGGGAAATCACGGAAGAATGCGCACGTCATTTTCTCAACAACAGTGGATTGATATGAAGGTACTGGTTACCGGCGCCACCAGCGGCTTAGGTCGAAACGCGGTAGAGTTTTTATGCCAGAAAGGCATCAGCGTGCGTGCGACCGGTCGCAACGAGGCAATGGGTAAATTGCTGGAAAAAATGGGCGCAGAGTTTGTTCCGGCGGATCTGACCGAGCTGGTCTCATCACAAGCTAAAGTGATGCTCGCAGGCATTGATACGTTGTGGCACTGCTCCAGCTTTACCTCTCCGTGGGGGACACAACAGGCTTTCGATCTGGCTAACGTTCGCGCCACTCGCCGTCTGGGTGAATGGGCTGTCGCCTGGGGAGTACGTAACTTTATTCATATCTCTTCCCCCTCCCTGTACTTCGATTATCACCACCATCGCGATATTAAAGAAGATTTTCGCCCTCACCGCTTCGCTAACGAGTTTGCCCGCAGCAAAGCGGCCAGCGAAGAAGTGATCAATATGCTTTCGCAGGCGAATCCACAAACACGCTTTACTATTTTACGCCCACAAAGTCTGTTCGGGCCACACGATAAAGTCTTTATTCCCCGTCTGGCGCATATGATGCACCACTACGGCAGCATTCTGTTACCACACGGCGGCAGTGCGCTGGTCGATATGACGTACTATGAAAATGCCGTGCACGCCATGTGGCTGGCAAGTCAGGAAGCCTGCGATAAGCTGCCTTCCGGGCGAGCATATAACATTACCAACGGCGAGCATCGCACTCTACGCAGCATCGTGCAAAAACTTATCGACGAGTTGAATATTGATTGCCGTATTCGCTCGGTGCCTTACCCGATGCTGGACATGATCGCCCGCAGCATGGAGCGTTTAGGTCGCAAGTCAGCAAAAGAGCCGCCGCTGACCCACTACGGCGTCTCCAAGTTGAATTTTGACTTTACGCTGGATATGACGCGTGCACAGGAAGAATTAGGCTATCAGCCAGTCATCACTCTGGATGAAGGCATTGAGAAAACTGCTGCCTGGCTGCGCGATCACGGGAAACTGCCCCGCTAATCCTGACCGTATTTCTCCAGCAACGCTTCGGCAATCGCCTGAGTTTCTGCATCCGCTTCGCCGTTGTATAACGTCGGGCGAAAATGCATCTGGAACGCCATAATCACGCGCCGCTGCTCGCGCGGTGTCATATCAGGTTTAACGTCATAACCATAGCGCGCCAACAGTTCCAGCAATGGCGCGGTATCTACTGGCGTGTGCGGCGCACGCCCGGCAAGGTAAAAGTTCACCCGCTGCGCATCCGGCCAGGCACCAATCCCCTGCTGCGCCAGTTGCTGCCACGGAAATAACGGTCCTGGATCGTCTTTTCGCTGCGGCGCAATATCCGCATGTGCCACCACGTTTTCCGGCTTGATGTGATAACGGGTAATAATATCTTTCGCCAGGGGGATGAGCGCCTGTATCTGTGCCGGTTCAAACGGGGCAAAATATTTCACTCCGGATGATTTTTGCCAGCCACGGTTTTCCAGCTCAATGCCAATAGAGGTGTCGTTAAGGCGTGTTGCCCCGCGCCAGGCGCTAATCCCCGCATGCCAGGCCAGTTCCTGTTCCGGCACCAGTTGCCAGATGCGCGGTTTACCGTTGTATCGCGGTGGCACAGCAGGGACCAGATAATGCGAGCTGACCTGTTTATCGGTCAGTGTCGCCAGCGAGCTATCAAAATCATCTGCGGTGTAGTGGATCACCAGCACTTTAATGCGCGGATACGCCGCCTGCGCCTGGCGTCGGGTATCAAGCTGGTATCCCTCTTTCTCGACAATGCCTTTTTCGCCTGCACACCCTGCAAGTAACAAAGCAGCGGCGACCAGCCAGAAGACTCTTCTCATCGACGTGTTTTCACCGCCGTACCGCTGACGCTAACCATCAGCATACTGCCGTTTTGCCCGACCGTTTCGTAGTCGATATCAATACCGACTACGGCATCGGCCCCCAACGCCCGCGCCTGCTCACCAAGTTCCTCAAAGGCAATCTCCCGCGCTTTACGCAATTCTTTTTCATAAGCCCCGGAGCGTCCGCCAACGATATCGCGGATACCGGCAAAGAAATCACGGAAAATATTGGCACCTAAAATCGCTTCGCCTGTCACCACACCGCAATATTCAACGATGGTCTGGCCTTCCAGAGTTGGGGTTGTAGAAAATTGCATGATCGATCTCCTTGTTTGCTAATCCTTCGATCTCAAAGCATTATCGGGCTGATATGCCATGTTGGGAAGAAGGTTTTGATCAGTTTAGGAAATCATCTCATTGTGTCAAAAATAAGCGCATATGCCTTTACGATTACCCGTCTCCTAACCCGATATTGGTTTCATTATGGGATAGCGCTGACCTGCTATATTATGTTGTACCTGCAACATTAATGAATGGGAAGAGTCACCTTATATTGTAAATTATTCCAAAATTTTTCCGCATCTTGAGGCTGAGGAATATACCTCTGAATTCTTGTTTGATCGGTCTCCGCAAAACATGAAAGTAATGTAACCTCAAGGCTTCTATCATTAATATAAGCAAAGATCATTTTTGCAAATTCGTAAATAAATGCCCGATCCTGAGCGCTTAATAGCTTAATACAATATTTATTCTTTAGAGAGTAAAGGATTTCAATGAAAGCATCCGCTGCAACCTTTACGTTATTCCCAACGGTCATATTAAATATATCCCTTACACAGATAGAGTACAGTGATAGTAAACAACCATACAAATAATCATTTATTAATTCTTTTGTCCATTTTACTGGTAACCATGGTCTTATCTTGACATCATGCATACTACACTCATGAAAAAGACATTTATAGAGATTAACTCTTATCATATCAACACTGTAAAAATGGCAATGGACAAATTTTGAAGAATGAGCATTTACATTATTAATTTTAGTCGCTCTAAACGTAAAGTTACTGAATACGTTTTTCGTTAAATTACTATTTGTTATCTTAACATCACCTAAACTGCCGTTCTCAAAACAACATCCCTTCAATATACTTTCATTTAAAAGAGAATGTGATAAATACAGATGATTTAAGTTTTTCTTCATTAAACCCACAGCATCAAAATGACTATATTTAATAAAACAACCATCATTGAGTAGCGTTTTTAGATTGACTAAATTACTATCATGTTCACGTGCCATAGTTGTGATAGGGGTTGGAAGAGACATGAAAACCTCTTCATTGACCATCAAGTGAATCATGCATTGCTTGCCTTTTGTCATATCCACACTTACACTACAAATATCGTTGTAATGCGATGAATGCATTTCCGGACACAGATTCAATACAATATTTTGAAAGGCGTAAAATCGTGTTAATACTTCCGAATAAGTAATTGGATTAAACTTAAGATCGTCATTAGCAAAACCAAGTGTTATTGTATGTTCTACATTTAGGTCAGGTTCAGATGAGTCTTCAAGAGCAATATCATCACTGAAAATTTCACCTGATGTATTATCACTGTTACAAAAGGTGCTCATCAATGCAATGGTATTTATAACGGACTCTTTGTCGATATCCTCACTCATTGTATATCGCCTGCTATAATCATAGAAATGAATAAATGCGTCTTTTATAATTGTTATATATTGTTCCTTATTAAATACAATTCGATTGTATACTTTTTCAAAGATCGCATTCGCGATCTTACAACCAAGGGTATACCTATATAACAATGGATAAGAATCAATAGTAAAATTCTTCTCCAATTCACATTGCAGTTTATTTTCGTAATGCAGAGGAAAAAGAAATTCTTGTCTTTCCATTTTTCCGCTGACTTTATTTCGCACCCCAATGGTGATTCTTTCATTGCCAATTTTTATTTCAACTTCATTGTTTTGTGATGTACCAAGGTATGTTTTAGTACCAGTTTCGAAAGCACTACTAAAAAAAGAATTAAAATAATTATTTGCTGAATAAATAATGTTACCGAGCGACATATCATTTTTAATAGTTTCACTATCAGCATTTATTACTAATACTAGATTCAAGTAGATGGTGTCCCATGTAGATAACTCATCCTTATGACTGGATTTTAATATGGTAAAAAATTCCCTCAGCGAGGCCATGAGATTATCACTTTGATTCGGTTGTGTGCTTAGAAATGATGACGATTGTTCAGAGACATTATTTATCATATAAAAATCACCCAAAAAAAACAATAACCCACTGTACTCCCTGTGCTTTATAAACATAAAGTCACAACACATTCTATATTCATATTAATTAATGGCGCATTGAAAAAAATTATATTATTCTTAACTCAAATCCATTAGCTTAATAAGATTATATTCTTCACTCACAACCGTAACAAAAATAATATTATCGAAAGTTAAAGTTGGGACTATCAAATTTCGCTCATTTCAAACATACATTGTGATTTTTGCAATCATCTTAATCTTAGGGCCTATCATCATATGTTAAAATTTTGTCAATAATAGAAATGAATCTTGGTCACCTATCATGCGTTATAAATGTGCAACTGGCTTCCTGCAGATGCTCTTAACTTCTACAGCAGGATTTATACCAGCGTTTCAGAACTATCATATTTACCTTAAATGATCATTTCAGTCTTATAACACGCTCAGCCTCACAAATGGTTTACACTGTCTATTGTTTGGGTAATTTAAGTAAGTCAGCTACGATCAACCTTGAATGGGGAGCCAGCAATGGACTTAAGCCTAATCGGGTCTTCAGATTGTTTCAGAATTGTATAAAAAACAATGTATTAAATAATCTGATTGTTTTTGGTCATAGTGTGACGCAGAAAGCAAGCCAATAAGGAAATGATTATGCGCTACCGTTCACTATCTCTACTTATTCCATGTGCACTGCTGCTGAGTGCCTGTACCACCGTCACGCCAGCTTATAAAGATAACGGCCCCCGCACCGGTTCCTGTGTCCAGGGTGGACCTGACAGCGTGGCTCAACAATTCTATGACTACCGCATTCAACATCGCAGCAATGACATTACCGCTCTGCGCCCCTATTTGAGTGACAAACTGGCAACCCTACTTAGCGATGCCAGCCGCGATAATAGTCATCGTGAATTGTTAAGCAGCGATCCGTTCTCCAGTCGAACCACCTTGCCAGACAGCGCCCACGTTGCCAGTGCATCTACTATCCCTAATCGTGATGCCCGTAACATTCCTTTGCGCGTGGATCTCAAACAGGGTGACCAGGGCTGGCAGGATGAAGTGCTAATGATTCAGGAAGGCCAGTGTTGGGTGATTGACGATGTGCGCTACTTAGGCGGCAGCGTTCATGCCACAGCAGGTACACTCCGTCAGTCAATCGAGAATCGCTAACGCCTTGATCAACCAATAACCCCCGTAAATTGTCCGGCATTTCGCGAGGAATGCCGACATTTATGCTCGCCGCCCACCGCGCCCGTTATTTTGTGCTATGTTTAGTGAATAATGCGCTTTGCTTTTAACTTTTAAAGCAGAAATATTGCATAATTATTCTGTCAAAGGTACTATCTTCGACCTCAATAGCTATCAGACTGCCAGTATACGAGTGTCAATGAGTATTCAATTAAACGGCATTAATTGCTTTTACGGCGCGCATCAGGCGCTGTTCGATATCACGCTGGATTGCCCACAGGGCGAAACGCTGGTGTTACTTGGCCCCAGTGGCGCGGGTAAAAGCTCGCTGCTGCGTGTACTCAATCTGCTTGAGATGCCGCGCTCCGGTACGCTCAACATTGCAGGCAACCATTTCGATTTCACTAAAACGCCCTCAGACAAAGCGATTCGCGATCTGCGTCGTAACGTCGGTATGGTGTTTCAACAATACAACCTGTGGCCGCACCTCACCGTGCAGCAAAACCTGATTGAAGCGCCCTGCCGTGTACTGGGATTGAGTAAAGATCAGGCGCTGGCCCGTGCAGAAAAATTGCTGGAACGTCTGCGCCTGAAACCTTTCAGTGATCGCTATCCGCTGCATCTTTCTGGTGGTCAGCAGCAGCGTGTTGCTATTGCGCGTGCGTTAATGATGGAACCGCAGGTACTGCTGTTCGATGAACCGACCGCCGCGCTGGACCCGGAAATTACGGCACAAATCGTCAGCATCATTCGTGAGCTGGCAGAAACCAATATTACCCAGGTGATCGTCACCCACGAAGTGGAAGTGGCGCGTAAAACCGCCAGCCGTGTGGTGTATATGGAAAATGGTCACATCGTAGAACAAGGCGACGCGCGCTGCTTTACCGAGCCGCAAACCGAAGCATTTAAAAACTATCTCTCTCACTAAGATTCGGGATAACAACAATGAAAAAAGTTCTGATTGCCGCGTTAATTGCAGGTTTTAGTCTTTCCGCCACAGCTGCCGAAACTATTCGTTTTGCCACCGAAGCCTCCTATCCTCCGTTTGAATCAATGGATGCAAACAACCAGATCGTTGGTTTTGACGTCGACCTGGCGCAGGCATTGTGTAAAGAGATTGATGCGACCTGCACTTTCTCTAACCAGGCGTTTGACAGCCTGATCCCAAGCCTGAAATTCCGTCGCGTAGACGCGGTGATGGCTGGTATGGATATCACCCCGGAGCGTGAAAAGCAGGTGCTGTTTACCACGCCGTACTATGACAACTCTGCCCTGTTTGTGGGTCAACAAGGTAAATACACCAGCGTTGATCAGCTGAAAGGCAAAAAAGTCGGCGTTCAGAACGGGACGACGCACCAGAAATTCATTATGGATAAACATCCGGAAATCACCACGGTTCCTTATGATAGCTACCAGAACGCGAAACTCGATCTGCAAAACGGTCGTATCGACGGCGTTTTTGGTGACACCGCAGTGGTAACCGAATGGCTGAAAGATAACCCGAAACTGGCGGCTGTCGGCGACAAAGTGACCGATAAAGATTACTTCGGTACTGGCCTCGGCATCGCGGTACGTCAGGGCAACACTGAACTGCAGCAGAAATTCAACACTGCGCTGGAAAAAGTGAAGAAAGATGGCACTTACGAAACCATCTACAACAAATGGTTCCAGAAGTAATACCTGATGAATGAATTTTTTCCTTTAGCAAGCGCCGCCGGGATGACCGTCGGCCTTGCCGTTTGTGCATTGATTGTCGGACTGGCGCTGGCGATGTTCTTTGCGGTGTGGGAGTCAGCAAAATGGCGTCCTGTCGCGTGGGTAGGTTCAGCACTGGTGACGATTCTGCGCGGTCTGCCAGAAATTCTGGTGGTGCTGTTTATCTATTTTGGCTCCTCGCAGTTACTGCTGACGCTTTCGGATGGCTTCACCATCAATCTTGGGATCGTACAGATCCCGGTGCAGATGGACATTGAGAACTTCGACGTTAGCCCGTTCCTGTGTGGGGTTATCGCCCTGTCGCTACTGTATGCCGCCTATGCCTCGCAAACCCTGCGTGGCGCACTGAAAGCGGTGCCGGTGGGCCAGTGGGAATCCGGTCAGGCGCTGGGGCTGTCGAAATCGGCTATCTTTTTCCGCCTGGTGATGCCGCAGATGTGGCGTCATGCGCTGCCTGGTCTCGGTAACCAGTGGCTGGTACTGCTGAAAGATACCGCGCTGGTCAGTTTGATAAGTGTGAATGATTTAATGCTGCAAACCAAAAGCATCGCCACTCGTACCCAGGAGCCATTTACCTGGTACATTGTGGCAGCAGCGATCTATCTGGTGATTACCCTGCTCAGTCAGTACATTCTCAAACGCATTGACCTGCGCGCGACACGTTTTGAGCGGAGGCCTGGCTGATGCTTGAGTATTTACCCGAACTGATGAAAGGGCTGCACACCAGCCTGACGCTGACGATTGCCTCGCTGATTGTGGCGCTAATTCTGGCGTTGATTTTTACCATCATCCTGACGCTGAAAACGCCGGTACTGGTGTGGCTGGTGCGGGGCTATATCACGCTGTTTACCGGTACGCCGCTGTTGGTGCAGATCTTCCTGATTTACTACGGTCCAGGCCAGTTCCCGACATTGCAGGAGTATCCGGCACTGTGGCATCTGTTGTCAGAACCGTGGTTGTGCGCGCTGATTGCGTTGTCGCTGAACAGTGCGGCGTATACCACGCAGCTATTTTACGGTGCAATTCGTGCAATCCCGGAAGGTCAGTGGCAGTCCTGTAGCGCCCTGGGGATGAGCAAAAAAGATACGCTGGCGATCCTGCTGCCGTATGCCTTTAAACGCTCACTCTCTTCTTATTCCAACGAAGTGGTGCTGGTGTTCAAAAGTACCTCTCTGGCTTACACCATTACGCTGATGGAAGTGATGGGATACAGCCAGTTGTTGTACGGGCGCACTTACGATGTCATGGTGTTCGGTGCGGCGGGGATTATTTACCTGGTCGTCAACGGCCTGCTGACACTGATGATGCGTTTGATCGAGCGCAAAGCGCTGGCGTTCGAGCGACGGAATTGACATGGCTGCATGCTGATGCCGGATGATTTGTAGGTCTGATAAGACGCGCCAGCGTCGCATCAGACACCAGCACGGTGCCTATGCCGGATGCGGCGTGTACGCCTTATCCGGCATACATAGTGCATAGATTAATATAATAAAGACGGGCAACCCACTAAGTTGTCCGTCTTTTTTTATTCATTACGAATTATTTAATCATATTTATTGCATATAAATTCACTTAATGGCATTGTTATCTCATGCCGCAGACACGGCCAAAAATCATAAGATTGACAGACGGGAGTTCCATCATGAAAAAGTTAGTTCTTGCCGCTTTACTTTCATCCTGTGCATTCGGCGCTTCTGCGGCAGAGAAAATCAATTTCGGCGTATCAGCGACCTATCCTCCCTTTGAATCTATAGGTGCTAATAATGAGATTGTCGGCTTTGATATCGACCTGGCAAAAGCGTTATGCAAACAGATGCAGGCAGAATGTACTTTTACCAATCACGCTTTCGACAGCCTCATCCCGTCACTGAAATTCAGAAAATATGACGCCGTTATCTCCGGTATGGATATCACGCCGGAGCGTAGCAAGCAGGTATCATTTACCACGCCCTACTACGAAAACTCAGCTGTTGTGATTGCCAAAAAAGATACCTACAAAACGTTTGCCGACCTGAAAGGCAAACGCATTGGGATGGAAAACGGTACAACGCACCAGAAATATATTCAGGATCAACACCCGGAAGTAAAAACTGTCTCCTATGACAGTTATCAAAATGCCTTTATCGACCTGAAAAATGGTCGTATTGATGGGGTATTTGGTGACACAGCGGTGGTTAATGAATGGCTGAAAACCAATCCACAACTGGGCGTTGCAACAGAGAAAGTAACCGACCCGCAGTACTTCGGCACCGGTCTGGGCATCGCTGTACGTCCGGATAATAAAGCCCTGCTGGAAAAACTGAATAACGCACTGGCAGCGATTAAAGCAGATGGTACGTATCAGAAAATCAATGACCAGTGGTTCCCGCAGTAATCGGGACTGATGACAAAAGTAAGATTGCCTGATGCGCTACGCTTATCAGGCCTACATTTACCCTGCAATGCATTGATTTAGCACGATTTTGTAGGCCGAACAAGGCGCTCACGCCGCATCCGACATGAACAACGCGCACCTTATCAGCAATCTGAAGCCGCAGCCGCGGCTTTTTTATTGCTTCACCAACAGTGTCAGCACTTCATAGTGCGCGGTGTGCGGGAACATATCAAAAAGCTGTACCCGTTCAATACGATAACCTGACAGTTCGCGGATATCTTTGGCCATCGTTTGGGCGTTACAGCTGGAGTAGATGATAAAACGCGGAGCCATCGTTGAAAGATAATCACACAGCGGTTTACCAATACCTCGGCGCGGCGGGTTAACCAGCACCAGCTCCGGCACCTCTCCCTGAGTGGTGACAAACTGAGTGGAGTCCAGCGCCTGAAATTGCAAACGCGTTAAGCCCAGTTCAGCAGCTGACTGCTTCGCACAGGCAATGGCCTCTGGCGCAATTTCGATCCCGGTTAACTGCATGTCAGGCGTCGCGCAGTGTAAACCAAAGCCGCCCACGCCACAGAACAGATCCCACATATGTTTAACCGGCAACTGTCGTACCCAGTCGCGCGCAGTAGCGTACAGCTGGCTGGCGACTACCGGATTAGTCTGGAAGAAACTTTGTGGACGGATCCACAGCGGCACATCGTTAAAACGCTCAGCCAGCGCCTGTTGTTCGCTCAGATAAATCTCCGTCTCCCCTTCCATAATCGCCATATGTATCGGCTGAATATTGGCGGTAATGACTTTCAGCTGCGGCAGTTGTTCCTGTAACCACGGCAGCGCCTTACGCAGTTGTGCCAGCTTGGTTTCGGAACGCAGTACAAAGCGCAACATCATGCCACCATCACTTTGGCTTTCAGTCAGCAGAATGTATTTCAGTTCGCCACGCTTACGCGCCACATTGTAGGGGGTTAGCCCCGCACGGGCGATAAACGGTTTTAACGCCGCAAAAACGGGCGCAAATGAGGAGGGATAAAGCGGACAATCGCAAAGGTCTTCTGGTGTGCCGTCGCGATGCAGCATACCGAGCAGTGGTTTTTCAACGCTACCACTCACCACCATTTTGGCTTTATTACGAAACCCTTGCTCCGGGCCTGACACCGGCTCGCACCATTCCTCAACCGAAAAGTCGGCGAGCAGATTTTTAAGATCGGCGGTTTTAGCGGAGAGTTGCTCTGGAATCAGCTGCGTTATCCACTGACAGGAACGACAGCGACCCGCGTCGTAAAGTGCGCACTGCATACATTGACCTTCACATCATCAGGGGCGACGATTATACACATTATTGCAACTGGAAGAACCGCCGACTGGTCGAGGGAACGAACAGTAGCAACAGGATGAGCATATCCGGCAACTTCTGCAGCATCAGACTATGGAAGATTTCACGTTTTGATTCACCGGGAATGCTGAACAGCTCCGGATAACCATACCCCAGCGAAGCCGCCCACAAATAACTGGCGGCCGTGATTTGTGTCAACAGATACAGCCAGCGCGCCCAGCGACGCCCTTTCACCAGTGAAAACGCACACCAGATCTCAATGAAAACCAGCACCAGGCTGCTTAAAAAGACCAGTGTTAAACTCCAGGTTTGTACACTGCGATGAATGAACTCGCCAATACCGCGCACGCCCAGCGTATTGAAAATCATCAGCACGTCGAGGCCACGGATCATAATAATGGCGAGCGCCGCCACCTGCACCAGCGCAGGCACATTCAGGCGAGCATGAGATGAAGATGTTTTCTTAAAAAATCCCAACGTTTCGTCTTCCATGAAAACAATGCCGCGACATGCGCGGCATTATGTAGCCAGGTTGGCAAATTTTAGTGTCTTCAGCCACGTCTTGCACGCTGGATGTCGCGTATCCGCTGTTTTTCTGCGCGCGCCATCAGATACCAGGCGATAAATCCGACAATTCCGACTGCGCCGAGGATTAATGTTGCCAGGGCGTTGATTTCCGGATTCACCCCCATCCGCACGCTGGAGAAGACCAGCATCGGTAACGTGGTGGCTCCTGGCCCGGAAACAAAGCTGGCAATCACCAGATCGTCGAGCGACAGAGTAAAAGCCAGTAACCAGCCAGAAATGATCGCGGGCATGATCATCGGTAGCGTAATGACGAAAAACACTTTCAGCGGCGTCGCACCGAGATCCATCGCTGCTTCTTCAATGGAACGGTCCAGCTCCCGCAGACGCGACGAAATAACGACTGCCACATAAGCCGTACAGAAAGTGACATGCGCCAGCCAGATGGTGAGCATGCCTCGCTCCGCAGGCCAGCCGATGGCATGTGCAAGTGCGACGAATAACAACAACAGCGACAAGCCCGTGATGACATCTGGCATCACCAGCGGCGCGGTGATCATAAAGGCAAAACCATTTGATCCGCGAAACCTGCCAAAGCGCACCAGCACGACCGCCGCAATCGTCCCGAGGATCGCCGCCGCCGTTGCCGCACAGGCAGCTATTGTCAGGCTTAAACCAACCGCACTCATCATCGCGTCATCGCGCAATAATTCGCCATACCAGCGCGTTGACCAGCCGGCCCACACCGTCACCAGCTTCGAGCTGTTGAATGAATAGATCACCAGCATCAGCATTGGCGCGTAGAGAAAGGTGAAGCCCAACAGCAAAATCACAATTCGCCAGGGCGAACGAACCACCGGTAAATTATTCATCCGTGTTCTCCCACGCTTTTTTGCTGATGCTTGTGGAACCACATTATCGGCACAATTAGCAGCAACAACATGATGATCGCCACTGCCGAGGCCACCGGCCAGTCACGGTTGTTAAAGAACTCCTGCCACAGCACGCGTCCGATCATGATGCTATCCGGACCGCCGAGCAGCTCCGGGATTACAAACTCTCCCACTGCCGGAATAAAAACCAGCATCGATCCGGCAATAATACCCCCTTTGGTGAGCGGCACGATCACAGTAAAGAATGTTTTCAGCGGTCGAGCGCCGAGATCCAGTGCCGCTTCCACCAGCGAATAATCAATACGAATCAAGGCGGTGTAGATCGGCAGCACCATAAACGGTACATAGGCATAAACAATGCCAATATAAACGGCCAGGTTTGTATGCAGAATGGTCAGCGGCTGGTCGATAACCCCCAGCCACAGCAGAAAATTATTCAGCACGCCGTTATTTTTTAATATTCCCATCCAGGCATAAACGCGGATCAGAAACGAGGTCCACGACGGCAGGATCACCAGCAGCAATAAGATATTGCGGGTCGAAGGCTTACTGTGCGCCACCGCCCACGCCAGCGGATAGCCGATCAGTAAACAACAAATTGTCGAAATCGCCGCTACCTGTAACGACTGGAGATATGCATCGAAATAGAGCGGATCGTCAGTCAGTTGCAGGAAATTACCAAGATTGAGGGTGATGGAAAGTTGCCCGTCAGCCCACTCCATCAGTTCGGTATAAGGTGGAATAGCGCGCGCCATCTCCGCCAGACTTATTTTAAAGACGATCAGAAATGGCAGCAGAAACAGCAAGATCAACCAGATATACGGCAACGCAATGACCAGTTTGCGCCCATGCTTCATTTGCAGCTGCGACAACCACAGCTTAAATCCGCCCGGCGGTTTCGACTGGGCAGCAGGTTCAAGTGTACTCATCTTTGCTCCTTAAACCGTCAGCACCACACAACTGTCCACTTCCCAGCACAAGCGCACTTCATCGCCCCAGGTGGGTAATCCTTTACGATAACGATGGGCATTTTGTAGCTGGGCGCTGATCATCTGCCCGCTTTTCAGGCGAACGTGATAGACCGAAAGATCGCCGAGATAGGCAATGTGCATCACCTCCCCCACCGCGAAGTTACAACCATTGGCGGGCGGTTCTTCACAAAGCATGATTTTTTCCGGACGCAGCGCCACATGCACCGGCACGTTATCGACCACCGAAGCATCTACATCAACTTTCAGTGGATGCACCAGCCCCGGCGAATAAAGCACCAGACCATCTTCCTGACGCTCTTTGAGTACACCTTCAAAGACGTTTACCGAACCGATAAATTCAGCACTGTAGCGCGTGGTCGGATGCTCGTAGATCTCTTCCGGCTCGCCAATCTGGACAAATTTCCCACGATTCATAATGGCGATGCGCCCCGCCATGGTCATCGCCTCTTCCTGATCGTGAGTGACCATTACGCAGGTCACACCGACGCGCTCCAGAATATCCACCACTTCAAGCTGCATCCGGTCACGCAGCTTTTTATCCAGCGCGCCCATCGGCTCATCGAGCAGTAATAGTTTCGGGCGCTTGGCAAGGCTTCGGGCCAGCGCCACACGCTGTCGCTGACCGCCGGAAAGCTGGTGCGGTTTGCGTTTGGCGAACTCCTGCATATGCACCAGCCCAAGCATCTCATTGACCCGGCTGGCAATTTCCGCTTTCGGTAGTTTGTCCTGTTTCAGGCCAAAAGCGATGTTCTGTTCCACGGTCATATGCGGAAACAGCGCGTAAGACTGAAACATCATATTGATGGGGCGCAGGTAAGGCGGCACCTGTGACAAATCGACGCCATCGAGCATAATCTGCCCGGCAGAAGGTTGTTCGAAACCTGCCAGCATACGCAGCAGCGTGGACTTGCCACAGCCGGATGCGCCCAGCAGCGCGAAGATTTCGCCTTTATAGATGGTCAGGCTGACATCATCGACCGCATGCTGACCATCGTAAGATTTAGTCAGATTACGGATTTCTAATAGCGGCGTCAGCGCCTTACGGGTTTTCGCCTGGGGGCGAGGGATAGCGTCATTCACGGCTGCTCTCCGGCATTGAATGTGTGCAAGCGCACCCTGATGGTGCGAATTGCCGGCGGGTGTGGTGCGCCCGTCCGGCATCTACGGCTGCGGATTATTTTCCGCTCTTCACTTTGGTCCACGCGCGGGTGCGCACACGGTCGATTTTCGGATCCTGCACTTTCAGAGTGAACAGCTTCGCACGGACATCCGCAGGCGGGTAAATACCGGGGTTATCACGCACTTCCGCGCTTACCAGCGGCGTAGCTTCTTTGTTCGCGTTGGCATAGAACACATGGTCAGAGATATGCGCTACGACATCCGGACGCAGCAGGTAATTCAGGAACTGATAAGCTTCGTCTTTATTTTTGGCATCCGCAGGCATGGCAAATACATCAAAGAATGCCATCGCCCCTTCTTTCGGAATCGAGAACGAGACATTCACGCCATTCTTTGCTTCCTTCGCGCGGTTTGACGCCTGCCAGACATCGCCCGCCCAGCCGATAGCGACGCAAATATCGCCGTTTGCCAGGTCGTTAATGTATTGAGATGAATGGAAATAACGAATGTTCGGGCGCAGCTTTAACAGCAGATCGGTTGCCGGTCCGGTGTAATCATCTGCTTTAGTGCTGTTGGGATCTTTACCGAGATAATTCAGCACGGTAGCAAACACTTCTTCCGGTGCATCAAGGAAAGAGACGCCGCAGCTTTTCAGTTTTTCCAGATTTTCAGGTTTGAGGATCAAGTCCCAGCTATCGACGGGCGCGTTTTCACCCAGTACCGCTTTGACTTTATCGACGTTATAGCCAATCCCGGTCGTCGCCCACATATAGGGCATAGCAAATTTATTATCCGGGTCATGTTTAGCGACCAGCTTCAGCAGTTCCGGGTCGAGATTCTTCCACTCCGGCAATTTGTTTTTATCCAGTGGCTGGAAAACTCCCGCAGTCAACTGGCGCTCCAGAAAGCTGGCAGATGGAACCACCAGGTCAAAGCCGGTGCTCCCCGCCATTAATTTTCCTTCCAGTACTTCGTTGGAATCGAAAACATCGTAAACGACTTTAATACCGGTTTCTTTTTCAAAATTGGCCACCGTATCCGGGGCGATATAATCAGACCAGTTATAAATGTGGAGTGTTTTTTGTTCAGCCGCGAGCGTGCCGACAGAGACGGCCATCAGAGCACCCGCAACCAGACCCGATAGCCATTTTTTATTTAAGGCGGTCATATCTCTTTCCTTCTGAAAGTTCGTTAACAAACGAACAAAAGTTGTCACACTGAAAGATATGCAATATTCGTGCATATTTTTATCGGCTCGGTGTAAGAAAAGAGAACTCTCTCCCGGCCAGCACTGCTCGCTATATAAAAGCATCGCAAGAATAACTTTAGCCAGGGTTTGAGACTATAGCTCGGATTAAAAAACGGTATTTAACAAATTTTTATGCGTATTTGCTCTATGTGATAAAGCCAAATCGGCACAAGAGAAGTGAAATAATCTTTAATAAAAGGTTAAAAACAGCAGATAATTTTGCAGCACGCAGTCACTGCGGCAGCGACTGCGTACTCGAAAGGAGTTATCAGTGGAGGAAATAGTTTTCGGTAACGTTGTTTTGCCCTTCATCGTCAGTCGGTAACAGCAGTTGATGGGCATTAGCTTCAAGAATGACCATCGAAATCTGCTCTTCGCTCTGACGCACGAACCATGCAAACTGCTCATAGGTTACGCCCTGCATAACGGATAAAGACTGGCAAACCACCAGCTTTGGCAGATTATCATCCTGCATATCAAGAAATGCTTTCACGGTCAGCGAACTGGCATTGATGGCGGATAAATCCGCCGCCAGCGGCAATACGGCTGAAGGTCGGACTTCCGCCATGGCAGAAAACAGGATCGTGTTATCGATCAGATCGATTTTGGCATCAAAGACACCGTCGAAATTCTGCATATGGGGCAGATGCAGAGCCTGACAGTTATCACATTCAAAAAAACTCATCCCCAGGTCATCGAGCCATTGACGCAACGTATCCAGACCAGGAACGACCAGCGATGTCATAATTTTGTACAACCTCTTCCGATAAAAAGACCGGCACAGCTTACGCAAAAAGCGCAGGCAAAACCATGATCAGTAATGTGATTGCGACTAACCACCCGTTTTCAGGCAATATTCTGTCGTGGCGTTGCGTTCGATCCAGCGGATCATTTTACTCGCGATGTCGATACCGGTGGTTTTTTCTATTCCTTCCAGCCCCGGCGACGCATTCACCTCCATCACCAATGGCCCGCGATTAGCACGCAGAATATCCACACCAGCAACGTCCAGCGCCATCGTTCGCGCGGCTTTTATCGCGATTTCACGCTCCTGTGGTGTGATACTGGCGACGCTTGCCGCGCCTCCACGATGCAAATTGGAACGAAAATCGCCCTCTTTCGCCCGCCGTTCAATCGCAGCGACCACTTCATCGCCAACAACCAGACAGCGGATATCGCACCCTTGCGCCTCTTTGATATATTCCTGCACCAAAATATGCGCGTTCAGACCGCGAAAGGCGTCAATCACGCTTTCCGCCGCCTGACGCGTCTCCGCCAGCACGACACCAATTCCCTGCGTACCTTCAACCAGCTTAACCACCAGCGGCGCACCACCGACCATGTCGATTAAATCGCTGGTATCATCCGGCGAATGCGCAATGCCCGTGACAGGCAGGTCGATGCCCTGACGCGCCAGCAGTTGCATGGAACGCAATTTGTCACGCGCCCGGGCAATGGCGACCGACTCATTGAGCGGATAGCTCCCCAGCATCTCGAACTGGCGCAGTGCCGCCGTCCCATAAAAGGTAATGGCGGTGCCAATACGCGGGATCACAGCGTCAAAATGGGGTAACTTGCGGCCTTTGTAGTGAATTGAAGACGCCGCAGGATTTATGTTCATGTAGCAAGAAAGCGGATCAAGAATTTCAACCAGGTGACCACGCTGTATAGCGGCTTCACGCAGCCGCTTACACGAATAGAGCGTTCCATCCCGGGACAATATGGCAATTTTCACCCTGCACCTCTCTGTCAGACCTGGTCAAAAGCCCGCGTATCATACATCGGCGTGGCGATTTTAGCGCGTAGCCCAACCCTGTTTGTGCAAATAATCCAGTATAAATGGGCGGCTTTCTTTAATGATTGTTCGGCGGATATGATCGCTCCAGGTATCCCGGCGATTATTGCTGCCACGGGTGAGGTAATATTCCGCCAGTTGTTCGTCATACTGCGCCAGTGCGTCTTTATCCAGCGGTTGATAGCTGTTTTCATGCACCAAAATGGAAGCCGGTAAACGCGGCTTAAGATCTGGATTATCCGCAGGCCAGCCAAGGCACAGCCCAAACAGCGGCAGAACATGCTGCGGTAATTTCAGCAGTTCCGTCACCGCTTCAATATTATTGCGCAGGCCGCCGATATATACCCCGCCCAATCCCAGCGATTCCGCTGCGGTTAACGCATTCTGCGCCATCATTGCCGTATCAACGACACCGAGCAACAGTTGTTCCGCCAGGCCAAGTTGTGCATCCGGACAGATCTGTAAATGGCGGTTAAAGTCGGCACAGAACACCCAAAACTCCGCCGCTTTCGCTACGTGTTTTTGCCCGCCGGTCAGCGTCACCAGTTCATCACGTAACGCTTTGTCGGTAATGCGAATAATGCTACTGCACTGCAAAAAACTGGAACTGGACGTCGCACGGGCGCTGTTAATAATCGCCTCACGCTGCGCTTCGGAAATGGGTTCATCAGTGAAATGGCGAATGGAGCGATGGCCACAAATAAGTTCAATGGTTGGCGTCATTATCTTTTTCTCTTTCTGAACGTGAATATTGCGGTGGACGGTTCATCAGCTGTGGGGCAAGACGTTTTGCCACCTGAAGAATAACCACCACCGCAGCGGGAAGCATGAGCAAAACACCGAGAAAAATCATCAGAATCTGCACTTCTGGCCGAGAAAATGGCTCAGGCAGCGACAGGGAGTCGCTTACCGACAGCAGCGCCACCGCCAGCAACATCATTCCGATAAATTCCAGTATCAACACGCTTTTAGGCAATTTACCGATCGCGCGCATACGCTTCCCTCTGCAAAGTGAGCCTTCAGTCTAAAACTTTTCACTGTATTGTGTTTAACAGTTATAGCTTTTAGCAATTAATGCAACAGGTTAAACCTACTTTCAGCGAATACATTTTAGCGTGATCATTACAGGCATAAGTCTATGAGGGGAGAAATAATGCAAACCGTTATTTTTGGTCGTCCGGGTTGCCCTTACTGTGTGCGTGCAAAAGATCTGGCTGAGAAGTTGAGCAATGAACGCGATGATTTTCAGTATCAGTATGTAGATATTCGTGCGGAAGGGATCACTAAAGAAGATCTACAACAAAAGGCAGGTAAACCCGTAGAAACCGTGCCGCAGATTTTTGTCGATCAGCAACATATCGGCGGCTATACCGATTTTGCTGCATGGGTGAAAGAGAATCTGGACGCCTGAGCGTCTGACAAGCCCTCGTGTTGAGGGCTTAATTAATTTTTTCTGTGCTGTGATTTAAACAAACTGCTGATAAATAAGAAACACAATGCCCCCAACGCACACCAGAACACCGCACTTAATAACCATGCCAGCTCTTGCCAGAATGAGCGCGTTGGTGAAAAAAACAGCCGCATTATGAGCATCGAACAGGGTGCCGCCAGCATTGCGCCAAACAGAGGTTTCAGGACTTCTCTACGCTGTGAAAAGAAGCTGGCAACCGCTCCAGGAAGAATGAAAAACAGCAAACCAATTTCAGGATGCCCGGCAGCCCGAAAAGCGCCTTTCATGTGCGTCGCCAGAAAAAGGCACACCACAATGAAGAGGACAAAACAGCAGATTGCCCCCGCCCAACGTTGTTTATGTTTCACTCGTTCCTCCTGACACTGCGTCTATCGAACACATTTTTCGCCAGTGTGGCGTTCAGTAAGATAAAGCCGCTTCGCATTCCATGCTAATATAGGCCAACGCAATTCATATAGCCGTTGATACCTAATGTGATTACACTAGTAAAATATATTGTTACTTTACTATCGTTTAGGTGCGCTGAATGAATCTGCGCCCTGAATTCTGGTAAAAAACATTATCGTAAATTACCATTTCTTTCAACAGCTTACTAGTAAACAAGAAGTTAGCCTCCGTGAATATAAACGTCGCCGAATTGTTAAATGGGAATTACATTCTGTTATTATTTGTGGTCCTCGCGCTTGGGCTATGTCTCGGGAAATTACGACTTGGTTCGATCCAACTGGGTAATTCCATTGGCGTTTTAGTCGTATCGCTGTTATTAGGCCAACAACATTTCAGCATTAACACCGACGCGCTTAATCTTGGCTTTATGCTGTTTATTTTCTGCGTCGGGGTCGAAGCTGGACCGAACTTTTTTTCCATTTTTTTTCGCGATGGGAAAAATTACCTAATGTTAGCACTGGTGATGGTTGGCAGTGCGCTGGTGATCGCCTTAGGGTTAGGTAAGCTGTTTGGCTGGGATATTGGCCTGACGGCCGGTATGTTAGCAGGCTCTATGACGTCAACACCGGTTTTGGTCGGTGCTGGCGATACACTGCGTCATTCCGGCATGGAAAGCAGGCAGCTCTCACTGGCACTGGATAATCTGAGCCTCGGGTATGCCTTAACCTATTTAATCGGTCTGGTGAGTTTGATTGTTGGTGCGCGTTACTTGCCGAAATTGCAGCATCAGGACTTACAGACCAGCGCCCAGCAAATCGCCCGCGAACGTGGCCTGGACACAGATGCCAACCGTAAGGTTTATTTGCCGGTGATCCGCGCCTACCGCGTCGGCCCGGAGCTGGTAGCCTGGACCGACGGCAAAAATCTGCGTGAACTGGGTATTTATCGACAAACTGGCTGTTACATTGAACGTATTCGTCGTAACGGGATTCTGGCAAATCCAGACGGTGATGCCGTACTACAAATGGGCGATGAAATAGCGTTGGTAGGCTATCCCGACGCCCACGCCCGACTCGATCCCAGTTTCCGTAATGGCAAAGAAGTTTTTGATCGCGACCTCCTCGACATGCGTATCGTCACTGAAGAAGTGGTCGTTAAAAACCATAACGCTGTTGGCAAACGTCTCGCACAACTGAAGTTGACCGATCACGGCTGCTTCCTCAACCGCGTCATTCGTAGTCAGATTGAGATGCCGATTGATGACAACGTCGTGCTTAACAAAGGTGACGTTTTACAAGTCAGCGGCGATGCCCGTCGCGTAAAAACCATCGCCGATCGCATCGGCTTTATCTCGATTCACAGCCAGGTCACTGACTTGCTGGCATTCTGCGCCTTCTTTGTTATTGGGCTGATGATCGGGATGATCACCTTCCAGTTCAGCACATTCAGTTTCGGCATGGGGAACGCTGCCGGGTTGTTATTCGCCGGAATTATGCTGGGCTTTATGCGCGCTAACCACCCGACCTTCGGTTACATTCCGCAGGGTGCATTAAGCATGGTGAAGGAGTTCGGCTTGATGGTGTTTATGGCAGGCGTTGGTCTGAGCGCTGGTAGCGGTATTAATAACGGCCTGGGCGCGATTGGCGGTCAAATGTTGATTGCCGGATTGATTGTCAGTCTGGTGCCAGTGGTTATCTGCTTCTTGTTCGGTGCTTATGTATTGCGAATGAACCGCGCACTGTTGTTCGGCGCAATGATGGGCGCACGCACCTGCGCGCCGGCAATGGAGATCATCAGTGATACAGCTCGCAGTAATATCCCGGCGCTGGGCTATGCGGGCACCTACGCAATCGCCAACGTTCTGCTAACGCTGGCTGGGACAATCATCGTCATGGTATGGCCAGGATTAGGATAAAACTGAAGTTGCCCTGAAAATGAAATTTTTTTGCACAACCGCAGAACTTTTCCTCAGGGCATCAGTCTTAATTAGTGCCACTGCTTTTCTTTGATGTCCCCATTTTGTGGAGCCCATCAACCCCGCCATTTTGGTTCAAGGTTGGTGGGTTTTTTGTTATCTAAAATTTATCTACTACCCTGCAACCCTCTCAACCATCCTCAAAATCTCCTCGCGCGATAGCGGCTTACGGTCGGTGACAAAATGCAGCGTCATCCCCTCAATAAACGCATCAAGCGCGCGGGCGGTTCCGGGTTCAAACCATTGTTCGAGCGTTTGCTGACTGCGCTGCATCCAGTTTTGCATTACCGTTTTTAATAGCGGTTTTCGGCTAGCCAGCGCGTAGAGCTGGTACATCAGCTCCATGTTATCCGGCGTTGCAACCTGTGAGCTGTAGATCATATCGGTGATAGCCTGGCATGCGCCCGGAGCATCACTAACATCGCTAAAAAATGCCTGATATTGCCGGGACATGATCTCAGTAAAACTGCTGAACGCCTCCAGCAACAACTCATCAATTCCTGAAAAATAGTAGGTCATCGACCCCAACGGTACCCCGGCAAGGGTAGCAATTTTGCGGTGCGTAACGGCATGTATTCCGTAAAGTTTCACCGCCTCCAGCGTGGCCTGGATAATTTTTTCTCGCCGTTGCGGATCGTTAGCGCGACGCATGTCATTTCCTCTCTCTGCAATTGTGTACAAATGTACACAACCTTGCTAATGTTGTCTTCCCTCTTCTTATTTTGACGTGATCTATGACCGTAAATTCTTCACGTAATGCATTGAAACGCCGAACCTGGGCGCTGTTTATGTTCTTCTTTTTGCCGGGCCTGTTAATGGCGTCCTGGGCAACTCGTACACCTGCTATCCGCGATATTCTTTCTGTTTCGATCGCTGAAATGGGCGGAGTCCTCTTTGGTCTGTCGATCGGTTCAATGAGCGGTATTCTCTGCTCGGCGTGGTTAGTGAAACGCTTTGGGACGCGTAATGTCATCCTGGTCACGATGTCCTGCGCATTGCTCGGGATGATGATATTAAGCCTGGCGCTCTGGCTGACATCGCCCGTGCTCTTTGCCGTTGGTCTCGGCGTCTTTGGGGCTAGTTTTGGTTCTGCAGAAGTGGCGATAAACGTTGAGGGTGCCGCCGTTGAGCGAGAAATGAATAAAACGGTTTTACCGATGATGCACGGTTTTTATAGCCTGGGCACGCTGGCAGGCGCTGGTGTCGGGATGGCACTGACGGCCTTTGGCGTTCCGGCAACGGTGCATATTTTATTGGCGGCGCTGGTAGGCATCGCGCCTATTTATATCGCCATTCAGGCAATCCCTGACGGTACGGGCAAAAATGCTGCCGATGGCACCCAGCATGGTGAAAAAGGCGTACCTTTTTATCGGGATATCCAGTTGCTGCTGATTGGTGTTGTGGTACTGGCGATGGCCTTTGCCGAAGGTTCTGCCAACGACTGGTTACCCTTATTAATGGTTGACGGTCACGGTTTTAGCCCTACTTCCGGCTCGCTGATTTATGCCGGTTTTACCCTGGGGATGACTGTTGGACGCTTTACCGGCGGTTGGTTCATCGACCGTTATAGTCGCGTTGCCGTGGTTCGGGCCAGTGCACTGATGGGAGCGTTGGGTATTGGGCTGATTATTTTTGTCGATAGCGCCTGGGTCGCTGGGGTGTCTGTTGTACTTTGGGGACTGGGTGCCTCGCTGGGCTTCCCGCTGACCATTTCTGCCGCCAGCGATACCGGACCCGATGCACCAACCCGCGTCAGCGTAGTGGCAACGACCGGTTATCTGGCTTTCCTCGTCGGGCCTCCGCTACTGGGCTATCTCGGCGAACATTATGGATTACGTAGTGCAATGTTGGTTGTACTGGCGCTGGTTATTCTTGCGGCTATTGTCGCGAAAGCCGTCGCCAAACCCGATACCCAAACGCAGACGGCGATGGAGAATAGTTGATGAGCATTAAATTAATTGCGGTAGACATGGATGGTACTTTCTTAAGCGATCAAAAAACCTATAACCGTGAGCGGTTTATGGCTCAGTATCAGCAGATGAAAGCACAAGGCATTCGCTTTGTGGTCGCCAGCGGGAATCAATATTATCAGTTGATCTCTTTCTTCCCTGAAATTGCTAATGAAATTGCCTTTGTGGCAGAAAACGGCGGTTGGGTAGTGAGCGAAGGCAAAGATGTTTTTAATGGCGAGCTGTCGAAGGATGCGTTTGCTACTGTCGTGGAACATTTGCTGACGCGCCCGGAAGTGGAAATTATTGCCTGCGGAAAAAATAGCGCCTATACCCTCAAAAAATATGACGATGCCATGAAAACGGTGGCGGAAATGTATTATCACCGTCTGGAATACGTCGATAACTTTGATAATTTAGAAGATATCTTCTTTAAGTTTGGCCTGAATCTTTCCGATGAACTGATTCCACAAGTGCAAAAAGCATTACATGAGACCATCGGCGATATTATGGTGCCGGTCCACACCGGCAACGGCAGCATCGATCTGATTATCCCCGGCGTACATAAAGCGAATGGCCTGCGCCAACTTCAGAAATTATGGGGAATAGACGACAGCGAAGTGGTGGTCTTCGGCGATGGTGGTAACGATATTGAGATGCTGCGTCAGGCAGGCTTTAGTTTTGCGATGGAAAATGCCGGCAGCGCGGTCGTCGCAGCGGCAAAATACCGGGCAGGCTCCAATAATCATGAAGGTGTACTGGATGTGATCGATAAAGTTCTTAAACACGAAGCGCCTTTTGATCAATAAAAACGGTAGCACGCCCGGCAACACAAAGCCTGAATGCAGGCTGCATAATTCGCGGAAATTAACCCGCTGCATTATTTCAGGCGAAATGATTATGAAAAATTGTCTACTGTTGGGCGCGCTTTTAATGGGCTTTACTGGTGTGGCGATGGCGCAAAGTGTCACCGTCGATGTGCCGAGTGGATACAAAGTGGTTGTGGTTCCTGATTCAGTCAGCGTTCCACAAGCAGTCAGCGTCGCGACTGTGCCGCAAACCGTCTATGTGGCTCCTGCGCCAGCTCCGGCTTACCGCCCGCATCCGTATGTTCGCCATCTTGCCAGCGTAGGTGAAGGGATGGTTATCGAACACCAGATTGATGACCATCACCATTAATTTGAAAATGCCTGATTGCTTTGCGCAACCAGGCATTTTTTTACCCTTCGTGCGAATTACCCATCTGTTTATCTTTTAAAAAGATAACCATCAGCAGCAGCCACAAAATCCCGTTGGCAAGGTTGAAGAGATTAAACAGGCCGTTGCCCCCATTCAGCCAGGCATGTTTGCTGATTTCAATACCGACGGTAAAAATAAGCATTTGCAACATTCCCATCGCCGCAGAAACCGTACCTTTACTCATATCGCTGGCAAACAGGGTCAATCGCACCAATCCCGCATTCGCCAGGCCAATACCGAAAGCATAAATACTTAACCCGGCGGTCATCCACAAATACGCGTGCGATGAGATAACCGTTGCCGCAGCAGCGACCAACAGGCCAATCATAATCGGCCAGCCGCCCATAATAATCAATGAACGTACGGTGCGGCGCGAGGTCAGACGCGCTAGCAGCAAGTTACCCGCAATTAATGCCCCGAAAATAGGCACTTGCAGCAAGCCATATTCATAGCTACTCAACTGCTCGCCGGTAATGATGATAATCGGCGACTGGGCGATCCACGCCAGCAACGGCAGGCTAACGAATCCCAGCGCCAGTGCCCCTGCCACAAAGCGACCGTTCTTCAGCACCAGCTTATAGTCACGACCGAGTTCTTTCAGCGACAGTTTCTCGCCTATACGCGTCGCGGTTTCAGGCATGGCTCGTTGCAGACCGAAAAAGGAGATCGCTGCCAATGCGGCAAACAAAACAAACATCCCCTCCCAGGGCAGCACATGGATCCACGCCGCGCCCACCAGCGGACCAAGTAGCGGAGCAATCAGCGCCACGTTCGCCATCAGCGCGGTGATCTTGATACAAACCGCCTCTTCGAAGGACTCCTGAATTGCGGCGTAACCCACAGCGCCAATGAAACAGAGGCTTATGCCCTGCAAGAAGCGCAACAGCGTGAATTGTTCAATGTTTTGCGCCAGTAATATCGCCAGACAAGTGATGATAAACCACACTACTCCCGCCAGCATCACCGGACGGCGACCAATACGATCCGACAGTGGTCCCAGCAGCCACTGTAAAAACATCCCGCCCGCCAGATACGCGGTCATCGAAGTAGGAACCCAATCAATGCCCGCCTGATATTGTTCCACCACGGCCAACATACCGGGTTGAATCATATCGTTGCCGATATAGGTTGAAAATTCGTAAAGCACCAGACAGAGAGGGAAAAGTAACGCCTGACGTCCAAGCCTGGCACCGGAAGCTAATCTATTTTGCATGCAATTTCTTCGCCAATAATAATCGCGCAAAGTTTAATAAAAGCGCAGCTAACGAGAAAGCGAATTTTGTAGCTGAAACTTCGGTTAAGCACATTCTTACATTATTGCGAGTATAGCTACGCTTTCTTTAAGTTTTATTTAACCTATGCTCGTTACAATCAGCCACCGTAAACAGGGCCGCTTGAGGGAAATAAGACGATGCCGCTTTACCCAGTTTAACCTGCACTTTATTCTCAACGACTTGCCTGTATTGGCTCCCTTTTAATCACTTTGCGTCGGGAAGTTATGCTGGAAAATTTGAATCTCTCTCTATTCTCTCTTATTAACGCGACGCCAGACTCTGCGCCGTGGATGATCTCGTTGGCGATTTTTATTGCTAAAGATTTGATTACCGTGGTGCCGCTGCTGGCCGCAGTACTTTGGTTGTGGGGGCTTACAGCACAACGGCAACTGGTGATAAAAATCGCAATCGCGCTAGTCGTCAGCCTGTTAGTGTCCTGGACGATGGGGCATCTTTTCCCACACGACCGACCCTTTGTCGAGAATATCGGCTATAACTTCCTGCATCATGCGGCGGATGACTCATTCCCGAGCGATCACGGTACGGTGATTTTCACCTTTGCACTGGCATTTTTATGCTGGCATCGCCTGTGGTCCGGCTCACTTTTAATGGTGCTGGCCGTCGTCATTGCCTGGTCGCGCGTTTATCTTGGCGTCCACTGGCCGCTGGATATGCTCGGTGGATTGCTGGCAGGTATGATTGGCTGCCTTAGCGCCCAGATTATCTGGCAAGCGATGGGGCATAAACTCTATCAACGTCTGCAATCGTGGTATCGTTTCTGTTTTGCATTACCGATCCGCAAAGGCTGGGTGCGTGACTGATCTCTGCTAAAAAGTGTAGTATTGAGCGGCTCGCTTCAATAACTATTCAGAGGGATTATGGAAACACGTCGCGAAGAGCGTATCGGGCAGCTGCTGCAAGAATTAAAACGCAGCGATAAGTTACATCTTAAAGACGCCGCCGCCCTGCTTGGGGTTTCGGAGATGACGATTCGTCGCGATCTGAATAACCACAGCGCCCCCGTCGTTTTGCTTGGCGGCTATATTGTTCTGGAACCGCGCAGCGCCAGCCATTATCTGTTAAGCGATCAAAAATCCCGTCTGGTAGAGGAAAAACGCCGGGCGGCAAAACTGGCTGCGACGCTGGTAGAACCCGATCAGACCCTCTTTTTTGACTGTGGCACCACCACACCGTGGATTATTGAAGCGATTGATAATGAAATCCCTTTTACCGCCATTTGTTATTCGCTAAATACCTTTCTGGCACTGAAAGAGAAACCTCATTGCCGCGCGTTTCTTTGCGGTGGTGAATTTCACGCCAGCAACGCCATTTTCAAACCCATCGATTTTCAGCAAACGCTGAATAATTTTTGCCCGGATATCGCTTTTTATTCCGCGGCGGGGGTGCATGTCAGTAAGGGCGCTACCTGTTTTAATCTTGAAGAGTTGCCGGTAAAACACTGGGCCATGTCGATGGCGCAAAAGCATGTGCTGGTTGTCGACCACAGTAAATTTGGCAAGGTGCGTCCGGCGCGCATGGGTGACCTGAAACGCTTTGACATTGTGGTGAGCGATTGTTGCCCGGAAGATGAGTATGTGAAGTACGCGCAGACGCAGCGTATTAAGTTGATGTATTAATGATGCATAACCGGATGACGTTTCCACGCCATCCGGTTATCACAAAATCAAGAGAACCAGCTGCCGAACCACTGATGGAATTTCATCATCACGAAATCCCACATCCGACCAAAGAATCCACCCTCTTCCACATTTTCCATCACGATCAGCGGGCGCTGTTCAATGGATTTACCGTTAAGCTGGAAATCAATGGTGCCGACAACCTGACCTTTTTTCAGCGGTGCGGTAAGCTGCGGTTCCGTTAACGTATAACTCGCTTTCAGGTTTTTCAGCTGCCCACGCGGTATGGTCACGGATCCCGCTTCGCCTGCCCCGAGATTCACTTCGCTCTTATCACCAAACCAGACGCGCTGAGTCACAAAGGTGGCATCAGGTTTAATTGGCGTCACGGTTTCAAAGAAGCGGAAACCCCAGGTCAATAATTTCTCAGACTCATTAAAACGGATACGGTCAGTTTTCGCCCCCAGCACTACGGAGATTAAACGCATATCGCCCTGGGTAGCCGAAGCAACCAGATTATATCCCGCGCCTGCCGTGGTTCCTGTCTTCATGCCATCAACATTCAGATTGCTGCTCCATAGCAGACGGTTACGGTTAGGCTGACGAATTTTGTTGAAGGTGAACTCTTTCTCTTTATGAATGGCGTACTCTTCTGGCACATCGTGAATCAGTGCTTTACCCAGCAATGCCATATCGCGCGCGGTACTGAACTGCCCCGGCGCATCCAGACCGTGCACCGTCTGGAAGGTCGTGTTGGTCAGCCCCAGTTTTTTGGCATAACCATTCATCAAACCAATAAATGACTCCTGGCTCCCGGCAACGTAATCAGCCAGCGCAATACAGGCGTCATTACCGGACTGGATAATCACGCCTTTGTTCAAGTCTGCCACCGAAACCTGATCGCCTGGTTTGAGGAACATTACCGACGAACCACGCAGTGCCGGGTTTCCCGTCGCCCAGGCATCTTTACCGACCGTCACCATATCGGTGAGTTTAATCTTATCGGCCTTAAGCGCCTGCCCAACCACATAGCTGGTCATGATTTTAGTCAGGCTCGCGGGGTCCAGTTTCTCATCCGCATTGCCTTCTGCCAGCACTTTACCGCTGGCGTAATCCATTAAAATCCATGCACGCGCATCCACGCTCGGCGCTTCAACGGTTTGTTCCGCCGCGAATGCCGTTGGGGCAAAAAGGAATAAAAATGCAGAACCCGCTGCAAGACCACGAAGGAGAGAGGAGTATTGCGTCATAAATGCCACCCGAGTATCCATTCAAAAAAAATACGTTATATCGCCGTATGATAAGTTCGGTGATTAATAACGCACACACAAACTTAAAGAAACCGTAAGTTGGTAAAGTTTTTAAAGTTTATGCAATATCCTGCCGCTTCGCTGCTTCTGCCGTCATTTTTTTGCCAGCTGTTGCTTAAAAGTTAACTTTACTTCACCATCAAAGTCCTGTTCAGCCTGTGGCTGCCTGTCGGAAAAGGAGTAAGTATGATTACGCTGTGGGGTCGGAATAATTCAACCAACGTAAAAAAAGTATTGCTGACGCTCGAAGAACTGGAACTACCTTATGAGCAAATTCTCGCGGGCCGTGAGTTTGGGGTAAACCACGATGCTGATTTTCTGGCGATGAACCCTAACGGGCTGGTGCCGTTATTGCGTGACGACGAAAGTGATCTCATTCTTTGGGAATCAAACGCCATTGTCCGCTATCTGGCGGCACAGTATGGGCAAAACCGCCTGTGGATCGACTCACCGGCACGCCGTGCAGAAGCGGAAAAATGGATGGACTGGGCAAACCAGACGCTCAGTAATGCCCATCGCGGGATCCTGATGGGATTAGTCAGAACACCACCGGAAGAGCGCGATCAGGCCGCCATTGATGCCAGTTGCAAAGAGTGCGACGCCCTGTTTGCCCTGCTCGATGCGGAACTGGCAAAAGTAAAATGGTTCTCTGGCGACGAGTTTGGTGTGGGCGATATCGCTATCGCTCCGTTCATCTACAATTTATTTAACGTTGGCCTGACCTGGACACCGCGTCCAAATCTGCAACGCTGGTATCAGCAACTCACTGAACGCCCCGCAGTGCGCAAAGTGGTGATGATCCCCGTTAGCTAATTGCGTGGGCTAACTTTAAGTAATTCCCCACTGGACTCGTCGGTGAGAACGTATAAATAACCGTCGGGTCCAGTGCGAACATCACGAATTCGCTGCCCTCTGTCCGTTAAAATACGGCCATCTTCTGTCACTTTGTCGCCGTTGACGCTCATCACAATGACATCTTTATCTTTCAGCGCGCCAATAAATAATTTTTGCTGCCACTGGGGGAATTTATCGCTGTTATAGAAGGCCATGCCGCTCACGGCGGGCGAATCTTTCCAGTAAAAAATAGGTTGCTCGGTCCCGGCGACGATCTCCCCTTTCGCTTCCGGTATTTTAAAGCCTGAATAATTGATTCCCCAGGTTGCCAGCGGCCAGCCGTAGTTTTTGCCTTTTTGCGGGATATTAATTTCATCACCACCGCGTGGGCCATGTTCATTCAGCCACAGTGCATTACTCCACGGATTCATCGCCATTCCTTGCGGGTTACGAATACCATAAGACCAGATCTCGGCGCGTGCATCGGATCTCCTGGCAAAAGGATTATCATCCGGGATCTCGCCCTGGTCAGTAAGACGCACCAGTTTGCCCTGTAATTTATCCAGATCCTGCGCCGTCGGGCGCTGATTGTTTTCGCCCAGAGCAATAAAAAGATAACCTTTACCGTCGAATACCAGCCGCCCGCCAAAATGGTTGCCGGTAGACAGTTTTGGCATCTGGCGAAAGACGGTGCGGAAGTCGGTCACTTTTGAGAGATCATCACTTAAGCGGCCATAACCCACAGCAGTTCCGGCTTTGCCATCATCGCCAACTTCGGAATAACTTAACCAGATGCGGCGCGACTGGGCAAAATCAGGCGCTAAAGCCACGTCCAGCAGACCGCCCTGCCCGTGCGCCCAAACTTCCGGCACTCCGGAAAGCGGCGCAGATAATCCTTTTCCTGCTTGCCAGTGACGCAACTCGCCGCCGCGCAGAGTGATTAACATACCGTGATTATCGGGTAAAAAGGCCAGCGCCCAGGGGTGATCGAGTTTGTCTTGCAGTACTTCGACATTTACCGTTGCAGGAGCTGCCCAGAGAGCAGAAGAAAGACAGATAAGGGGCACAAGGAAAAAGGATTGTCTCTGCATAACGCCTCCAGATTGACTCTGGCTTAAAGCGTAGTCAGTGGAGGAGATAACAAATTCATTTTTACAAAAACTTAAACATGAAGGGGGAGACGCTTTCTCCCCCTTAGTTTTCAGGCCTTCTCAAGCATGGCGTGCTTCTGCAGGCTCTGGATACTCAGCGTTAAGCTCATCAGACAATTTTCAAGCTTATCGGCGTTGACGGTAATAACAGTCGGGCAATCATGGTGCCCACTCATCAAACATACTGCGGCTGTCGCTAATGCTTCTTCAGCATGATGAAGAGCACTCCACTCTTCCTGATCCAGATGAAGATTCAACCGCAGCGATTTATCGTGCAGTTCGCGATTCAGTTTAAAAAAGTTATCTCGTAGATGATTGCTTTCGCTGACGGACATGTATCCTTTTGCCTTCCTCAGTTGCACGTATGCAGCGAGGTCAACGCGTGCGTCGATCAACCGGTTCAGCAGATCGATTCGCTGTCTGTCAACGAACATACTTCGATCCTCCTCTTTCCAGCCTTGTTGCAATTAAATAGTATGGCTATTTATTGAGCAAAATGCTGTCCAGGATCAATTCTTCACGCCGAATTAACAAAATTTACATTTCCTTCGCCTCCGCCAGCGAATGAGATTGCGATACAAATTTTATCCAGAACTCTGTAGAATCCCTGCCCTGACCTTTCCTGTAACTGAATATTTTTTAAGCTATGAGCAAAGTAACTCCCCAGCCGAAAATCGGCTTTGTTTCCCTTGGCTGTCCGAAAAACCTTGTCGATTCAGAGCGAATTCTCACCGAACTACGCACCGAAGGTTATGACGTGGTACCGAGCTATGACGATGCGGACATGGTGATCGTCAATACCTGCGGCTTTATTGACAGCGCGGTACAAGAATCACTGGAAGCCATTGGCGAAGCGTTGAATGAAAACGGCAAGGTAATTGTGACCGGTTGTCTGGGGGCGAAAGAAGATCAGATCCGCGAAGTCCACCCGAAAGTGCTGGAAATCACCGGGCCTCATAGCTATGAGCAGGTTCTTGAGCACGTTCATCACTACGTACCAAAACCGAAACACAACCCATTCCTGAGCCTGGTGCCAGAACAAGGTGTGAAACTGACGCCGCGTCATTATGCCTATCTGAAAATTTCTGAAGGCTGTAACCACCGCTGCACCTTCTGCATTATTCCGTCTATGCGCGGCGATCTGGTGAGCCGTCCGATTGGCGAAGTGTTAAGTGAAGCGAAACGTCTGGTTGATGCGGGCGTTAAAGAGATTCTGGTGATCTCGCAGGATACATCCGCCTATGGCGTCGATGTTAAACATCGTACTGGCTTCCACAACGGCGAGCCGGTAAAAACCAGCATGGTCAGCCTGTGTGAACAGTTATCGAAACTGGGGATCTGGACACGTCTGCACTACGTTTACCCTTATCCACACGTGGACGACGTCATCCCACTGATGGCGGAAGGCAAAATCCTGCCGTATCTGGATATCCCGTTGCAACACGCCAGCCCGCGCATTCTCAAACTGATGAAGCGTCCGGGTTCTGTAGATCGCCAACTGGCGCGCATCAAACAGTGGCGCGAAATCTGCCCGGAACTGACCCTGCGCTCAACCTTTATTGTCGGCTTCCCTGGCGAGACGGAAGAAGATTTCCAGATGCTACTCGATTTCCTGAAAGAAGCACGTCTGGATCGCGTTGGCTGCTTTAAATACAGCCCGGTTGAAGGCGCAGATGCCAATGCCCTGCCTGACCAGGTTCCGGAAGAAGTGAAAGAAGAACGCTGGAACCGTTTCATGCAGCTACAGCAGCAGATTTCCGCCGAGCGCCTGCAAGAGAAAGTGGGCCGTGAAATTCTGGTGATTATCGACGAAGTGGACGAAGAAGGTGCGATTGGCCGCAGCATGGCAGATGCACCAGAAATCGACGGCGCGGTTTATCTCAATGGTGAAACTAACGTTAAGCCGGGTGATATCCTGCGAGTGAAAGTCGAGCACGCCGATGAGTACGATTTGTGGGGTAGCCGGGTTTAATTAATTCAGGCAGGGCAACATCATTTGCCCTGCCTGCTAATAATGATTACTGCCAGCTAATCTGCGCCCTGCCGTTTTTCTTACTCTTATACAGCCGCTCATCCGCCAGCATTTTCAAACGTTCAACGGTGGTACATTCATTTGAATGCGCTACGCCGATACTGGTGCTCAAGTTAATACTCCCCACCTGGAAATGGACGATTTCTTTTAGAATCGATAGCAACTCCTCCAGCGTTCCGCCAGTATAAATCACCGCAAATTCGTCACCGCCGAAGCGGTAGACTTTACCTTTATCTACCGGGATCTGTGATTTAAGGATTTTCACCACTTTCATCAACACTTCATCGCCCAGCAAATGACCGAAGGTGTCGTTAATGTTTTTGAATTTATCGACATCAAAAAGACACAGATAGCCCCCTTTTTCCGGCAGGGCTTTTAAATCTTCATCAAAGGATTTTCTGCCCATTGCTTTGGTCAGGTCGTCCAGAAACGCCGAGTTATACATACTGTAGAGTTTTTTGACATCGGCAGCCGAGAAGAAAAGCCCACCGTCCAGGACGCGTTCAAAATGGTTATTAATAATGGCTTCTTTCTCCACAATGCCACGATTAATCACTCTGCGCACCAGATAAAGGCAGCTAGCACCCGATATCACTGCCACCAATGCAGCAAAGAAAATAATCAACATACATACCTGAAAATAAACGTCTTTTTTATACGAAAATACGTACAATCCGGTCGGCAAATAGGCGAAGTGCTCCATTGCTTCCGAAACGGTGAAGATGGCGTTTTTAGCATTATATTCATCACCGGTCACCGGTTTACCGTTCTTAAACAGAGAGAACATCAGGTTCTCGCTATCCATCGCCAGCGATTTTGACAGTAAAGAAAAACGCTCCAGACCAAGCAAAAATATCAGACTGCGATTGTGAGTTACCGGATAGAGGTAATAGACGAAGGTTTTACCGTCAAAAGAGATAAACCCTGTATTTTTGACATGTCGATACTTAACAACCTGCATAATATCTGCACAATAATTTTTCTCGAACTCCTTTACCTGAATACATTCGTCACTGGAAATCAGATAAGGACCGACATCGTACAAATAAGAGGGTGAAACCGAGTCGGCGTAAGCTGTGCGCAAGCCAACCAACAGCTGTTCCTCCGTGGGATTTAGCGTGTTGATGAGATCAATTGCCACGCTACGCCGATATTCAGCAATATTTGCCACCGCAAAAGCAGTATCAATAACGGACTGTTTCAGGCCATACACCCGTTCCTTTACCATTTGAGTGTAGATCCCGCAGGCAACTGCTGAAATCATGATAAAAATCAGCAGACTGACTGTAAGTACGAACTTATTGATTCTGGACATACGTAAACTACTCTTTTACTAATTTTCCACTTTTATCCCAGGCGGAGAACGGCATGGGTTTCTGGTACAGATACCCCTGAGCCTGAACACATCCTAATTTGATTAATTCGCGCGCAACGTCTTCGCTCTCTACGCCTTCCGCAATCACCGGGATCCGGTTATAGCGTGCCAGATCGAAAATAATGCGCACAATTTTTCCCGCAGTACCGAAAATATCGCCGGTAAATTGTGAGTCCACTTTTATGCTATCTGGATTAATTTCATAAAAACGTTTCAGGTTTGACAAACCGGTGCCAAAGTCATCAATCGATATCCGTACCCCTTGTTTACGCAGTTGTTCAATATTGAGATAAAAATGTTCATTAATTCGCTCGATCACAGTTTCAGTGATCTCAACACAGAGGCTGTTCGCCTTCAGGCCATTTTCTTTCATGATGGTGGTAAAACGCTCATGAAAGTGTGGTTCGTTTAACTGCCAGGGCGAAACATTAATATGCAGTAAGAAACCGTCCTTCAGCGACGCACGCTGACTAAAATGTCTAAATTCACCCATTGCCGTTTTAATAATCTGATAACCCAGCTCATTGATAAACCCGATATCTTCAGCAATGGTAATGAACTTCAGCGGTGAAATGATCCCCCGCTCCGCAGACACCCAACGGCACAACGCCTCCGCGCCCAGAATGGCGCGGGTGTTAATATCAACGATCGGTTGATAGACCAGGAATAGTTCGCCAATTTCCATTGCATGGCGAATATTACGCGCAATCCAAATATTCTCTTCTATTTCGTTGAGTTTCGCGTCATCACAGAAAATAAACTCTGAGAACATATGGTCACGGATGCTGGAAATCGCCAGTTTCAGTTTTTCTGCGTAACTCCAGGCGTTTTCTCCCTGCAAAGGTTCACAAATAGCAGACTTATGGATGCGCAGATTGCGGTAGCCAAAGCTGCTGTCAAAATCGTTTATCGTCGCTATCTTACGGGTAAACGTCTGGACATTTTCCCGGCACAGGAGTAAATAAAGATCGGCATTGAATGTCACGATATCGCAGCATTGTGCATATTTCTCGGCAATTCGCTGACACAGTTTTCTGACGATTTTATTACGCTCATCGACACCAAACACCGCTTCAACGGCTTCCAGGCCACACAGTTTGATGATCCCCACAGCCAGATACTGATTATTGTTGGACTCAATAATCGCCATATTTTTAATAAAACCGCTTTCTTGATCGTAAGAGATCAGCGAGAGCAATTTATTCGAACGTTCAATTTCGGCATCTTTCATTTCCGCGATCGAATTTTTGATGCTGATAATCTCTTTCGCATCGCCTTCGCGAATTTTCAGAGCCTCGATTTGATCCGTTGAGTCGGGCAAAAATGCCAGCGTATTAACCAGCTCGGTCATTTCAGAAAATTGCCGACGGAACACACGAGTGGTCATTAAATAAACCACCAGCAATACGATAATAATGAAAGCAAACGGCAGATAAAAAAGTTTATCTGATGCGTTCAATAAATTACCGCCAGGATAATAAAAATAGATTTCGAATAATGCGTTGTTTGGCACCGCTGATGTTTTTTCGATATATTCAGTATCGACAGAATCAATAATATTATAATTGCCTTCGCTATTATAAATAATCAGTTTTTCACGAGCGAGTTGATTCTTGGCAATGATCTCATGGCCTTGTTTCAAAAATAGAACTTCATCATTAGCGCTGATTTGATCAAGATACTCGTTCAGATATCGCCAGTTTAAATCGACATGAATTTTATCCACCACTAACAAATCGTGATCTTTGCCGTTGATGCGTAGCGTAAAAGAGATACATTTTTTACCCGGACGATCAAAGCAATTGTATGCCGGATTCCAGCTGTTGTTAGAGTCATCTGAAGCCACAGACCACGGTCGTTTCGATGGGTTAAAATCGGCAAAAATAACCCGCCCTGACTCGTCGACAAGCGGTCCATTTAATTGTTCCTGATGATAAACAACGATTTTATCATTTGCCCTCCGCGAAAAGAGATAATATTTATTATCATCAAGTACCAGTCCCACCGAGTCTAAAAATGGCATCATTTCCATTTTAAGGATCACAGCGCGTTGAATCTCCTCTGTATTTTTTAATAAATACAGTGAGTCCTTTAATGTCAGGGCCGAACGTTCAATATCTTTAAAGAAATAGCCAACGTTTTTCTGAATAAGTTCAAAGCGGCTATCGGCACGTTTTACCGCGCGTTCCGATACCAGTTGATAGTTAATGATGAAAAAAAGGCCAATAAATGACAGTGCTGCCAATAAAAATAAAATTATCAGCCTTATCTTTATCTTTTCGTATAAACTCAGCATGTTAATACATTTAACAAAATAACTGTCTGAACGCTGTGCCGCTGCAAAAACAGTCCCTTGCTGCGGCTTTTTAACCAAATTACCCGATTCTACAAAATCAGCAGAAAGTTACAACACTTGCTTAGGGCAATAATTTCCTGTGAGGTGATTACCCTTTCAAGCAATATTCAAACGTAACTATCCTTTAATTTTCGGATCCAGCGCATCGCGTAAACCATCCCCCAGCAAATTGAACGCCAGTACAGTCAGAAAAATAGCCAGGGCCGGAAAAACAGCGACATGCGGCGCGATAACCATATCCGCTCGAGCCTCATTGAGCATCGCTCCCCACTCTGGTGTCGGCGGCTGCGCGCCGAGGCCGAGAAACGACAGGCTGGCCGCAGAGATAATCGAGGTGCCAATGCGCATGGTGAAAAACACCACGATAGAAGAGACGGTCCCAGGCAGAATATGACACAATAAAATGGTCATATCGCTGGCACCAATACTGCGTGCTGACTCAATAAAGGTTTGCTGTTTCAACACCAGCGTATTGCCGCGCACCAGTCGGGCAAACGCGGGGATGGAAAAAATGGCAACGGCGATAATCACGTTAGCGATGCCGCTTCCCAACACCGCAACAACAGCGATCGCCAGTAAAATACCCGGGAAGGCAAACAGCACATCGCAAATGCGCATGATCAGCCGATCCCACCAGCCTTCATAATATCCCGCCAGCAAGCCCAGCAACGTCCCGATCGCCGCACCGATAAACACGGCAAACACGCCCGCCGCCAGCGAGATTTGCGCACCAACCAGGACACGGCTGAAAATGTCGCGTCCCAGTGAATCGACGCCAAACCAGTGCTGCAAAGAAGGTCCGTTATTCAGATTGTCATAATCGAAAAAATTTTCGGCGTCATAGGGGGCGATCCAGCGTGCAAAAATGGCCACCACAATCAATAAAATGACGAATAATGCGGCGGCCATCGCCATATGCTGATGGCGAAATCGTCGCCAGAATTCATGCCACGGTGTACGTACCTGGTCAGGTTTAACCAATGGCATGGCGTTTAACACCGCCTGACGTCGCCAGTTAAATATTCGCATCCTTACTTGTACCTGATAGCCGGGTTAATGGCGGCATAAAGCACATCCACCACTAAGTTGATAAGAATAAATTCCAGCGAGAAAAGCAGAATTTCCGCCTGAATCACCGGGTAATCGCGCATTTCTACGGAGTCGACGAGTAAGCGTCCAAGTCCGGGCCAGTTGAAGACTTTCTCCACCACAATGGAACCACCGAGTAAAAAGCCAAACTGTAAGCCCATCATGGTCACTACCGGGATCATCGCATTGCGTAACCCGTGTTTGAGGATGACCCAGGTTTCGCTCACCCCTTTCGCCCTCGCGGTACGCATATAATCTTCGCTTAAAACGTCGACAAACGATGCGCGGGTAAAGCGCGCCATCACGGCTGCCACTGCCGCGCCGAGCGTCAGGGAGGGTAAAATGTAGTGCTGCCAACTGTCTGCACCAACGGTGGGTAACCAGCCAAGTTCAACTGAGAAAACCTGAATCAACAGTATTCCTAACGCAAATGCCGGGAATGAAATCCCTGATACCGCGATAGTCATACTTAATCGATCCGGCCAACGGTTACGCCAGACGGCGGCGATAATTCCCGCCGCCATACCAAATATCACTGCCCAGACCATACTGGTTATGGTCAGCCACAGCGTTGGCATAAAGCGGCTGGCAATCTCATTGGCAACGGGACGACGCGACACCATCGACAGGCCAAAATCCCCCTGCACAGCATTGCTGATATAGTGCCAGAACTGGTGATACATCGGCTGATCCAACCCCAGCTGCTGACGCACCAGTTCTATAACCTGCGCATCAGCTTCGGGCCCGGCAATCAATCGCGCCGGATCGCCGGGCAGCATATGGACAAATAAAAACACCAGCACCGAGACGATAAACAGCGTCGGAATCAACCCCAGTAAGCGTTTGATAACGTAATTAAGCATTCCACTCCCTGCGTTGCTTATTGCAAATCCGCGTCTTCAAAGCTGAAACCGGTGTCTGGCATGATCCAAAAACCGGTCAGGTTTTTACTGTGTGCCGACACCAGTTTTTCTACCACCAGCGGGATCCACGGCGACTCTTGCCAGATGATATCCTGCACCGCCTTATATAAACGGGTCTTTTCTGCCGGATCGTTGGTTTTCAGCGCCTGGGCAAGCTCGTCATCCACCTGCTTATTGCTGTAAAACGCAGTATTAAACAGCGTCGGCGGCCAGTTCTGCGAGGCGAACAGTGGCGATAGCGCCCAGTCAGCTTCACCAGTCGAGGCCGACCAGCCAGTGTAGAACATTCTCACGCCGCTCTCTTTTTGCCCTTTACCTTCAACTTCTGCCGCCCGCTGCCCGGCATCCATCGCAGTCACCTGGGCTTTAATCCCGACCTGCGCTAACTGCTGCTGGGTAAATTGCAGCACTTTCTGCGCGGTGCTGTGGTTATGTGACGACCACAGCGTGGTGCTGAAACCGTTGGGATATCCCGCCTCTTTCAGTAATTCGCGCGCTTTCACTGGATCGTAAGGCCACGGTTTATAACTTTGCGCGTAGGCGATACTCGGCGGTACCACACCAGTAGCTGGCGTTGCATAGCCCGCGAAGGCTACTTTCACCAGCGCCGGGCGGTTAATGGCGTAATTCAGCGCCTCACGGACCTTCGGGTTATCGAACGGCTTTTGCGTCACGTTCATACTGATATAACGCTGCATAATTGACGGACTGGCCATCAACTCGATATTTTTGTTTTTCTCCAGCAGTGCGGCCTGCTCGTAGGGAATGGGGAAAGCAAACTGCGCTTCACCGGTTTGCAGCATTGCCGCGCGGGTGTTGTTATCCGCCACCGGACGCCAGGTTATGCTGTCCAGTTTGGGCAATCCTGGCTGCCAGTAACCCGCGAATTTTTTCACTTTCACAAAATCGGTCTGATTCCAGGTATCCAGTTCATACGGCCCGGTTCCCACCGGATGAAAACCAATATCCTTGCCATATTTTTCCAGCGCTGCCGGTGAAATCATCGCGGTCGCCGGATGGGCAAGAATATTAATAAACGCTGAAAACGGCTGTTTGAGGGTAATCTTTACCGTTGTCGGATCGATCGCTTCCGTTTTGGCAATATTCTTATACAGGTTATAGCGTTTAAGATGATTCGCCGGATCGCTGGCCCGGTCCAGATTCGCTTTTACCGCTGCTGCGTTGAAATCGGTGCCATCCTGGAATTTAATTCCTTCCCGCAGTTTCACGGTGTAAGTAAGGCCGTCATCGGAAACGGTATAACTCTCCGCCAGCACGTTTTTCAGTTTCATCTCTTTATCGAGACCGAACAGCCCCTGGTAAAACGATTTCGCTACGGCCTGAGATAACGTGTCATTCGCGTCATATGGATCGAGCGTGGTGAAGTTCGATCCTACCGCCACCACCACATCTTTGGCAGCGAATGCACAAGATGCCATCAACGCTGTCGCAATGCCCAGCGCCACTAACCCACTACGGTGTACAGCTCTTGCCATTTTATTCTCCGCCTGAATGTTATCTACGCATGAATGCGTATTCTGATTGTGGTTGTGCGACGTAATGCCCCGGCCCGACGCATTGCAACGAGACGGCTGCAACCTCTTCGCCACGCAGATGAATATTGCTGGGAAGATCGTCCGACAGCAGTACACGCTGCGGTCGTTGTCGGGACGGTTCAGCGACCGGAACTGCCGCCAGTAATTTACGCGTATAAGGATGCTGCGGGTTTTCAAAGACCGCGCGCCGTGGACCAATTTCAACAATTTGTCCGAGATACATCACCGCCACACGATGACTAATCCGCTCTACCACGGCCATATCGTGGGAGATAAACAGATACGCAATGCCGAAATCACGCTGGAGATCGAGCAACAAGTTGATAATCTGCCCGCGAATAGATACATCCAGCGCCGAGACGGCTTCGTCGGCAATGATCACTTTTGGATTCAATGCCAACGCGCGAGCAATGCAGATGCGCTGGCGCTGACCGCCGGAAAACTCATGCGGGTAACGCCAGGCATGTTCAGGTAACAGGCCCACGCGCTCCAGCAACCACGCAACGCGTGCAGCCGCTTCTTTACCTGGCAATAAACCGTGTACGCGCAGCGGTTCGATAATCGAATCACCGATGGTCTGACGTGGGTCCAGCGAAGCGTAAGGGTCCTGAAAAATAAACTGAATATCGCGACGCAATGCCTGAAGTTTGCCGGGTGACAAAGTATCGATTCGCTGACCGTTAAAGATAATTTCGCCGCCCTGCGATTCGACCAGGCGCAGCAACGCCCGCCCGGTAGTGGATTTACCGCTGCCAGACTCACCCACCAGCGATAGCGTTTCGCCAGGCCAGAGATCAAAACTGACTTTCTCAACGGCATGCACTTCCCGCGTCACGCGATTCAACAAACCACTGCGCAAAGGGAAACGGGTAACCAGATTACGCACCCGTAAAACAGGTTCGCCATCCACTACCGTCTTCTGCTCGATGGGTGGTTCCTGTTTCACTGGATGTTCAAGCGATATCAATGGGAAACGTCGGGGATAATCTCTCCCTTTCATCGCACCAAGCTGCGGGACAGCAGCTAACAGCGCACGGGTGTAAGGATGTTGTGGTGCATGAAAAATCTGTTTGACGCTACCCGTTTCCACCGCCTCGCCCTGATACATCACCAGTACCCGATCGGCAATCTCTGCCACCACACCCATATCGTGAGTGATAAAGATAACGCCCATCGACATCTCTTTTTGCAATACTTTGATTAATTGCAGGATCTGCGCCTGAATAGTGACATCCAGCGCGGTGGTTGGCTCATCGGCAATCAGCACCGCCGGGCGGCATGACAGTGCCATCGCAATCATCACTCGCTGGCGCATCCCGCCAGAGAGTTGATGCGGATAACGTGAAAGAATGGTTTGTGCCTCCGGAATGCGTACCTGATCCAGCATCCGCTTCGCCTCGACCATTGCTTCTTCACGACTGGCGTTTTGATGCAGACGAATTGATTCGGCAATCTGTTCACCCACAGTAAATACCGGGTTCAGCGATGTCATCGGCTCCTGAAATATCATTGCCATATCCGCACCGCGCACATGGCGCATTTGTGCAGCGCTCTGCTCGCTAAGTTCAATCACTTCGCGAGTGCGCCGCCGCAACAGCATTTGATCGCACTGCACTAAACCGCCCGCCTGTTCCAACAGGCGCATCAGTGCCAGCGCAGTCACTGACTTACCAGAGCCGGATTCGCCAACAATTGCCAGCGTCTTACCACGTTGTAGGCTAAAAGAGAGATTGCGGACCGCAGCTATTTTCTGCTGGTCCTGCCTAAAGGCAATATTCAGATTTTCAACCGCCAGCACATCACCGGCATCAAGTTCATCACTGTGTGGCAACGGTGTCCCCTTTTTCACGGTAGATACCGGTGGTTGGCGTATCGCCTGCGTAGCCCCAGGCGCGATACATTCCTTCGGTGTTAAACGGTAGCGCGACGTTACCTTCATGGTCGATAGCGATTAAGCCACCGTTACCACCAAGCGCAGGGAGTTTTTCCATTACTACCCGCTCGCAGGCTTCCGCGAGACTTAATCCGCCGTAATCCATTAACGCGGCGATGTCATATGCCGCCAGCGCGCGGATGAAGACTTCGCCCGTGCCGGTACAAGAAACCGCCACACTGGCGTTATTGGCGTAGCATCCGGCGCCCACTAAGGGACTATCGCCAACTCGTCCGGGTAATTTATTGGTCATTCCGCCTGTGGACGTGGCTGCCGCCAGATTGCCGTCTAAATCCAACGCCACGGCACCCACGGTGCCCATTTTCTGTTTTTCATCCAGTGGCGCACCGCTATGGTCGAGAACCGTTGCCCCTTCCTCGCGCGCTGCCAGGAGTTGTTCATAACGCAAAGGCGTGGAGAAAATCTCCGGCGAGACGCGCTCCATGCCATGAGCAAACGCAAAATTTTCTGCCCCTTCGCCAATCATCATCACATGCGGGCTTTGCTCCATCACCAGGCGGGCAGCAAGAACCGGATTACGCAGATGACTCACGCCCGCCACCGCACCGGCTTTCAGGGTGTTACCATCCATCACACAGGCGTCGAGTTCATGCGTTTCATCTCGCGTAAAGACTGCGCCAATTCCGGCGTTAAACAGTGGACACTCTTCCAGCAGACGCACCGTTTCCGTCACCACATCCAGCGCACTTTCGCCCGCTTCCAGCATTTTCTGCCCGGTTTCAACAATGGCAGACAACGCCTCAATGTAGCGTAATTCCTGTTGCAGACTCATCTGCGCGCGGCTAATTGCACCTGCGCCACCATGAATTGCAATGACTGCTTTGCCCATAGTATTCGTCCATTAAGGATGGCTCGCCACTTTTGCTATAAATATCAGAATTTTTATGAATTACTCATTCAATTTTTGAATATAGAAAGATGGATATGGCATGTAAAGGCAGGAGCCAGCGCTACGCCCGAGGTGGCATACAGTCTGTGGCGTTTTTCTGACATAATAGGCAAATTCGATTTTGCCTCCGCAGGAGTGTTTTCATGGAATTTACCACCGGATTGATGTCGCTCGACACCGCGCTTAATGAGATGCTTTCTCGCGTTACCCCACTGACCGCCCAGGAAACGCTGCCACTGGTACAGTGTTTTGGTCGTATTCTGGCGAGCGATGTCGTTTCGCCACTGGATGTCCCGGGGTTTGATAACTCCGCTATGGACGGCTACGCGGTGCGTTTAGCCGATATCGCCTCCGGGCAACCGCTGCCCGTTGCCGGTAAATCCTTTGCCGGTCAGCCGTACCATGGTGAATGGCCTGCGGGTACCTGCATTCGTATTATGACCGGTGCGCCGGTGCCGGAAGGCTGCGAAGCGGTGGTGATGCAGGAACAGACCGAACAGACTGACGCTGGCGTGCGTTTTACTGCTGAAGTGCGTAGCGGGCAAAATATTCGCCGTCGCGGTGAAGATATCTCTGCGGGTGCGGTTGTTTTCCCAGCGGGAACACGCCTGACTACCGCAGAGCTGCCAGTAATTGCTTCACTGGGGATTGCCGAAGTTCCGGTGATTCGTAAAGTGCGTGTAGCGCTGTTTTCTACCGGTGATGAACTCCAGTTGCCAGGCCAGCCACTGGGCGACGGCCAAATCTACGATACCAACCGTCTCGCCGTACACCTGATGTTAGAACAGCTGGGATGCGAGGTAATCAACTTAGGGATTATCCGCGACGATCCCCATGCCCTGCGCGCCGCTTTTATTGAAGCCGATAGCCAGGCAGATGTGGTGATCAGTTCCGGCGGTGTTTCAGTGGGTGAAGCGGATTACACCAAAACCATTCTTGAAGAGCTGGGGGAGATCGCCTTCTGGAAGCTGGCGATTAAACCAGGTAAACCGTTCGCGTTCGGTAAACTCAGCAATAGCTGGTTCTGCGGCCTGCCGGGTAATCCGGTTTCAGCAACGCTGACCTTCTATCAACTGGTACAGCCGTTACTGGCAAAATTGAGCGGCAACACCGCCAGCGGCCTGCCAGCGCGTCAGCGCGTACGCACGGCTTCTCGCCTCAAGAAAACGCCTGGTCGCCTTGATTTCCAACGTGGTGTGCTGCAACGTAATGCTGACGGTGAACTGGAAGTCACCACCACCGGGCATCAGGGCTCACATATATTTAGCTCTTTTAGCCTCGGCAACTGCTTTATCGTACTGGAACGCGAGCGCGGCAATGTAGAAGCGGGCGAATGGGTGGAAGTAGAACCGTTTAACGCGTTATTCGGAGGCCTGTAATGGCGGAACTCAGCGATCAGGAGATGCTGCGCTACAACCGGCAAATCATTCTGCGCGGTTTTGATTTTGACGGTCAGGAGGCGCTAAAAGATTCTCGTGTGCTGATCGTCGGCCTCGGTGGACTCGGCTGTGCAGCTTCGCAGTATCTGGCAAGCTCCGGTGTCGGCAACCTGACGCTGCTCGACTTCGACACGGTTTCGCTCTCGAATCTGCAACGCCAGACTCTGCACAGTGATGCCACGGTCGGGCAACCGAAGGTGGAATCCGCCCGAGACGCACTGGCGCGGATCAATCCACATATCGCGATTACGCCGGTAAATGCGTTGCTTGATGACGTGGAGCTTGCTGCATTGATCGCTGAACACAATCTGGTGCTCGACTGCACGGATAACGTTGCGGTACGTAATCAATTGAACGCTGGCTGTTTTGCCGCAAAGGTGCCGCTGGTTTCCGGGGCGGCAATTCGTATGGAAGGACAAATCACGGTCTTCACTTATCAGGACGGCGAACCGTGCTACCGCTGCCTTAGCCGTTTGTTTGGCGAGAACGCGCTAACCTGCGTAGAAGCAGGCGTGATGGCACCGTTGATCGGCGTAATTGGTTCGTTGCAGGCAATGGAGGCGATCAAACTGCTGGCAGGTTATGGCAAACCGGCCAGCGGGAAAATCGTCATGTACGATGCGATGACCTGCCAGTTTCGCGAAATGAAACTGATGCGTAACCCGGGGTGTGAGGTGTGCGGGCAGTAATTGCCAGCCCCAGGCCTGATAAGTTGCGACAAGCGTCGCATCAGGCATTTGCTCCAGACGCCAGATGCGGCGTGAACGCCTTATCTGGCCTACGGTTCGGGCGCAGATTTCCAGGCGCGGCAAGCGTTGGTGCACTCCACCACGTTATCAGCAATTGATGAGGATGCAGAACGTCCTGTTAAATCGACGTTCTGCCAAAAGCCCCCTGCCAGTCCTGCTCAAACTTCGCCACGGCGGCGTCAACTGCCGGATAGCTAATCATCTGCTGCGCCACATCCAGTGGCAGAGTAATTGATTCACATCCTGCCAGTAAGCAGTCCAGCGCCTGACGCGGGGTTTTAAAACTCGCGGCTAACACTTTCGCCTGCGGCGCATGCATTTTCAATAACTGGTGTAAATCGGTCACAGTTTGCATACCGCTACCGCCCTGAGCATCAATTCGGTTGACGTAAGGTGCAACGTACTCCGCACCTGCCAGCGCCGACAGCAGCCCTTGTGCCGCGCCATACACTGCCGTACCCAGCGTCGGAATACCTTCTGCTTTTAACATTTTAATAGCAGCCAGCCCCTCGGCAGTCACCGGAACTTTCACCACGATATCTGCAATAATAGAACGCAGTTTACGTGCATCATTCACCATCCCTTCGGCAGTGGTAGCCATTACCTGGGCAAACAGACGCCCCTGACCGCCCATCGCTTCGTGAAGCTCCGGAAGTACCACCTCCAGCGGTTTTTTACCCGCGGCGATAATACTTGGGTTAGTGGTCACACCCGCCAGCGGAAAAATACGTGACAGTGTCTTCACCGCAACAACGTCTGAAGTATCCAGATACAGTTCCATAACCATCCTCAAAATGTACTTTTTGTCTGAATGTAGACTATCACGGGAAAACTCTCTGAACAGTTGACGCACATCAATCTAACTTTCATTCGAAAGTATTTTAATGTTTGAACGAAACAGAGAGGCAACTATGATTTTCAATATTCAGCGCTACTCGACCCATGACGGCCCCGGTATCCGCACGGTCGTTTTTCTTAAAGGCTGTTCACTGGGCTGCCGCTGGTGTCAGAACCCGGAAAGCCGCGCCCGCACGCAGGATCTTCTGTATGACGCACGTCTGTGTCTGGAAGGCTGCGAGCTGTGCGCTAAGACCGCGCCGGAAGTGATTGAGCGCGCGCTGAATGGTTTGCTTATTCATCGGGAAAAGTTAACCCCGGAGCATCTGACGGCGTTAACCGACTGCTGCCCGACACAGGCGTTAACCGTGTGTGGTGAAGTGAAAAGCGTTGAGGAGATCATGGCGACCGTTCTGCGCGACAAACCGTTTTACGATCGCAGCGGCGGCGGCTTAACGCTTTCCGGTGGTGAGCCGTTTATGCAGCCGGAAATGGCGATGGGGCTACTGCAAACCAGCCACGAAGCCGGTATTCATACTGCGGTAGAAACCTGTCTGCATGTGCCGTGGAAATACATCGCCCCTTCTCTGCCGTATATCGATCTGTTTCTTGCCGATTTAAAACACGTTGCCGACGTGCCGTTTAAACAGTGGACCGACGGTAACGCCGCCAGAGTGCTGGATAACCTGAAAAAACTCGCAGCGGCGGGGAAAAAAATCATCATCCGCGTGCCGTTGATTCAGGGCTTTAATGCCGATGAAACCTCTGTGAAAGCCATTACCGATTTTGCCGCCGACGAGCTGCACGTCGGCGAAATTCATTTCCTGCCCTACCACACGCTGGGCATCAACAAATATCACTTACTTAATCTGCCCTATGACGCCCCGGAAAAACCGCTTGATGCGCCAGAACTGCTCGACTTTGCCCTGCAGTATGCCTGCCAGAAAGGGTTAACCGCGACCTTACGAGGATAACAACCATGACCACACTGAAACTGGACACGCTCAGCGACCGCATTAAAGCGCACAAAAATGCGCTGGTGAATATTGTGAAACCGCCGGTCTGTACCGAGCGCGCGCAGCACTATACCGAGATGTATCAACAACATCTCGATAAGCCGATCCCGGTACGTCGCGCTCTGGCGCTGGCCCATCACCTGGCGAATCGCACTATTTGGATCAAGCACGATGAGTTGATCATCGGCAACCAGGCAAGCAAAGTTCGCGCCGCGCCGATCTTCCCGGAATATACCGTCTCCTGGATCGAAAAAGAGATTGATGATCTGGCGGATCGTCCGGGTGCAGGTTTTGCGGTGAGCGAAGAGAACAAACGCGTTCTGCATGAAGTGTGCCCGTGGTGGCGCGGTCAGACGGTACAGGATCGCTGCTATGGCATGTTTACCGATGAGCAAAAAGGCCTGCTGGCGACCGGTATCATTAAAGCGGAAGGTAATATGACCTCCGGCGATGCGCACCTGGCGGTCAATTTCCCACTGTTGCTGGAAAAAGGGCTTGATGGTTTGCGCGAGAAAGTGGCGGAGCGCCGCTCGCGTATTAACCTGACCGTGCTGGAAGATCTGCACGGCGAGCAGTTCCTGAAAGCGATTGATATCGTGCTGGTGGCGGTCAGTGAACATATTGAACGTTTCGCTGCCCTGGCGCGTGAAATGGCCGTTACCGAACCCCGCGAAAGCCGTCGCGATGAACTGCTGGCGATGGCCGAAAACTGCGACCTTATCGCCCACCAGCCGCCGCAGACTTTCTGGCAGGCGCTGCAACTGTGCTACTTCATCCAGTTGATTTTGCAGATCGAATCCAACGGACACTCGGTATCGTTTGGTCGTATGGACCAGTATCTCTACCCGTACTATCGCCGCGACGTTGAACTGAACCAGACGCTGGATCGCGAACACGCCATCGAGATGCTGCATAGCTGCTGGCTGAAACTGCTGGAAGTGAACAAGATCCGCTCCGGCTCGCACTCAAAAGCCTCTGCGGGAAGTCCGCTGTATCAGAACGTCACCATTGGCGGGCAAAATCTGGTTGATGGTCAGCCGATGGACGCGGTGAATCCACTCTCTTACGCGATCCTTGAATCCTGCGGTCGCCTGCGTTCGACGCAGCCTAACCTCAGCGTGCGCTACCACGCGGGAATGAGTAACGATTTCCTCGATGCCTGCGTACAGGTGATTCGCTGCGGCTTCGGGATGCCCGCGTTCAACAACGACGAAATCGTCATCCCGGAATTTATTAAACTCGGTATTGAACCGCAGGACGCTTACGACTACGCGGCGATTGGCTGTATCGAAACCGCCGTCGGTGGCAAATGGGGCTATCGCTGCACCGGGATGAGCTTTATCAACTTCGCCCGCGTGATGCTGGCGGCGCTGGAAGGCGGTCGTGATGCCACCAGCGGCAAAGTGTTCCTGCCACAAGAAAAAGCGTTGTCAGCGGGTAACTTCAACAACTTCGATGAAGTGATGGACGCGTGGGACACGCAAATCCGTTATTACACCCGTAAATCAATCGAAATCGAATATGTCGTCGACACCATGCTGGAAGAGAACGTGCACGATATTCTCTGCTCGGCGCTGGTGGATGACTGCATTGAGCGAGCGAAAAGTATCAAGCAAGGCGGCGCGAAATATGACTGGGTATCGGGCCTGCAGGTCGGCATTGCTAACCTCGGCAACAGCCTGGCGGCAGTGAAGAAACTGGTGTTTGAACAGGGCGCGATTGGTCAGCAACAACTGGCTGCCGCACTGGCGGATGACTTCGACGGCCTGACGCACGAGCAGCTGCGTCAGCGGCTGATTAACGGCGCGCCGAAGTACGGCAACGACGATGATACTGTCGATACGCTGCTGGCTCGCGCTTATCAGACCTATATCGACGAACTGAAGCAGTACCATAATCCGCGCTACGGTCGTGGTCCGATTGGCGGCAACTATTACGCGGGTACGTCGTCTATCTCCGCTAACGTACCGTTTGGCGCGCAAACTATGGCAACGCCGGACGGGCGTAAAGCCCACACCCCGCTGGCAGAAGGCGCAAGCCCGGCTTCCGGTACTGATCATCTTGGCCCTACTGCGGTCATTGGCTCGGTGGGTAAACTGCCTACGGCAGCGATTCTCGGCGGCGTGTTGCTCAACCAGAAACTGAATCCGGCAACGCTGGAGAACGAATCTGACAAGCAGAAACTGATGATCCTGCTACGTACCTTCTTTGAGGTGCATAAAGGCTGGCATATTCAGTACAACATCGTTTCCCGCGAAACGCTGCTGGAAGCGAAAAAGCATCCGGATCAGTACCGCGATCTGGTGGTGCGCGTAGCGGGTTATTCCGCCTTCTTCACTGCGCTCTCTCCAGACGCACAGGACGATATCATCGCCCGTACTGAACATATGCTGTAATCTCCTTCGCCCGGTAACGGTTGTTGCCGGGCGAAAATACTCATCCCATCGATATTATTTTAATCCGAAATAAATTTGTGCTCCGCGTCACATTGTCATTACACTGTGGCGGTTTGCATTCATTGTCAGGAGCACATCTATGAGCGTAAAAGTTATCGTCACAGACATGGACGGTACTTTTCTGAGCGACGCCAAAACGTACAACAATGAGCGTTTTATGGTGCAATATCAGGAACTTAAAAAGCGCGGCATTGAGTTCGTTGTCGCCAGCGGTAATCAGTATTACCAGCTTATTTCGTTCTTTCCTGAGCTAAAGGATGAGATCTCTTTTGTCGCGGAAAACGGCGCACTGGTTTACGAACATGGCAAGCAACTGTTCCACGGCGAACTGACCCGACATGAATCAAGAGTTGTCATTGGTGAACTGCTGAAAGACAAGCAGCTCAATTTTGTTGCCTGCGGTTTGCAAAGCGCGTATGTCAGTGAGAATGCGCCAGAAGCATTCGTCGCGCTAATGGCAAAACACTACCATCGTCTGAAACCTGTGAAAGATTACCAGGATATTGATGATGTACTGTTCAAGTTTTCGCTCAACCTGCCTGACGAACAAATCCCGTTAGTGATCGACAAACTGCATATTACGCTCGATGGCATTATGAAGCCCGTCACCAGTGGTTTTGGCTTTATCGACCTGATTATTCCTGGCCTGCATAAAGCGAATGGTATTTCGCGGTTACTGAAACGCTGGGATCTGTCACCGCAAAATGTGGTAGCGATTGGCGACAGCGGTAACGATGCGGAGATGCTGAAAATGGCGCGTTATTCCTTTGCGATGGGCAATGCTGCGGAAAACATTAAACAAATCTCCCGTTACGCTACCGATGATAATAATCATGAAGGCGCGCTGAATGTGATTCAGGCGGTGCTGGATAACACCGCTCCTTTCAATAAGTAACCTTTTCCCGGCCGGAGCAATCGTTCCGGCATCTCTCTTTTTTGCTCACTTTGTGCACTTACTCAAGATTTTCATCTTGCGTTAACTTATTTTTAACTTAAAGTATCAATCATAACTATTTTCACTTTCGAACGAAAGTTGTGAGGTTGATATGACTTTTACCTATGAGACACTGCCAACAGATGCGAAAACGGCTATCCGTAAGATGAAAGCGGAGCTGCGACAACAGATCGGCGATGTACAACAGGTCTTCGATAAACTCTCTGCAAAAATCGAAGCACGTGTAGCAGAAATAGACGCCCTCAAAGGGCAAGGATTACCGGTTTGGCCGGAAGTCCCATATAGCGACGTTGCAGCAGGTACAGTGAGTGAAGCCACGCGCAATGAAATTAAACGTCGCGGCTGTGCAGTAATTAAAGGCCATTTCCCCCGCGAACAGGCACTGGCATGGGATCGCGCAATGCTTGACTATCTTGATGCCAATCATTTTGATGATGTTTATAAAGGTCCCGGCGACAGCTTCTTTGGATCGCTGGAGGCATCTCGTCCTGAAATCTACCCTATTTACTGGTCGCAGGCACAAATGCAGGCGCGACAAAGTGACAATATGGCGGCGCTGCAATCTTTCCTTAACCGCCTGTGGAAGTCTGAAAGCAACGGCAGGCAGTGGTTTGATCCCGATATTAGCGTGATCTATCCGGACAGGATCCGCCGCCGCCCACCAGGCACGACGTCTAAAGGTCTGGGTGCACACACTGATTCTGGGGCGCTGGAACGTTGGTTATTACCCGCTTATCAGCGTGTTTTTGCCCATGTTTTCAACGGTAATGTCGACGATTACGATCCGTGGGATGCTGCATACCGTACTGATGTTGAAGAGTACACGGTAGATAACACCACAAAATGTTCGGTGTTCCGCACTTTTCAAGGCTGGACGGCGCTTTCCGATATGTTACCAGGACAGGGATTATTGCATGTGGTGCCAATCCCGGAAGCGATGGCGTATGTTTTATTGCGCCCACTGCTGGATGACGTACCGGACGATGAGTTGTGTGGGGTCGCTCCTGGCAAAGTTCTGCCCATTTCAGAGAGATGGCATCCACTACTGATTAAAGCACTCACTTCCATTCCAGCTATTACAGCGGGGGATTCCGTCTGGTGGCACTGCGACGTGATCCACTCCGTCGCACCGGTAAATAATCAACAAGGCTGGGGGAATGTGATGTATATCCCTGCCGCGCCGATGTGTGAGAAAAACCGGGCTTATGCGCATAACGTCAGGAAAGCACTGGAAAAAGGGGCATCACCGGGCGATTTCCCTCGAGAAGATTATGAAGCAAACTGGGATGGCCGATTTACGCTGGATGATCTGAACATTCACGGTAAGCGCGCGCTGGGCATGGATGTTTGAGAGGTGATGGATTAGTAGAAGTGAATTGATGTGAGGTTAAGAAAGCAGGTTCGGTGTTGCTCTGATTGCTGACAAAGTGCGCTTTGTTCATGACGGATGCGGCGTTAACGCCTTATCCGGTCTACAAAGTCCTGAAAATTCAATATATTGCGATACGCTGTCAGGCCTGATAAGCGTAGCGCATCAGGCAATTTTGCATTTGTCATCAGTTTCAGTAGCCCTGACCCTATCAGGGCTACTGATAATAACTTACTCGATCCCTTTACTACGCAGGTAATCTTCGTAATTACCGCTAAAGTCGATCACGCGTTCCGGGGTGATTTCCAGAATGCGGGTCGCCAGGGAGCTTACAAACTCACGGTCGTGAGAAACAAAGATCAGCGTTCCCTGATACAGTTCCAGCGCCATGTTCAGCGACTCGATAGATTCCATATCCAGGTGGTTGGTCGGTTCGTCCATGATTAGAATATTTGGTTTCTGCATCATTAACTTACCAAACAGCATCCGCCCTTTTTCCCCACCGGAAAGCACATTAGCTGGTTTTTTGATGTCGTCCTGGCTGAACAGCAAACGACCGAGAATGCTGCGTACCGCCTGCTCGTCATCGCCTTCCTGCTTCCACTGACTCATCCATTCGAATACGGTCAGATCATTTTCGAACTCATATTCGTGGTCCTGGGCGTAGTAACCAATGCGCGCGTTTTCAGACCATTTTACGGTGCCGCTGTCCGGTTGCAGATCGCCCACCAGCGTTTTCAGCAGCGTTGATTTACCGACGCCGTTGGTACCCAGTACCGCCAGTTTTTCACCCACTTCCAGCAGCAGGTTGAGATTTTTAAACAGGGGACCGTTATCAAACCCTTTGGTCAGACCTTCCACTTCCAGCGCGTTACGGAACAGTTTCTTATCCTGTTCAAAACGGATGAACGGGTTCTGACGGCTGGAGGCTTTCACCTCTTCAAGTTTGATTTTATCAATCTGGCGTGCGCGCGAAGTTGCCTGGCGAGATTTCGAGGCGTTGGCACTAAAGCGGCTAACGAAAGATTGCAACTCAGCAATCTGCGCTTTCTTCTTGGCGTTATCAGCCAGCAGACGTTCACGCGCCTGAGTCGCCGCCGTCATGTACTCATCGTAGTTGCCCGGATAAACGCGCAGTTCACCGTAATCCAGATCCGCCATGTGGGTACAAACCATGTTAAGGAAGTGACGGTCGTGCGAGATGATGATCATGGTGCTGTCACGCTCGTTCAGCACCTGTTCCAGCCAACGAATGGTGTCGATGTCGAGGTTGTTGGTCGGTTCGTCGAGCAGGAGAATGTCCGGATCAGCAAACAGCGCCTGCGCCAGCAGCACACGCAGCTTCCAGCCAGGAGCAACTTCACTCATCGGGCCGTAGTGCTGTTCCACTGGAATTCCCACGCCAAGCAACAGTTCACCGGCGCGAGCTTCCGCAGAGTAACCGTCCATTTCGCCGTATTTCACTTCCAGATCGGCCACTTTATAGCCGTCTTCTTCACTCATTTCCGGCAAAGCATAGATGCGGTCGCGCTCCTGCTTCACTTCCCACAACTCTTTATGCCCCATGATCACCGTATCCAGCACGGTGAACTCTTCAAAGGCAAACTGATCCTGACGCAATTTACCAATGCGCTCGTTGGGATCGAGGGAAACGTTACCCAGCGTCGGCTCTAAGTCGCCGCCGAGGATCTTCATAAAGGTGGATTTACCACTACCGTTCGCGCCAATCAGGCCGTAACGGTTGCCGCCGCCAAACTTGACGGAAATGTTTTCAAACAACGGCTTACTGCCGAACTGCATGGTGACGTTACTGGAAACTAACACAGGCGTATCCTGAAAAGAGATATGACAAACCGCGTATTATGCCATAAGTCTGAAAGAAGATCCCGTCCCCCGCTTAAGGTCTACACTCTTCCCAAAGGCAAAAAATGTGATTTCGTACACATCTGATTTCACTGTGAGCTGGAATGAACTTATAATGCGCTTCCAATACTCTAATATTCTCAACCCAATGGCCTGCCAGGCACTAAATCTCGCTTAACATGAATATGAAATTGAAAACATTATTCGCAGCGGCCTTCGCTGTTGTCGGCTTTTGCAGTACCGCCTCTGCGGTAACTTATCCTCTGCCAACCGACGGGAGTCGCGTGGTTGGTCAGAATCAGGTGATCACCATTCCTGAAGGTAACACTCAGCCGCTGGAGTATTTTGCCGCCGAGTACCAGATGGGTCTTTCCAACATGATGGAAGCTAACCCGGGTGTGGATACCTTCCTGCCGAAAGGCGGTACTGTACTGAACATTCCGCAGCAGCTGATCCTGCCGGATACCGTTCATGAAGGCATTGTCATTAACAGCGCAGAGATGCGTCTCTATTACTATCCGAAAGGCAGCAACACCGTTATCGTGCTGCCCATCGGCATTGGTCAGTTAGGCAAAGACACGCCTATCAACTGGACCACCAAAGTTGAGCGTAAGAAAGCAGGCCCGACCTGGACGCCGACCGCAAAAATGCACGCAGAGTACCGCGCTGCGGGCGAACCGCTTCCGGCTGTCGTTCCGGCAGGTCCGGATAACCCGATGGGGCTGTATGCACTCTACATCGGTCGCCTGTACGCTATCCATGGCACCAACGCCAACTTCGGTATCGGTCTGCGTGTAAGTCATGGCTGTGTGCGTCTGCGTAACGAAGACATCAAATTCCTGTTCGAGAAAGTACCGGTCGGTACTCGCGTACAGTTTATTGATGAGCCGGTAAAAGCGACCACCGAGCCTGACGGCAGCCGTTATATTGAAGTCCATAACCCGCTGTCTACCACCGAAGCCCAGTTTGAAGGTCAGGAAATTGTGCCAATTACCCTGACCAAGAGCGTGCAGACAGTAACTGGTCAGCCTGATGTTGACCAGGTTGTTCTGGATGAAGCGATCAAAAATCGTTCCGGGATGCCGGTTCGTCTGAATTAATCGTCAAAACGTAAAACAGAGGCGGACTCATCATCCGCCTTTTTTATTTGCCAGACCCTACCAGGCCGGGAGCATAACGAATAAAACGTATCCCACCAGCGCCGCCCACAACAGCATCGGTATCGAATAAAGATGAAAACGCCACCAGATACGGCGATCGTTCGCCATCCGTAATGCAATCAAATTTGCCAGCGATCCGGGTAATAAACCAAAGCCACCGACGTTTACCGCCCATGCCAGTAATAAAGACGGTGGCACATAATTGAGGAGCAAAATCGTGCTCGGCACATTACTGATCACCTGCGATAAACCAATTGCCGTTAACCATAATCCGGGTTCGGATAAATGGCTCACATTGCTCAACACGCCCTGCAAAGCTGGCAGTTGGGTCAGCAAATGGACGTCGATAAACATCGCCATAAATACCAGCAGCAGCGTCCAGTCCACGCTGATCACCACGCGACGAGCCAGCAGCGCAAAGCCCGCCGCTACAATCACCAGTCCCCACAGCTCTTGTTTTAACTCCAGCGCCGTCAGAAAGACGATATACAGCCCCAGACAACTCCACACCAGCCGCGGTTTCCACTCAGGTGTTTGCGCCCCCGTATGATATTGCAGCGCCTTTCCAGGGAAACAACACCAGCACAGTAGCAGGAGTGTCAGCATCATTGCGCCAGCCAGCGGTGCCATTTGGGCAATAAACCCGGCAAACGAAAGACCAGAACGACCCCAGATAAGAATATTTTGCGGGTTGCCAATCGGCGTCAGTAGCGAACCCGCATTGACTGCCAGCGCCTCAAAAATAATCAGTCGATTAACCGGGATCTCACACAGTCTTTTTAGCGTGATGGTCAGCGGAACAACTATAAACAGCGCGACATCGTTGGTCAGAAAGGTAGAAAGTAGCGCCGCCGCCAGCACCATAAACATCGCCAGCCGTCGCTCCGTAGCAAAGCGGCGCACCATTTTGCGCCCCAGCACATCAAAATAACCGCTTAACTCCACACCTTTGGTCAGCAGCATCAGACCGCTTAAGGTGATGATGGTGTGCCAGTCGATAGCAGCAGGCCAGGATTTCGGTGCAAAGGGAACAAAAAAACTTAATCCGATGCCAACAAGAATTAATAACTGAAAAAAACGATCGCCTTGCAGCGTGCGTAAAAAAGGCAGGCTCATTTGGCACCGTGTTTCTGGGTAAACAAACGAAAGGCATCCAGCGTCTCTTCACTAACATGGTGCTCCATGCCTTCCGCGTCGCGACGGGCGATTTCCGGACTGACGCCCAACACCAACAAGAAATTTTCGACTATCTGATGTCGCTCGCGGCTTTCCTGCGCCAGTTTCTCTCCTTCTGCCGTTAAAAACACGCCACGCCAGGGGATCATTTCAATCAGCCCCATGGTTGCCAGTCGTTTGAGCATTTTAGCCACCGTCGGTTGCGAAACGCCCAGACGAGCAGCCATGTCCACCTGACGAGCTTCCCCCACTTCCCTGATCAAGTCAGAAATCAGCTCAACGTAATCATCAATAAGCTCGCGCCGGTGTGCCTCTCTGACCTGGCGGAACCCTTCAACGTGCTCTTCCACATTCACTAACTGCGTCACTTTTTTTGCTGTTGGCGTACCTGCGCGACGACTCATTGTGCTTCCTCATTATGGTGACGCATACATAGCGTTCTCATTTCGTGCGCACATTGTAAACCAGAGTTGCGAAGGTACAAAAAATTAACGTTTTAGCAATAGCTATATAATATAGCCTGTGCTATATCTGTATGTAATGCAATCATCCCTCAAGGATCGACGGGATTAGCAAGTCAGGAGGTCTTATGAATGAGTTCAAGAGGTGTATGCGCGTGTTTAGTCATTCTCCCTTTAAAGTACGGTTAATGCTGCTCTCTATGTTGTGCGATATGGTCAACAACAAACCGCAGCAAGATAAACCTTCCGATAAATAGCGGCGTCGCGGTACGCCGCTTCACTCCTGCTTTTATGCAGGCACAACGCGTTTTGCTCTGAAAAACCCCACTTTTTGTCGGATTTGCAATCCCCTTCGCAAAAGATTTGTTCGTCAGTAGTTGACCTGAACGGCAGCTCGCTCTATCTTCTTGCAGCCCTGCGTATATTGCGGCTCGCGGATGCGGACCCTTTTCCCCTCTTCACGCACTCTTGCAGGTATTGACCCTTGACGCCAGGGTAAGCACATGGCGTTTGTTACGATAGTGGCATATGAATTTAACCCTCAAAGAATCGCTTGTTACCCGTAGCCGGGTATTTAGCCCGTGGACTGCGTTCTACTTTTTACAGTCGCTATTAATTAACCTCGGCTTAGGTTACCCCTTCAGTTTGCTATACACCGCCGCATTTACGGCTATTTTGCTTTTGCTATGGCGAACATTGCCTCGCGTGCAAAAAGTTCTGCTCGGCGTCAGTTCACTGGTCGCCGCTTGTTATTTCCCTTTTGCACAGGCCTACGGCGCGCCTAACTTCAATACCTTGCTGGCATTGCATTCCACCAATATGGAAGAGTCGACCGAAATCCTGACGATTTTTCCGTGGTACAGCTACCTGGTCGGCTTATTTATTTTTGCGCTCGGCGTAATAGCAATCAGGCGGAAAAAAGAGAGCGAAAAAGCGCGCTGGAATACCTTCGACAGTCTGTGTCTGGTATTCAGTGTGGCGACATTTTTTGTTGCTCCCGTGCAAAATCTGGCCTGGGGCGGCGTATTTAAACTGAAAGATACTGGCTATCCGGTATTTCGTTTTGCTAAGGATGTCATCGTCAATAATAACGAGGTGATTGAAGAGCAAGAACGGATGGCAAAACTTTCCGGAATGAAAGATACCTGGACGGTCACTGCCGTTAAGCCGAAATATCAGACCTATGTGGTGGTGATCGGTGAAAGTGCGCGTCGCGATGCCCTCGGTGCCTTTGGCGGTCACTGGGATAATACCCCGTTTGCCAGCAGCGTTAACGGTTTGCTTTTTGCTGACTATATTGCCGCCAGTGGCTCCACGCAGAAATCGCTTGGCTTAACACTCAATCGCGTAGTCGATGGCAAACCACAGTTTCAAGATAACTTTGTCACCCTGGCAAATCGCGCGGGCTTCCAGACCTGGTGGTTTTCCAACCAGGGTCAAATCGGCGAATACGATACCGCTATCGCCAGCATCGCCAAACGGGCAGATGAAGTGTACTTCCTGAAAGAAGGTAATTTTGAAGCAGATAAAAACACGAAAGACGAAGCGTTACTGGATATGACCGCTCAAGTGCTGGCACAAGAGCACTCGCAACCGCAGCTGATTGTTCTACATCTGATGGGCTCACATCCACAGGCCTGCGACCGGACACAAGGCAAATACGAAACCTTTGTGCAATCGAAAGAAACGTCGTGCTATCTCTATACCATGACGCAAACGGACGATTTACTGCGTAAGCTGTACGATCAGTTACGCAACAGCGGCAGCAGCTTCTCGCTGGTTTACTTTTCTGACCACGGTCTGGCCTTTAAAGAGCGCGGCAAAGACGTGCAATACCTTGCCCATGATGATAAATATCAGCAGAATTTCCAGGTGCCTTTTATGGTCATTTCGAGCGACGATAAAGCGCATCGGGTGATTAAAGCCCGCCGCTCTGCCAATGACTTCTTAGGCTTTTTCTCCCAGTGGACGGGAATTAAAGCGAAGGAAATTAACATCAAATACCCGTTTATCTCTGAGAAGAAAGCCGGGCCGATATATATCACCAACTTCCAGTTACAGAAGGTAGATTACAACCATCTCGGAACCGATATTTTCGACCCGAAACCTTAAAAACAAAAATCCGCCCCGAGAGGCGGATTTTTTATATCACCGAAGTGATTAGAAGCGGTAACCAACACCGGCAATCCAGGTGCCTACGTCAACGCTACGAATACGGCTCTGCTCGTAAGAGAAGTCCAGAGCAACGTTTTCCATCGGGTTAAACTGCAGACCTGCACCGTAGGAGAAACCGTAGTCGCTGGTGTCGTGTTTGTAGGTCGGGTATTCAGTGGTCTGGAATTTACCGTAACCCACACCCACTACACCGTAGATGCTTGCCCAGTCGTTAATGCGGTAAGCCGGACCAGCAGTGATGCCGTAGTACTGGTTTTTGTTGTAGTCACCAGAGCTTGCAGTACGGCTTTTCTCGGTGTAAGTGAAAGAACCGATCACACCCAGCGGGCTGTTGTCTTCTTCATAGCGGTATTTCAGGTTGAAACCGCCCATTTTGTTCATTTGGCCCTGAGCGTCGCTCTGTGCGTAACCGCCAGTTACGGTAGAAGTCGCAGCTACGGAAGTACCTGCGGTGAAAGCCAGAACTGCGGCCAGTGCTGAAAGACATGCAATTTTTTTCATAACCACCTCAAATGTGATTCAAATAAGTCCTAAGTTTTAAATATATCAAAAATTAATGGGAAACTCTTCGCGATTTATGATGTCTAACGGGCCATTTCATGTAACAGAACGTTTCCATACACCGCTATCCATCTAAATTTAAATCACTTTTTCAGAGAACTGCGTAAGTATTACGCATGTATTCCCTGTCATTCATCCAGATTATTCCTAATCACCAGACTAATGATTCCATCAATCCTGGCGCATTTTAGTCAAAACGGGGGAAAATTTTTTCAACAAATGCTCAACCAGCATTGGGTATATCCAGTACACTCCACGCTTTACTTAGGTTTAGATATTTGTGGGAGAAAGGATGCCTGGTTCATTACGTAAAATGCCGGTCTGGTTACCAATAGTCATATTGCTCGTTGCCATGGCGTCTATTCAGGGTGGAGCCTCGTTAGCTAAGTCACTTTTTCCTCTGGTGGGTGCACCGGGTGTCACTGCGCTGCGTCTGGCATTAGGAACGCTGATCCTCATCGCGTTCTTTAAGCCATGGCGACTGCGCTTTGCCAAAGAGCAACGATTACCGCTGTTGTTTTACGGCGTTTCGCTGGGTGGGATGAATTATCTTTTTTATCTTTCTATTCAAACGGTCCCACTGGGTATTGCGGTGGCGCTTGAGTTCACCGGACCACTGGCGGTGGCGCTGTTCTCTTCTCGTCGCCCGGTAGATTTCGTCTGGGTTGTGCTGGCGGTTCTTGGTCTGTGGTTCCTGCTACCGCTGGGGCAAGACGTTTCCCATGTCGATTTAACCGGCTGTGCGCTGGCACTGGGAGCAGGGGCTTGTTGGGCTATTTACATTTTAAGTGGGCAACGCGCAGGAGCGGAACATGGCCCTGCGACGGTGGCAATTGGTTCGTTGATTGCAGCGTTAATTTTCGTGCCAATTGGAGCGCTTCAGGCTGGTGAAGCACTCTGGCACTGGTCGGTTATTCCATTGGGTCTGGCGGTCGCTATTCTCTCGACCGCTCTGCCTTATTCGCTGGAAATGATTGCCCTCACCCATTTGCCAACACGGACATTTGGTACGCTGATGAGCATGGAACCGGCGCTGGCTGCCGTTTCCGGGATGATTTTCCTCGGAGAAACATTGACACCCATACAGCTGCTGGCGCTCGGCGCTATCATCGCCGCTTCAATGGGTTCTACGCTGACAGTACGCAAAGAGAGCAAAATAAAAGAATTAGACATTAATTAAATTTACATTTCTGCATGGTTATGCATAACCATGCAGAATTTCTCGCTACTTTTCCTCCACACCGTCTTTATATATCGAATTATGCAAAAGCATATTTATTCCGAAAATTCCTGGCGAGCCAATAAATAAGAATTGTTCTTATCAATATATCTAACTGATTGAATTTTTATTAGTTTTGTTTTTCACGCTTGTTACCACTATTAGTGTGATAGGAACAGCCAGAATAGCGGAACACATAGCCGGTGCTATACTTAGTCTCGTTAATTACTGGGACATAACATCAAGAGGATATGAAATTATGAGTACCGCTAAATTAGTTAAATCAAAAGCGACCAATCTGCTTTATACCCGCAACGATGTCTCTGACAGCGAGAAAAAAGCAACAGTAGAGTTGCTGAATCGCCAGGTTATCCAGTTTATTGATCTTTCTTTGATTACCAAACAAGCGCACTGGAACATGCGCGGCGCTAACTTCATTGCCGTACATGAAATGCTGGATGGCTTCCGCACCGCACTGATCGATCATCTGGATACCATGGCAGAACGTGCAGTGCAGCTGGGCGGTGTAGCTCTGGGGACCACTCAAGTTATCAACAGCAAAACCCCGCTGAAAAGTTACCCGCTGGACATCCACAACGTTCAGGATCACCTGAAAGAACTGGCTGACCGTTACGCGATTGTCGCTAATGATGTACGTAAAGCGATTGGCGAAGCGAAAGATGACGACACCGCAGATATCCTGACCGCCGCGTCTCGCGACCTGGATAAATTCCTGTGGTTTATCGAGTCTAACATCGAATAAATCCATCGCTGATGGTGCAGAAATTTAGTAAACGATAACAGCGGCTTCCTGACAGGAGGCCGTTTTGTTTTGCAATCCGCCTCAACGCACTTATTTAGTGCATCCATCCGCTGTCCGCGACCATCAAAGTAAATTTTTTGTATCCACATCATCACACAATCGTTACATAAAGATTGTTTTTTCATCAGGTTTTACGCTAAATAATCACTGTGTTGAGTGCACAATTTTAGCGCACCAGTTTGGTGCCCCAGAATGGTGCATCTTCAGGGTATTGCCCTATAAATCGTGCATTACGTTTTTACCGCATCTCGATAAATCAATGAGTTGCAAAACTGGCACGATTTTTTCATATATGTGAATGTCACGCAGGGGATCGTCCCGTGGATAGAAAAAAGGAAATGCTATGAAGTCTGTATTAAAAGTTTCACTGGCTGCACTGACCCTGGCTTTTGCGGTTTCTTCTCATGCCGCGGATAAAAAATTAGTTGTCGCGACGGATACCGCCTTCGTTCCGTTTGAATTTAAACAGGGCGATAAATACGTGGGCTTTGACGTTGATCTGTGGGCTGCCATCGCTAAAGAGCTGAAGCTGGATTACGAACTGAAGCCGATGGATTTCAGTGGGATCATTCCGGCACTGCAAACCAAAAACGTCGATCTGGCGCTGGCGGGCATCACCATTACCGACGAGCGTAAAAAAGCGATCGATTTCTCTGACGGCTACTACAAAAGCGGCCTGTTAGTGATGGTGAAAGCTAACAATAACGATGTGAAAAGCGTGAAAGATCTCGACGGGAAAGTGGTTGCTGTGAAGAGCGGCACTGGCTCCGTTGATTACGCGAAAGCAAACATCAAAACTAAAGATCTGCGTCAGTTCCCGAACATTGATAACGCCTATATGGAACTGGGCACCAACCGCGCAGATGCCGTTCTGCACGATACGCCAAACATTCTGTACTTCATCAAAACCGCCGGTAACGGTCAGTTCAAAGCGGTAGGTGACTCTCTGGAAGCACAGCAATACGGTATTGCGTTCCCGAAAGGTAGCGACGAGCTGCGTGACAAAGTCAACGGCGCATTGAAAACCCTGCGCGAGAACGGAACTTACAACGAAATCTACAAAAAATGGTTCGGTACTGAACCGAAATAATAATGCTACGCCTGTAAAGCGCACTGGCAGTTCCCTCTCCCCTCTGGGGAGAGGATTAGGGTGAGGGGCGCAAACCCGCTCCGGGGCCGTTAATTACCCTGAATTTGATTATTTACACCACGGTAACAGGAACAACATATGCAGTTTGACTGGAGTGCCATCTGGCCTGCCATTCCGCTTCTGATTGAAGGTGCCAAAATGACCCTGTGGATTTCTGTCCTCGGTCTGGCTGGCGGCCTGGTGATCGGATTGCTGGCAGGTTTTGCACGCACCTTCGGTGGTTGGATATCCAACCACGTCGCGCTGGTCTTTATTGAAGTGATCCGCGGCACACCTATCGTCGTCCAGGTGATGTTTATCTACTTCGCCCTGCCGATGGCGTTTAACGACTTACGCATCGACCCATTTACTGCGGCGGTGGTCACCATCATGATCAACTCCGGCGCATACATTGCGGAAATCACGCGTGGTGCGGTGCTGTCTATCCACAAAGGTTTCCGTGAAGCAGGACTGGCGCTCGGTCTTTCACGTTGGGAAACCATTCGCTACGTCATTTTACCGCTGGCACTGCGTCGTATGCTGCCGCCGCTGGGTAACCAGTGGATCATCAGCATTAAAGACACCTCGCTGTTTATTGTTATCGGCGTGGCGGAACTGACCCGTCAGGGGCAAGAAATTATTGCCGGTAATTTCCGCGCCCTTGAGATCTGGAGCGCCGTGGCGGTGTTCTATCTGATTATTACCCTGGTGCTGAGCTTTATTCTGCGTCGTCTGGAAAGAAGGATGAAAATCCTGTGATTGAATTTAAAAACGTCTCCAAGCATTTTGGTCCAACCCAGGTGCTGCACAATATCGATTTGAACATTGCTCAGGGCGAAGTCGTGGTGATTATCGGGCCGTCCGGTTCCGGTAAATCGACCCTGCTGCGTTGCATCAACAAACTGGAAGAAATCACCTCCGGCGATCTGATTGTCGATGGCCTGAAGGTTAACGATCCGAAAGTTGACGAGCGCCTGATTCGCCAGGAAGCGGGTATGGTGTTCCAGCAGTTTTACCTTTTCCCGCATCTGACGGCGCTGGAAAACGTCATGTTTGGCCCGCTACGTGTACGTGGCGCGAACAAAGAAGAGGCGGAAAAACTGGCGCGTGAACTGCTGGCGAAAGTCGGTCTGGCAGAACGTGCACATCACTACCCTTCCGAACTTTCTGGTGGTCAGCAGCAGCGTGTGGCGATTGCCCGCGCGCTGGCGGTGAAGCCGAAAATGATGCTATTTGATGAACCGACTTCCGCTCTTGACCCGGAACTGCGCCATGAAGTGCTGAAGGTTATGCAGGATCTGGCTGAAGAAGGGATGACGATGGTGATCGTGACACACGAAATCGGTTTTGCCGAGAAAGTCGCTTCGCGCCTGATCTTTATCGACAAAGGCCGGATTGCGGAAGATGGCGATCCGCAGGTGTTGATCAAGAACCCACCGAGCCAGCGCTTGCAGGAATTTTTGCAGCACGTCTCTTAACTTCTCAGCCTCCCTTTCCCCCGAAAGGGAGGCACACCAGATTCCTCTCATTTAAAATCGCCCCTCCTCCAGCATCTATACTTATCTTTTTGCTCTGTTTTCTCACTGGAGGAGTCATGCGGTGGATCCTGTTCATCCTCTTCTGCCTGCTGGGCGCACCTGCCCACGCGGTATCCATACCCGGCGTTACAACCACAACGACAACGGACTCAACGACTGAACCGGCCCCGGAACCGGATATCGAACAAAAAAAAGCGGCCTATGGCGCACTGGCGGATGTGCTGGATAATGACACCTCGCGTAAAGAGTTGATCGACCAGTTGCGCACCGTCGCCGCGACGCCCCCTGCGGAACCCGTACCGAAGATCGTGCCGCCGACGCTGGTTGAAGAGCAAACCGTGCTGCAAAAAGTCACCGAAGTCAGCCGCCATTATGGTGAAGCCCTTTCTGCCCGCTTCGGACAACTTTATCGCAATATCACCGGCTCCCCGCATAAGCCGTTTAATCCACAAACCTTCAGCAATGCGTTGACCCATTTTTCAATGTTAGCGGTATTAGTGTTTGGTTTTTACTGGCTGATTCGCCTGTGCGCACTGCCGCTGTATCGCAAAATGGGCCAGTGGGCGCGGCAAAAAAATCGTGAGCGCAGTAACTGGTTGCAGCTTCCGGCGATGATTATCGGGGCGTTTATTATCGACCTGCTGTTACTGGCACTGACATTATTTGTCGGCCAGGTCTTAAGCGACAACCTGAATGCGGGCAGTCGCACCATCGCTTTCCAACAAAGTTTGTTTCTCAATGCCTTTGCCCTGATTGAATTTTTCAAAGCCGTACTACGCCTGATTTTTTGCCCCAATGTGGCGGAGCTGCGCCCGTTCACGATTCAGGACGAAAGCGCCCGTTACTGGAGTCGTCGCCTGAGCTGGTTAAGCAGCCTGATTGGGTATGGTCTGATTGTGGCTGTGCCGATTATCTCTAATCAGGTGAATGTGCAAATCGGTGCGCTAGCGAACGTCATCATTATGCTGTGCATGACCGTCTGGGCGCTGTACCTGATCTTTCGTAATAAAAAAGAGATTACGCAGCATTTGCTCAACTTCGCGGAACACTCGCTGGCCTTTTTCAGCCTGTTTATTCGCGCTTTTGCGCTGGTGTGGCACTGGTTGGCAAGCGCCTATTTTATCGTGCTGTTTTTCTTTTCGTTGTTCGATCCGGGCAACAGCCTGAAATTTATGATGGGTGCAACGGTACGCAGCCTGGCGATTATTGGTATCGCCGCGTTTGTTTCCGGTATGTTTTCCCGCTGGTTGGCGAAGACCATCACTCTCTCGCCACATACTCAGCGTAATTATCCGGAACTGCAAAAACGGCTGAATGGATGGCTTTCGGCGGCACTGAAAACAGCGCGTATTCTGACAGTCTGCGTGGCGGTAATGCTGCTGTTGAGCGCATGGGGATTGTTCGATTTCTGGAACTGGCTGCAAAACGGCGCGGGGCAGAAAACCGTAGATATCCTGATCCGTATCGCACTCATCCTTTTCTTCTCGGCGGTTGGCTGGACGGTGCTCGCCAGTTTGATCGAAAACCGGCTGGCTTCGGATATTCATGGCCGCCCGCTACCGAGCGCCCGTACGCGTACTCTGCTGACGCTGTTTCGCAACGCGCTGGCGGTGATTATCAGTACCATCACCATCATGATTGTGTTGTCAGAAATCGGCGTCAATATCGCGCCATTGCTGGCAGGTGCCGGGGCATTAGGTCTGGCTATCTCATTTGGTTCGCAAACGCTGGTGAAAGATATCATCACCGGCGTGTTTATACAGTTTGAAAACGGCATGAATACCGGTGATTTAGTGACTATCGGGCCGTTGACCGGCACTGTGGAACGGATGTCGATTCGCTCCGTGGGAGTGCGTCAGGATACCGGGGCGTATCACATCATTCCGTGGTCTTCGATTACCACCTTTGCTAACTTCGTCCGCGGCATTGGTTCGGTAGTGGCAAATTACGATGTTGATCGCCATGAAGATGCTGATAAAGCCAATCAGGCGCTGAAAGATGCGGTAGCGGAATTGATGGCAAACGAAGAAATTCGCGGGTTGATTATCGGTGAACCGAACTTTGCCGGGATTGTCGGCTTAAGCAATACCGCATTTACACTGCGAGTTTCGTTCACTACGCTGCCACTCAAACAGTGGACGGTACGCTTTGCCCTCGACAGCCAGGTGAAAAAACATTTCGACCTGGCTGGCGTTCGCGCGCCGGTACAGACTTATCAGGTGCTGCCCGCTCCGGGCGCGGCCCCGGCTGAACCGCTGCCACCGGGAGAACCGACACTTTAACGCTGGCGATTGACAAAACGACGGCGCTGCTCGTCGTTCATAAAGGTCCAGGCAATAAAGCGACTCTGCTTTTGCCCCTGGGCCATCTCTTTTTTGACCACTTTCACCGCGCCCACGTCCGTCAGAGCACGATACAACGGCGGTAAGTTTTCGCCACGAGATACCAACGAGGTAAACCAAATCACCTGCTTCGCGAAGCCTTTGCTCTCTTCAATCATCTTTTTGATAAAAGCGACTTCACCGCCGTCACACCACAGCTCCTGTTGCTGACCACCAAAGTTCAGTGCATCGTCTTTGTTCAGCCCCAGGTTACGCCGTTTACGCTCACTACCCGCCCGTGCCGCAGCGGCGGAATCGTGGAATGGCGGGTTACACAAGGTCGCGTCGTATTGCTCGTTTTTGTGGATAATACCGTTAAAAATCGCCCCACTCTCTTTTTGCCGACGCAGACGAATGGCGCGGTTAAGCCCCGGATTAGCACTGATGATCGCCTGCGCACTGCTTAACGCCTGGCTGCTGGTTTCACTACCGGTAAAACGCCAGCCATATTCATGTACGCCAATCAGCGGATAAATACAGTTCGCACCAACGCCGATATCCAGAATGCTGGCATTAGCTGGAATTGATCCTGTTGCTTCTGCCAGTAAATCGGCAAGGTGATGAATATAATCCGCCCGGCCCGGTACTGGCGGGCAGAGAAAACCGTCCGGGATATCCCAGTTCGCTACGGCGTAAAAATGGGCCAGCAACGCCTTATTGAGCGCCTTCACCGCCAGCGGATTGGCAAAGTCTACGCTTTGCTCCCCGGCGGGTGTAAGCGTGAGGAATTGCCCGAGTTCAGGATTCACCTGACAAAGCGTGGCAAGATCGTAGCGGCTGTGATGACGGTTGCGCGGATGCAACCCCGGTTTCTGGGCGGACATAGCATTCTCCTTTAAGCAGCGGCGTAAGATACCCGCATAACGCGACAGGGTAAATATCTGGCTGCGTTTATCATTCCCCAAAGCCTTAACATGGCTATGGTTTATGGCAATTCATCATAAAAATCAGCATCATGCATGTCATTGATTTGTCTTATTTTGTAAAAATATATCGTTCAAAAAACAAGCACATCTCTGTCAATTTTTTGCGTCATTTTCATCGTCCAGGCGACCTACACTTATCAGGCACTACCCGTTGTATTTATGAGGATGTCATTATGAAAAAGTGCCTCACACTACTGATTGCCACCGTCCTGAGCGGAATCTCTCTCACGGCTTATGCCGCGCAACCGATGAGTAACCTGGACAGCGGTCAGCTACGGCCCGCCGGTACCGTTTCGGCAACTGGCGCATCAAACCTAAGCGATCTGGAGGATAAACTGGCAGAAAAAGCGCGCGAACAAGGCGCGAAAGGTTATGTCATTAATTCCGCAGGCGGAAATGACCAGATGTTCGGTACTGCAACCATCTACAAATAACCCCACCAACGTAACTGCATTCGCCTCTGGATGCAGTTTTCGCCTGTTTTGTAATCAAAAAACATCAAATATGAACGCAATGTAAATAAATGTATTTCTTTTTCGCGCAATGGGTGATAGAAAATCGCGCCAAGTGATAATGCTTATCAAAATTATTATCACTTGCACGAACACTATCACGGGATTAACAGTGGCATCGCATCCGCAGAGAGGCTTTCTCGTGACAGTGAAAATTTCAACATATAAGAAAAAGTCACCTGCAAAATGGAAAACAATCGCAATTTCCCTGCCAGACAATTTCATTCGCTCACGTTCTTTGCCGGTCTTTGTATTGGTATTACGCCTGTGGCACAGGCACTCGCCGCCGAAGGGCAAACTAACGCGGATGACACGCTGGTTGTCGAAGCATCAACGCCTTCGCTTTATGCACCACAACAATCTGCCGATCCGAAATTCTCGCGTCCGGTAGCGAATACTACCCGCACGATGACGGTGATTTCTGAACAAGTGATTAAAGATCAGGGCGCAACCAACCTTACCGACGCGCTCAAAAACGTCCCCGGCGTGGGTGCGTTTTTTGCGGGTGAGAACGGTAACTCCACCACTGGCGACGCCATTTATATGCGTGGTGCCGATACCTCTAACAGTATTTATATTGATGGCATTCGCGATATCGGCAGCGTCTCGCGCGACACCTTCAATACCGAGCAGGTCGAAGTGATTAAAGGGCCGTCCGGCACCGACTACGGGCGCAGCGCACCGACGGGCTCGATCAATATGATCAGCAAGCAGCCGCGCAATGATTCGGGCATTGACGCCTCCGCGAGTATTGGCAGCGCCTGGTTCCGCCGCGGCACGCTGGACGTCAATCAGGTCATTGGTGATACCACCGCGGTGCGCCTGAATGTAATGGGCGAAAAAACGCACGATGCCGGACGCGACAAAGTCAAAAATGAGCGTTACGGCGTCGCCCCTTCTGTCGCTTTTGGCCTTGGTACAGCGAATCGTTTGTATCTTAATTATCTGCATGTCACCCAGCACAACACGCCAGACGGCGGCATTCCAACCATCGGTTTGCCGGGCTATTCTGCCCCATCTGCGGGAACGGCGGCCCTGAATCATTCCGGAAAAGTTGATACGCATAACTTTTACGGCACGGATTCCGATTACGACGATTCGACCACCGACACCGCTACCATGCGTTTTGAGCACGACATCAACGATAACACCACCATTCGCAACACTACCCGTTGGTCGCGCGTAAAGCAGGATTACCTGATGACGGCGATTATGGGCGGGGCATCGAATATTACCCAGCCCACCAGCGATGTGAATAGCTGGACGTGGTCACGTACGGCGAATACCAAAGATGTGAGTAATAAAATTCTCACCAACCAGACCAACCTGACCTCGACGTTCTATACCGGCTCTATCGGTCATGATGTCAGTACCGGCGTGGAATTTACCCGTGAGACGCAGACCAACTACGGCGTTAATCCGGTGACGTTACCGGCGGTGAATATTTATCATCCTGACAGCAGCATTCATCCCGGCGGCCTGACGCGCAACGGCGCAAACGCCAATGGTCAGACGGATACCTTCGCAATTTACGCCTTCGATACGCTGCAAATCACCCGTGATTTTGAGCTGAACGGCGGGATCCGTCTGGATAATTATCATACTGAATATGACAGTGCCACCGCCTGCGGCGGCAGCGGACGCGGTGCCGTTACCTGCCCAGCTGGCGTGGCGAAAGGTTCTCCGGTCACCACTGTTGACACCGCCAAGTCTGGCAATCTGGTGAACTGGAAAGCCGGGGCGCTGTATCACCTGACGGAAAACGGCAATGTCTATATTAACTATGCCGTTTCCCAACAGCCGCCGGGCGGAAACAACTTCGCCCTTGCGCAGTCTGGCAGCGGTAACAGTGCCAACCGTACCGATTTTAAACCGCAAAAAGCCAACACCAGCGAGATTGGCACCAAATGGCAGGTTCTGGATAAACGCCTGTTGCTCACCGCCGCGCTGTTCCGTACTGATATCGAAAATGAAGTTGAGCAAAATGATGACGGAACTTACTCGCAATACGGTAAGAAACGCGTCGAAGGCTATGAGATATCCGTGGCCGGGAATATCACTCCCGCGTGGCAGGTGATTGGCGGCTATACCCAGCAAAAAGCAACCATCAAAAACGGCAAAGATGTTGCCCAGGATGGTTCCTCATCGCTGCCGTATACCCCGGAGCACGCCTTTACCTTATGGAGCCAGTACCAGGCAACCGATGATATTTCCGTTGGTGCGGGCGCACGCTATATCGGCAGTATGCATAAAGGTTCTGACGGCGCGGTGGGAACGCCAGCGTTTACCGAAGGTTATTGGGTCGCCGACGCTAAACTGGGGTATCGGGTTAATCGCAATCTCGACTTCCAGCTAAACGTCTACAACCTGTTTGATACCGATTACGTCGCCTCAATCAACAAGAGCGGCTACCGTTATCACCCGGGCGAGCCAAGAACGTTCCTGCTTACCGCCAATATGCATTTCTGATTCAGATGTGGGGCGCAGGGCTCACTAATGTTGATGGCGAGAACAGGACTGCCTGATGCGCTGCGCTTATCAGGCCTACAAGGTTGTGCAATGCATTGAATTCACATCATTTGGTAGGCCGGATAAGGCGTTCACGCCGCATCCGGCATGAACAAAGCACCTGCTGTTAAAAATCGGTGTAGGGTAAAAGCCCCACTTTTTGGAGAACTTGTATGATGTACCACATTCCCGGCGTGCTATCGCCAAAGGACGTCGCCCGGTTTCGCGAACAACTGGAACAAGCCGAATGGGTTGATGGACGCGTCACCACCGGCGCACAAGGCGCGCAAGTTAAGAACAATCAACAGGTCGACACCCACAGCGCGTTATACGCCGCCCTGCAAAATGAGGTGCTGAACGCGGTTAACCAACATGCATTGTTCTTTGCCGCTGCCTTGCCGCGTACCCTTTCCACGCCGCTGTTTAATCGTTATCAGAACAATGAAACTTACGGTTTTCATGTGGATGGCGCGGTACGCAGTCACCCACAAAACGGCTGGATGCGCACTGACCTTTCTGCCACGCTGTTTTTAAGCGATCCACAAAGCTACGACGGCGGCGAACTGGTCGTTAATGACACCTTCGGACAACATCGGGTAAAACTCCCGGCAGGCGATCTGGTGTTGTACCCTTCCAGCAGCCTGCACTGCGTGACCCCCGTAACCCGTGGCGTACGGGTGGCATCATTTATGTGGATCCAGTCGATGATCCGCGATGATAAAAAGCGCGCCATGCTGTTCGAACTGGACACCAATATTCAGTCGCTGAAAAGCCGCCATGGCGAAAGTGAAGAGATCCTGTCGCTGCTCAATCTTTATCATAATCTGCTGCGGGAATGGTCGGAGATCTGACGCTTGAACTGCCCGAGTTCGTCCCTATATTAGCTACACTTAACTGTACAAGCATTGATATGGGGAGGACGATATGGCATCCGGTTGGGCTAACGATGACGCCGTCAACGAACAGATCAACAGTACAATTGAAGATGCGATTGCTCGTGCCCGGGGTGAAATTCCGCGTGGCGAGAGCCTGTATGAATGTGAAGAGTGCGGCGCCCCCATCCCGCAGGCCCGTCGGGAAGCCATTCCTGGCGTGCGCTTATGCATTCACTGCCAACAGGAGAAAGATTTACAAAAACCAGCTTATACAGGATATAATCGCAGAGGTTCGAAAGACAGCCAGTTACGTTAACTACAACTGGCGGGATGTATAGCGAGTATAATTTGTATTTTGCGTGGCATTCCGTGCCTTTAACGCTGTCGTGACTGCCACGCTGCATAAAACACGTCCATAAGTTCAACAAATAAATGGATTATCAGTATGTTAGATATCAATCAATTTATTTGAACAAGGCGGTCAATTCTCTTCGATTTTATCTCTCGAAAAAAAACGTGATACTCATCACATCGACGAAACAACGTCACTTATACAAAAATCACCTGCGAGAGATTAATTATGAAAACTATCAATACTGTTGTTGCTGCTATGGCTCTTTCAACTCTGTCATTTGGCGTGTTTGCCGCGGAACCGGTAACGGCATCCCAGGCACAGAACATGAATAAAATCGGCGTGGTTTCTGCCGATGGCGCATCCACCCTCGATGCCCTGGAAGCGAAACTGGCTGAGAAAGCTGCGGCTGCTGGTGCTAGTGGATACAGCATCACTTCCGCCACCAACAACAATAAATTAAGCGGTACCGCGGTTATCTATAAGTAATTCGTAGGCTGGATAAGGCGTTCACGTCGCATCCGGCAACAGGTGCCTGATGCGACGCTACCGCATCTTATCAGGCCTACAAAATCCGAACCGTTTGACGGATAAGGCGTTTACGCTACGTCCAGCATAAGTATTTCCCTGTCTGTTTGCCGACAGACGCATATGCTCTAACCCTCATTGATCCTATGTTACCCTTGTTTGCCCGTCCGTCACTGGACGGGCTTTTTTTAGTTGGCTAACTGCTGACAGAAAGCCTGCAACGTCTCTTCCGGCATACCAATCTGCCGTGCCGCATCACAAATGGCCTGCCAGCTTCCCGCATCCAGTGGAATCCCCAACTCCTGCCGTTCGCGACGCGTGTTCACTTCCCACTCACCCGGTAGCAAAATCGGCTTATCGTCATCATGCGGCGAGGCTTTCACCCACTGGGCAAAGGCTTCGGTCTGCGCACTACAATCCGGCGCGCCGAACAGTTCTGGGTTGATGATGATGGTGGTCATGCAGTTAATAATGGCATCGGGACTGGTTTGTAACGTTTCCTGATGCGTTGTTTTACCGCCAGAAAGCGCCCCGCCAAGAATTTCACACATCGCCGCGAGGGCGTAGCCTTTATGTTCGGCAAAGGTCAACAACGAACCCAACGGCGACTCCTGCATTACCGCCGGATTTGTCGTCGGTACGCCGTTAACGTCAATCAGACAGCCTGGCGGCACGGGTACGCCTTTATGCCAGGCGACGCGAGTTTTGCCAAATGCGATGGCGCTGGTGGCGTAATCGAGCAACAGCGGGAAATTATCTTTACGTGGGAAAACCACACAGAATGGGTTGGTGCCAAAGCGGCTGTCGCGACCGTGGAACGGCGCGACCATTGGAATACCGACCACGCTAACAAAGTGGATAGAGACAAACCCCGCCGCTGCACACTGCTCCGCCCAGTAACCGATACGGCCGATATGATGCGAGTTATGTAGCGCCACGGCAGCAATACCGTGCTGATGCGCTTTCTCAATCCCCAGCGCCATCGCTTCATGTGCCGCGACCTGACCAAATGCGCGATCGCCATCGAGCGTGACCGCCGCCCCCGCCTCTTTAACGATTTTGGCATGATGGTTAATTTGCAGGTGCCCCTGACTCCAGGAGCGCACATAGCTTGGGATCATGCCAATACCATGTGAATCATGCCCTGCCAGGTTTGCCGCGATTAAATGATCGGCAACTAATTTCGCTTCTTGTTCCTCGCTACCCATCTGACGAAATACAGCCTGAATAAAACTGTGCAACGTCTGAGCATCAAAGCGATGACCACTTTCCATGGTTAACTCCTGTTTATGTTATGTGTTTGTTGTTTTTTTATGCTGCACGCCGGGCGCGGGAAGGTCAATAAAGATGCAGGAATTTCATATTGCGGTGGGGTAAAAGCCGGATGACGTGGCTCATCCGGCTGAGATAAAAATTAAAATGCCTGATTAACGCGCGCCAGGCCATCGCTGATAGTTGCCGCTTCCCCCGTAGCCACCAGGCAGCAAGCCATCTGGATTTTCAGCGATTCGGGAATCGGTTCGCTGCCAGCCAGGCAACGCTCAATCCACTGCGCCGTGGTTTCCGGATCTTTTGCTTGTGGCAGTAACTCGCTACCAGCAGTGTCCTGTTTTTCATACAGCACCCGCATCCCTTCACGGTCAATGAGATTGATCTGCGGGCAGCGCTGCGGATTAGCATACACTTCACCTTCAGTACCATGCATTAGTAGCGCCCGCCCGCCGATATCGCTAAAGAACTTCGCGACGCGTCCAATGTATTCCGGATGCGAAACGCTGGAAAGACGCAGCGCCTCACCTTCGGCAAATGGCGTCGCCAGTTTCGCCAGGGTATGTGCACTGTTACGCACGCCCATCCGCCAGCGCATCGCCAGTTGTTTTTCCAGCGGCGGGCAAAACGCGCCGACTGGCATAAACACCGGTTGATGTTCGTCGAGCTTCGCCTGCGCCTGCCCGCCGTGCAACGTTGGCGTAATACCCATCAGTTCGAAAATGGTTTCTGTCAGCACGCGAGTTGGATCTTCGCTAACCCCGTGAACCACCACAGGGAAACCGAGTTTGTGCAGCAGAATCGCCAACAACGGCGTCAGGTTGGCCTGTTTACGCGCGCCGTTGTAACTGGGGATGACAATCGGCATCGGCTTGCCAACAGGCGGCGTCAGCTTGATGGTGTGATTTTGCATGGCTTCGTAAAAGCCGAGCATCTCTGCTTCCCCTTCCCCTTTGATACGCAGCGCAATCAATACGCCGCCCAACTCAAGGTCAGGGACTTCACCATTGAGCATATGGGCATACAGACCGCGCGCAGTATCCCGGTCTAAATCACGCGCGTGGTTTTTCCCGCGCCCGATCTCTTTAATGATTTTGCGATAGTCCATTTACGACTCCTTACCTGACTCACATCATTAACGCCGCCGACGGCGTGGGGATTTCGTTTTTTCTTTCTTTTTAACTATACCTTCAGGGACTTCCGGTTGCTCTATCGGAAATACCGGTAATGCATCCAGTAGCCGCTTGCCGTAGTTTTTGGTGAGCAAGCGTTTATCGTAAATCACCACTTCGCCCCAGCAACCGTGGCTTCGAATCAGTCGCCCAACCTGCTGAATCAGGTTAAACGAGGCGCTCGGCAGGCTTTGTACTTCAAACGGATAGCGGTTGAGGCTTTTCAGCCATTCACCTTCGGTGATCACTACTGGGCTGTCGATGGGCGGAAAAGCGATTTTGTGGATATGCACCTGGCTTAACAGATCACCTTTCAAATCAAGCCCTTCGGCAAATGACTGTAAACCCACCAGCACGCTGCGCTCACCGTTGGCAACGCGTTTGCGGTGCAGTTCAACTAAACGGTAACGCGGCTGATCGCCCTGCACCAGCAGCATCAGACGTAAATCCGTCACATAGTCGAGAAACCGCTGCATCGCCCGTCCGCTGGCAAACAGTACCAACATACCGAGATGTTTTTTGCTCTCCACCTGTTCACGGAAAAAGGCCGCCATTTCGGCAATGTGCTGTTCTTCGTTGTCGATGGAAGGCTCAAAGCGCATCCGGGGAATAACAATTTTGCCCTGTTCGCAGTGGTTAAAGGGCGAATCCAGCGCCACAAAACGGTCGCCCGCTTTCTCTTTCAGCCCGCTCATCTCCTGCAAACGCGAAAAACTGTTCAGCGAACGCAAGGTTGCGGAGGTAACAATAATGTGCGGAATACTACGCCACAACAGCCTTTCCAGCTGATCGCTGACACGTATTCCCACGCAGTGAAACCAAAGGTGTAACTGCCCGTCGCGCTCTTCCCGCGTCGCCCATTTAGTGACGGGTGCACCGGAAGATTGCGCCAGAGAAGCCAGCCGCCAGAGTTTGCTTTGCGCCTCGAACATCCCCAACGCGCGGTTCATCTGCAAAATCAACCGATGCAGACGCACAATGTCGTGACTGCCGGTTTTCTCGCTTAAATCGTTAAGAAATAACTCCGCCAGACCACGCAGCATCTCGGTGAGTTTTGCCAGCCGCTGGCAGATCTCCAGCACTTCATCAGGCAGTTCGCCCATCGCAAAACGGTGCTCTGCCTCCTGCCCGGCAGGCATGTAGAGATTGAGAATGTTGTTTAACGAGGCGATAAGCTCATACAGCTCTTCACAATGCGCATTCAAACGTTCAGGGATTGCCAGCGGTGGGATCGTCTTCGGGCGAAACTGCTCCATACAGGTAGCAACAAGCTTCGTAAACAAGTCCAGCTGCAGCCGATACCAGGGCGCGGTAATTTCGGCGCTCATCTCGAGCGCATCCCTTGCCACATCCGGCAGGTGATGACCTTCGTCCAGCACCAGCAGTAAATTTTTCGGGTCAGGCAATACGGCTTCGCTTTCCATCGCCGCCATCACCAGCGCATGGTTTGCCACCACCACTTCCGCTTCCTGAATCTCCCGACGAGCAACAAAAAACGGGCATTCACGATAGTAGTAACAGTTGCGGTTGAGGCAGCTGGCTTTGTCGGTACTCAAGCGACGCCAGAGATCGTCATCTATAGCGATATCCGTATGATCGCGCAGACCATCCCATTTATAAGTATCGAGATCGCCCTTAAGCTTCGCACAACGTTTTTGCTCTTCCTGATTGTTCGGTGTCAGCTCGTCGTCAAGAAACGCCAGCAGATCCTGTTGCGTGGGTTCAGTGCTGGCGAGCGCCGTCAGATTACGCGGGCAAACGTAGCGCCCACGCCCAAAAGCGGCAGTGAATTTAAGATCGGGAATGATCTTTTTCAGCAGTGGCAAATCTTTGCTGTAGATCTGATCCTGCAATGCCACGTTGGCGGTACTCACCACCAACGTTTTTTGCTCTTCGCGGGCAATGGCGATGCCGGGAATCAAATAGGAGAGCGTTTTCCCAACGCCGGTGGGTGCTTCAATCGCCAGATGCCGCCCTTCTTCTCCGGCCAGCGTTTTGGCGACGTCCGCAATCATCTGCCGCTGCGGCGCACGGGGAATAAAGTCGGGGATCTGTTCCTGAAGCGCCTTATACCAGGCGGCAATTTGCGCTTTAAGCGCGGCGGTTAATGCCATGAGAAAACCTGAAATACTGTATAAACAGCCAATATTGTGGCATTTTTCGGTTTTCAGCGGTAATGGTTTTTCTGTTTCTGGAAAGCGGCTCGCAAACACGCCCTCACACAATATATTTGATTGAAAGTTCGACGGCACGGTGAGCGCCAGTCTTCAGGGCAGAAAACAGCAAGTGATACCTCATTTCGTGGTTACACTTGCCGCCGTCATCGCTTCGCAGGAACCGGTATTGCCCGCCCTGGCCTGAGCCAGGGCCATCAATGCCATTATCCTGTTGGGATCTTTACAGCCATGCGTCTGGCGTCCACTCGGATAAAACTTTAGAAAAACGATATTGTGCGTAGCGGACCATATCACGATATAACGAACTTATACGCAGCTGGTTGGCCTCTTCATTAGACAGATTATTGAAATCAAGCAATACCGCTTTGTATGTATTAAAAGTTTGACTGCTTATCATATTTTCATCTAAAGAGTGAGCTTTAGCCAATAAAGCAAATGCATAACGTTTTAAAATTTTTGACGCATCAGGAATACCGTAAAAGACATTACTATGAGAAATATTTGCAAATACGGCAGACAGACAGAAAAATATTTTAGACTTATCACTTTCACTGGCCTCTTTGAGATCCAGCATCATTAATAGATTAGTGTAATGTTTTTCTTTCAAAGTATGCTGTTGCCATTGGTCTGAATCGGTCATCAAAGAGGAAAATAATGATTTAAATTCTGTCGGTTGATTATCCGATTCTGGCACAAAGTCTGTTTTTCGCATTATTGCTGACATAAATACATCACGAATATAACCTTTCAATCCAAGAGCATTGAGAATCAATTGGTGTTTCTTATTTTTCTGCGCATATTCCCATCCTTTTGCAAATAAAGGAAATGCACGCGTACAAATCGTTTCTGGATCATCTCTGACAACTTCATGGGTATCCTGCAAAGATGGATAAATAGAGTAACTATTCCAGATAGTCTTTTTCTGAACATTTGGCTCGAGCATTGAGATTAACGCCTGGTGCGATAAACGCATTACTCGCCCGGAGTTATCGGATGATAACAGGATATAACATTTATTATCTTTATCTAACAATCCTTGCAGCTGATTGAAATTCAACTTTATTTCTTCAGTAACGAATTGTTTTATTTCAGGTAATACCTGATAATTGTGATAAAGGTCAAATGCTAAGTTTTTCTCTTCAACACTTCTGTTTTCAAAAAGCAAATCAATAAATTGAATAAATCTATAATTTTCAGAAACCATCAACTCTGGTCTCTTTAAAAAGAGAGCATGGAAAAAGTTAATTATTTCCGTATCGTTACTCAGATTTTTATTTCTGAAGTAGCACAGATACGTATCCAATGCGCGCATAACAAGTTCATGATCGCTATTAAGTGGGGATTTTAATAGTTTTGCTATTATGGACGATGGGAATGCTACCATGTCCCGCAGCGTGAAGAGTTCCATGCCATCAGTTAATTGCGTTAGCAAATCTTTTACTGTTTTTATGTTATCAGTATTATCATTGAAAGATTCGTCTGCCAGAGACTCTAGTTTTTCTATCATCCCCCCGATTACAAATATATCTTTTTCGCTCTCCACGTCATGATTAGACATATCATCGACGATATCTTTAACTTTACTATCACTTTCATATAGTTTTTCTCTCACAATATTATTAGCGTTTACTGCAGAAGTCGCATCATAATAGGATGGCGGAATAATAACAGAGAATTCGTTAGTGAATATAGAATGATATGCAAGATTATCATCATTCAATTTCTCACCAACGTTAAGCGAATTAATATCCCTCAGAATATGCGTCTCAATCTGACTGTCAAAAAGACTTTTAGAAAAACCACTACCTTCAGTCAGTTCAATTTTCATCCTGAGTATTTTATTTTTGAGGTCAGAAAATGTATTTACATAAGGAATAAAAACATCTGATGAATTAGAGTTATTTTTCTTTCCATTAATATTATCTATTCTGACGGTGATCCCTTTCTCATCACGATGAATTGCATTATTCATATTTATAGAGATCACATTTTCATGTCTGGATTGCCCGGTTTTAATCGTCATATTGATATCATTTGCGCTGATCTCCGAAATCTCACTGACGAATTTTTTAAATGCATTATAGCGCTGGTGGCCAGCATTAAATTTGCCAAATGAAACATAATATGCGAAGTGTTCAAGGAAACCATGTAATTCCAGTAAATTAACCGGGTCAGAACCCTGCACCATATTTAATAACATCGTCGCATAACCATTGCATTTTGAACAATCCATACACCGCTCCTTTGCACATGAATGATCTGCGGATCATAAGCCTGGCAAAATAGGGAATCTTACAGAAATCGCTCATTTTTAACTTTTCGTACTGCAAACTCAGGATCAACCGGGTTATGAAAGTCTGCTGCTGTACGGATCTAAACAGGCTGACAATCAATCTTTCTATCAATAAGCAGAAATGAGCGATTTTTGATAGTTAATTTAAATTATTTCATAGTAATACTTTCATAATCTATAGCTTGCACATAATGATTACTTATTATTTTTATCAATTTTAATTTGACGTATTAAAGGAGTTAATATGCGTAATTTGTTTGAGCAGTGGCCATTATTTAAACCTAACACACCAGGCAACTCCAACTATTTCCCTGACAACTTATCCATTACAGATATGGTTTTCTGGTTTGACAATAATGCCAAAAAACTGCTAGATGTTATTAAAAAAACAAAGAACCATGAACAAAAGCAGATGTTCATTCAGCATTTAACATCAACCTTATATAATAATAAGGTATTAAACAACCCTTATCATTTAGAACCGCAAAAAATTTCTAATGAGCAAATAGCCTTACCAATAATTAATATTTTATATGATAATTCTGACGTATTTCATAAAGAAAGTATTTTGTTTTTTTCACAATTATTTATAAAAAATATCAAACTTTTTGATATAAATAGTCTGGAAGATTTAATGACTTTTGATAGCCCCGATGCATCTTCTATTTTTGATACCCGGGGGTACCTCTCGACGTATCATGTTCAGCCAGATTTACTCGATTATAAGAACAAAATAATCATCCTTTTGGTTAAAATTCTTAATCATATTAATGACAAAAATAGCAAATACAACACTGAGGAAAAGAAAGTTTTCTATAACAAGTTATTGGCACCACTACGCCATATAAATAACGACGGAAATAAAATATTGATATTAAATTATCTTATAACGAACATCTTTACCTCCACAAATTCAAATCCTGATAGTTTGCTCTTTGATGCCATACTGGATATTGCACATAACTCTGTTCACAGAGGATATTTAAATCAACATAGTTTAATCAGGCATCGCTGCGTCCAACACGCACTGATTAACATCATCTCAAAACAAACAGACATTGACTTAAAAATAAAATGGATAAAAGATATAGTTTTAGTGTTGAAGTTACAACATGATGATTTATCGAAATGTATCAGCCCACTGATTTTCGCTATTGAATCGATAAAAACAACTAGCATTAGCGATGCGACAATTAAATCCTCTTCACAAATATTAAAATTGCATAATTATATGGAGATGTGTTATACACTTTTTGATAGCTATCCAAATTTAATAACTGAATATAATGATTTATTCACGGATTGTATTTCTATTGTTACACAATACGATCTGAGAGGATATTTCAGCAGACTGTTTGAGATGATAGAGATTACCGACAATGAAACTAAAAAGAATACAACTGCTTTTTTAATTAGCAGAATTGAATCCCGGCATTTATATCAACCTAAAATTGCCGCTCAATCTTTGAAATTGTTATTGAATACAGATATTCCTTATGCATATTCATCATTGCCAACATTACTTAATATTCTACAAAAAACAGTTTATGAACCGGGGCATCTGGAGTTACTCGATAAAGTGTTAAAGTTATGTGCCAAAAATATTCAGGCGTCAGAATTTGACAGTTTATTGGAACTGCTAAAGATATACGGTAATGAAACGACTGCACACTTTATTTTGCTTAGGGAGATAGTCGGATACACTATAGACAATGAAAATAATAAAATCAGGGACAGAATCAAGCTAATACTAAATCACATATCTCATAATAATTTTCCAGATGATGAACAAACACTTTATGCAATAGCATGTTTATTCCAGACTTTCCCAGAATTTGTTTATGAATATCAACCAATGTTATTAACAATAAGTGAAATTGCAAGAAGAAATAATTTCATTGCCATTTTAAATACACTAGATAGATCATAAAGCAAATTTATTAAAAACAATAAAATCAGACATGACATTCATGTCTGACCGTGTTACCTGAATAAAGGGCAAAAGCCTGTGATACTCTTTTGCCCTTACATGGTATTACTGCGCAGCGGCAGGTTTACGCGGACGGCGGCGACGTTGTTGTTCGCCTGCCGGTTTGGCATCGCCGAGGCGGCGAGACGGTTTTTCTGCAGGTTTCGCGCTTGCAGATTTTGCGCCACCTTCCCCACGGCGTGGTTGCTGTTGACCGCGACCACCACCTTGCCCACGACCGCCGCCGCCACGTTGCTGGCGACCGTTCTGGATCGGTTCGGCTTTGATTGACGGGTCCGGCTCATAGCCCGGAATCGCAATGCGTGGAATCTCTTTTTTCAGCAGTTTTTCGATATCACGCAGAAGTTTGTGTTCATCCACACACACCAGCGATAACGCTTCACCAGTTGCCGCTGCACGACCGGTACGCCCGATACGGTGGACGTAATCTTCCGGTACGTTTGGCAGTTCATAGTTGACGACGTGCGGCAACTCTTCGATATCCAGACCGCGTGCAGCGATGTCAGTTGCCACCAGAACACGAATATCGCCCGATTTAAAATCGGCCAGTGCACGAGTACGCGCACCTTGCGATTTATTACCGTGGATCGCCGCACTGCGGATACCATCTTTATTGAGCTGTTCAGCCAGATGGTTAGCACCGTGTTTGGTACGGGTAAACACCAGCACCTGCTGCCAGTTCCCTTTACCAATCATGTGCGACAGTAATTCGCGTTTACGTTTCTTATCGACAAAGTGAACGTGCTGGGTCACCTGATCAGACGCGGTATTGCGGCGTGCCACTTCAATTTCCAGTGGGTTATGCAGCAGTTTTTCCGCCAGGTTTTTAATATCGTCAGAGAACGTGGCGGAGAACAACAGGTTCTGGCGCTTCGCTGGCAGCTTAGTCAACACACGACGGATATCGTGGATAAAGCCCATGTCGAGCATGCGGTCAGCTTCATCGAGGACGAGAATTTCAACCTGATCCAGCTTCACTGCATTCTGATGTTCCAGGTCCAGCAAACGCCCCGGCGTTGCCACCAGCACATCAACGCCACCGCGCAGCTTCATCATCTGCGGGTTGATGCTGACGCCGCCAAACACCACCAGCGAACGAATATTCAGGTATTTGCTGTAATCACGGACGTTTTCGCCAATCTGCGCCGCCAGTTCACGGGTTGGGGTAAGAATGAGCGCACGGACCGGACGACGCCCTTTGGCGTGCGGCTGGCGAGTAATCAAATGTTGCAACAGGGGCAGCGTAAAGCCTGCCGTTTTGCCGGTGCCAGTCTGGGCACTGGCCATCAGGTCGCGGCCTTCCAGCACCGCTGGGATCGCCTGCTGCTGAATAGGGGTGGGTTCACGGTAACCCTGCTCGGCAACGGCGCGCAGGATATCAGGGCTTAAACCCAAAGAATCGAAAGACATAACTACTCCGAACCGCCCCGACCGTTACCGGTGTAGTTTTCAGGGAGATACTGAAAAGGAAAATGACAAAAACCACAATGTCATGAGGGAGCGGAGTGTAGCAGTTTTTGTGACGCAGCGCATAAATTATCCCTGTGACTGGCGTTGCTAAAATTCCTGGTCATACTGGACAACTCCCATATGGAGTCATAATCTTAATCAATCATTTGATTAAGAATGGACTGTGCGATGAATAATCCTGCCATGACAATCAAGGGTGAACAGGCGAAAAAACAGCTGATTGCTGCCGCACTGGCGCAGTTTGGTGAATATGGAATGAACGCCACCACCCGCGAGATAGCCGCCCAGGCCGGGCAGAATATCGCTGCCATCACCTACTACTTCGGTTCGAAAGAAGATTTGTATCTCGCCTGCGCCCAGTGGATTGCCGATTTTATTGGCGAGCAGTTCCGTCCGCACGCTGAAGAAGCCGAACGCTTGTTCGCGCAACCACAGCCTGATCGCGCAGCTATTCGTGAACTGATCCTTCGTGCCTGCAGGAACATGATTAAGCTGCTCACCCAGGATGACACCGTCAACCTCAGCAAGTTTATCTCCCGTGAGCAACTCTCTCCTACGGCAGCCTACCACCTGGTGCATGAACAGGTGATTAGCCCGCTACACAGCCACCTTACACGCCTGATTGCCGCCTGGACCGGCTGCGACGCCAACGACACCCGCATGATCCTCCATACCCATGCGTTGATTGGTGAGATTCTGGCGTTTCGTCTTGGCAAAGAAACTATTTTGTTACGTACCGGCTGGACCGCGTTCGATGAAGAAAAGACCGAACTGATTAACCAGACGGTAACCTGTCATATCGACCTGATTTTGCAAGGATTATCGCAAAGGAGTTTGTAGTGATGAAAAAACCTGTCGTGATCGGACTGGCGGTAGTGGTACTTGCCGCCGTGGTTGCCGGAGGCTACTGGTGGTATCAAAGCCGCCAGGATAACGGCCTGACGCTGTATGGCAACGTGGATATTCGCACCGTGAATCTTAGCTTCCGTGTCGGTGGTCGCGTTGAATCGCTGGCCGTAGACGAAGGTGATGCGATTAAAGCGGGCCAGGTGCTGGGCGAACTGGATCATAAGCCGTATGAAATTGCCCTGATGCAGGCAAAAGCGGGTGTTTCGGTGGCACAGGCGCAGTATGACCTGATGCTTGCCGGGTATCGCGATGAAGAAATCGCTCAGGCCGCCGCCGCCGTAAAACAGGCGCAGGCCGCATATGACTATGCGCAGAACTTCTACAACCGCCAGCAAGGGTTGTGGAAAAGTCGCACTATTTCGGCAAACGACCTGGAAAATGCCCGCTCCTCGCGCGACCAGGCGCAGGCAACGCTGAAATCAGCACAGGATAAATTGCGTCAGTATCGCTCCGGTAATCGTGAACAGGACATCGCCCAGGCGAAAGCCAGTCTCGAACAGGCGCAGGCGCAACTGGCGCAGGCGGAGCTGAATTTACAGGACTCAACGTTGATAGCACCGTCTGATGGCACGCTGTTAACGCGCGCGGTGGAGCCAGGCACGGTCCTCAACGAAGGTGGCACGGTGTTTACCGTTTCACTAACGCGTCCGGTGTGGGTGCGCGCTTATGTTGATGAACGTAATCTTGACCAGGCCCAGCCGGGGCGCAAAGTGCTGCTTTATACCGACGGTCGCCCGGACAAGCCGTATCACGGGCAGATTGGTTTCGTTTCACCGACTGCTGAATTTACCCCGAAAACTGTCGAAACGCCGGATCTGCGTACCGACCTCGTCTATCGCCTGCGTATTGTGGTGACCGACGCCGATGATGCCTTACGCCAGGGAATGCCGGTGACGGTGCAATTCGGTAACGAGGCAGGACATGAATGATGCCGTTATTACGCTGAACGGCCTGGAAAAACGCTTTCCGGGCATGGACAAGCCCGCTGTCGCGCCGCTCGACTGTACCATTCATGCTGGTTATGTAACGGGGCTGGTGGGGCCGGATGGCGCAGGCAAAACCACGCTGATGCGCATGCTGGCGGGATTACTGAAACCCGACAGCGGCAGTGCCACGGTGATTGGCTTTGATCCGATCAAAAATGACGGCGCGCTGCACGCCGTGCTTGGCTATATGCCGCAGAAATTTGGTCTGTATGAAGATCTGACGGTGATGGAGAACCTCAATCTTTACGCGGATTTGCGCAGCGTCACCGGCGAGGCACGGAAGCAGACTTTTTCTCGCCTGCTGGAGTTTACGTCTCTTGGCCCGTTTACCGGACGCCTGGCGGGCAAGCTCTCCGGCGGGATGAAGCAAAAACTCGGCCTGGCCTGTACCCTGGTGGGCGAACCGAAAGTGTTGCTGCTCGATGAACCCGGCGTCGGCGTTGACCCTATCTCACGGCGTGAACTGTGGCAGATGGTGCATGAGCTGGCAGGCGAAGGGATGTTAATCCTCTGGAGTACCTCGTATCTCGACGAAGCCGAACAGTGCCGTGACGTGTTACTGATGAACGAAGGCGAGTTGCTGTATCAGGGAGAACCGACGGCCCTGACGCAAACCATGGCCGGACGTAGCTTTCTGATGACCAGCCCGCACGAGGGCAACCGCAAATTGTTGCAACGCGCCTTGAAACTGCCACAGGTGAGCGACGGCATGATTCAGGGGAAATCGGTGCGTCTGATCCTCAAAAAAGAGGCCACGCCAGACGATATTCGCCACGCCGACGGGATGCCAGAAATCGACATCAGCCAAACCACACCGCGTTTTGAAGATGCGTTTATTGATTTGCTGGGCGGAGCTGGAACCTCGGAATCACCGCTGGGCGCAATATTGCATACGGTGGAAGGTACACCTGGCGAGACGGTGATCGAAGCGAAAGAGCTGACCAAAAAGTTTGGCGATTTTGCCGCCACCGATCACGTCAACTTTTCCGTCAAACGCGGTGAAATCTTTGGTTTGCTCGGGCCAAACGGTGCAGGGAAATCGACCACCTTTAAGATGATGTGCGGCTTGTTGGTACCGACCTCTGGCCAGGCGCTGGTGCTGGGGATGGATCTGAAAGAGAGTTCTGGCAAAGCGCGCCAGCATCTCGGCTATATGGCGCAAAAGTTTTCGCTCTATGGCAACCTGACGGTCGAACAGAATTTACGCTTTTTCTCTGGTGTGTATGGCTTACGCGGTCGGGCGCAGAACGAAAAAATCTCCCGTATGAGCGAGGCGTTCGGCCTGAAAAGTATCGCCTCCCACGCGACCGATGAACTGCCCTTAGGTTTTAAACAGCGGCTGGCGCTGGCCTGTTCGCTAATGCATGAACCGGACATTCTGTTTCTCGATGAACCGACGTCCGGCGTTGATCCCCTCACCCGCCGTGAATTTTGGTTGCATATCAACAGCATGGTAGAGAAAGGCGTCACGGTAATGGTCACCACCCACTTTATGGATGAAGCAGAATATTGTGACCGCATCGGCCTGGTGTATCGTGGGAAATTAATCGCCAGCGGCACGCCAGATGATTTGAAAGCGCAGTCGGCCAACGACGAGCAACCCGATCCCACAATGGAGCAGGCCTTTATTCAGTTGATCCACGACTGGGATAAGGAGCATGGCAATGAGTAATCCGATCCTGTCCTGGCGTCGCGTGCGGGCGCTGTGCGTCAAAGAGACACGGCAGATCGTTCGCGATCCGAGTAGCTGGCTGATTGCAGTGGTGATCCCACTGTTGCTGCTGTTTATATTTGGCTACGGCATTAACCTCGACTCCAGCAAGCTGCGGGTTGGGATTTTGCTGGAACAGCGTAGCGAAGCGGCGCTGGATTTCACCCATACCATGACCGGTTCGCCCTACATCGACGCCACCATCAGCGATAACCGTCAGGAATTGATCGCCAAAATGCAGGCGGGAAAAATTCGTGGCCTGGTGGTGATTCCGGTGGATTTCGCCGAACAGATGGAGCGCGCCAACGCTACCGCGCCGATTCAGGTGATCACCGACGGCAGTGAGCCGAATACCGCTAACTTTGTGCAAGGTTATGTCGAAGGGATCTGGCAGATCTGGCAAATGCAGCGGGCAGAGGACAACGGGCAGACTTTTGAACCACTTATCGACGTCCAGACTCGCTACTGGTTTAACCCGGCGGCGATTAGCCAGCACTTTATTATCCCCGGTGCGGTAACCATCATCATGACGGTTATCGGCGCGATTCTCACCTCGCTGGTGGTGGCGCGAGAATGGGAACGCGGCACCATGGAGGCGTTACTCTCTACGGAGATAACCCGCACGGAACTGTTGCTGTGTAAGCTGATCCCTTATTACTTCCTTGGGATGCTGGCGATGTTGCTGTGTATGCTGGTGTCAGTGTTTATTCTCGGCGTGCCGTATCGCGGGTCGCTGCTGATTCTGTTTTTTATCTCCAGCCTGTTTTTGCTCAGTACTCTGGGAATGGGACTGCTGATTTCCACAATTACCCGCAACCAGTTCAACGCCGCACAAGTTGCCCTGAACGCCGCTTTTCTGCCGTCGATTATGCTTTCCGGCTTTATTTTTCAGATAGACAGTATGCCCGCGGTGATCCGCGCGGTGACGTACATTATTCCCGCACGTTATTTCGTCAGCACCCTGCAAAGCCTGTTCCTCGCCGGGAATATTCCGGTGGTGCTGGTGGTGAACGTGCTGTTTTTGATCGCTTCGGCGGTGATGTTTATCGGCCTGACGTGGCTGAAAACCAAACGTCGGCTGGATTAGGGAGAAGAGCATGTTTCATCGCTTATGGACGTTAATCCGCAAAGAGTTGCAGTCGTTGCTGCGTGAACCGCAAACCCGCGCGATTCTGATTTTACCCGTGCTGATTCAGGTGATCCTGTTCCCGTACGCCGCCACACTGGAAGTGACCAACGCCACCATCGCCATCTACGATGAAGATAACGGCGAGCATTCGGTGGAGCTGACCCAGCGTTTTGCCCGTGCAAGCGCCTTTACCCATGTGTTGCTGCTGAAAAGCCCGCAGGAGATCCGCCCAACCATCGACACGCAAAAGGCGTTATTGTTGGTACGTTTCCCGGCTGATTTCTCACGCAAATTGGATACCTTCCAGACCGCGCCATTGCAGTTGATCCTCGACGGACGCAACTCCAACAGTGCGCAAATTGCCGCCAACTACCTGCAACAGATCGTCAAAAATTATCAGCAGGAGCTGCTGGAAGGAAAACCGAAACCCAACAACAGCGAGCTGGTGGTACGCAACTGGTATAACCCGAATCTCGACTACAAATGGTTTGTGGTGCCGTCGCTGATCGCCATGATCACCACTATCGGCGTGATGATCGTCACGTCACTTTCCGTCGCCCGCGAACGTGAACAGGGTACGCTCGATCAGTTACTGGTTTCTCCCCTCACCACCTGGCAGATATTTATCGGCAAAGCCGTACCTGCGTTAATTGTCGCCACGTTTCAGGCAACCATTGTGCTGGCGATTGGTATCTGGGCGTATCAAATCCCCTTCGCCGGATCGCTGGCGCTGTTCTACTTTACGATGGTGATTTACGGTTTATCGCTGGTGGGATTCGGTCTGTTGATTTCATCACTCTGTTCAACACAACAGCAGGCGTTTATCGGCGTGTTTGTCTTTATGATGCCCGCCATTCTCCTTTCCGGTTACGTTTCGCCAGTGGAGAACATGCCGGTGTGGCTGCAAAACCTGACGTGGATTAACCCTATCCGCCACTTTACGGACATTACCAAGCAGATTTATTTGAAGGATGCGAGTCTGGATATTGTGTGGAATAGTTTGTGGCCGCTACTGGTGATAACGGCCACGACAGGGTCAGCGGCGTACGCGATGTTTAGACGCAAGGTGATGTAACTTCTTATCTTTCGCCAGCAAAGACACTACCGCCGGGCCAGCAAGGATCGCCAGCCCTGCAATTGCCAGCAAAAAGTTGTTTTCCAGTACGCGGGACAACAGCCACAGCACAATCAGCGCTGCGCCAAAATACCAGGTCGTAGTCAGCTCTTCCAGCACGTCTGCCACCTCACGCCAGCGTTGCTCGGGGTGGCGCTGAAACACCAGCATCATCACTACCGTGACACAATACAGTGCGCATAATCCCACGCCGACGTGAACCAGAGTCTTACTCATCCAGCCCACCACCAGCAGCGCCACTACCAGTAAATGCAACATAATCTGCCAGCAACTTAGACCCGTTGCGACACGAACACGTTGTTGCCACTTCATGGCTTCTCTCCTGAAGAATTTATCTCTACTTACTCAGAGTACCGAACTTTACGGAAAATTCCGTAAGACCGCACCTTTTTGTGACGCCGACTACACTATTTCAATGAGATAAGAGGCAAAGACAGGAAAATTATGCCCGATCAAACACAACAATTTTCGTTCAAGGTGCTCACCATCAACATTCACAAAGGCTTTACCGCGTTTAACCGACGCTTCATTTTGCCGGAACTTCGCGACGCCGTGCGTACCGTCAGTGCCGATATTGTTTGCCTGCAAGAAGTGATGGGTGCGCACGAAGTTCATCCGCTGCATGTGGAAAACTGGCCCGATACCTCGCACTACGAGTTTCTCGCCGACACCATGTGGAGCGATTTCGCCTACGGTCGCAATGCCGTATACCCGGAAGGGCATCACGGCAACGCGGTTCTTTCACGTTATCCCATTGAACATTATGAGAATCGCGATGTTTCGGTCGATGGTGCGGAAAAGCGCGGCGTGCTCTACTGCCGTATTGTGCCGCCGATGACCGGGAAAGCGATTCATGTGATGTGCGTACATCTGGGCCTGCGTGAGGCGCACCGTCAGGCGCAGCTTGCGATGCTCGCTGAATGGGTGAATGCGCTGCCGGACGGCGAACCGGTATTAGTGGCAGGTGATTTCAACGACTGGCGGCAAAAAGCCAATCATCCCTTAAAAGTGCAGGCCGGGCTGGATGAGATATTTACCCGCGCCCACGGACGCCCGGCGCGTACGTTTCCGGTGCAATTTCCTCTACTACGACTGGACAGGATCTATGTCAAAAATGCCAGCGCCAGCGCGCCGACCGCGTTGCCACTACGGACCTGGCGACACCTTTCTGATCATGCCCCTTTAAGTGCGGAGATTCATTTATGAAATGTAGCTGGCGCGAAGGCAATAAAATCCAGTTGCTGGAAAACGGCGAGCAATATTATCCCGCGGTGTTTAAAGCAATTGGCGAGGCGCAAGAACGCATCATTCTTGAAACGTTTATCTGGTTTGAGGATGACGTCGGCAAACAGCTGCATGCGGCGCTACTGTCAGCAGCGCAACGCGGGGTAAAAGCGGAAGTCTTGCTGGATGGCTACGGTTCACCGGATCTCAGCGATGAGTTTGTCAATGAACTGACTGCGGCTGGCGTGGTATTTCGTTATTACGATCCCCGCCCTCGCCTGTTCGGTATGCGTACTAATGTATTCCGCCGGATGCATCGCAAAATTGTGGTGGTCGATGCACGTATCGCCTTTATTGGTGGACTGAATTACTCTGCCGAGCATATGTCCAGCTACGGCCCGGAGGCTAAACAGGATTACGCGGTACGTCTGGAAGGACCGATTGTCGAAGATATTCTGCAATTTGAACTGGAAAATTTGCCAGGACAGAGCGCAGCACGACGCTGGTGGCGACGTCATCATAAAGCAGAAGAGAACCGCCAGCCGGGAGAAGCGCAGGTATTATTGGTTTGGCGCGATAACGAAGAACATCGCGATGATATCGAACGTCACTATCTGAAAATGCTCACTCAGGCGCGCCGGGAAGTGATTATCGCCAACGCCTACTTCTTCCCCGGCTATCGATTTTTGCACGCCTTACGTAAAGCGGCACGGCGCGGGGTGCGGATCAAACTGATCATTCAGGGCGAACCGGATATGCCCATTGTCAGAGTCGGCGCGCGTTTACTGTACAACTATCTGGTTAAAGGCGGCGTTCAGGTATTTGAGTACCGCCGCCGCCCGCTCCACGGTAAAGTGGCATTGATGGACGATCACTGGGCGACGGTAGGGTCCAGTAATCTCGATCCGCTCAGTTTGTCGCTAAATCTCGAAGCAAACGTCATCATTCACGATCGTAATTTTAACCAGACGCTACGCGATAATCTGAACGGCATCATCGCCGCCGACTGTCAACAAGTGGATGAATCCATGCTGCCGAAACGCACCTGGTGGAACCTGACGAAAAGCGTGCTGGCGTTCCACTTTTTACGCCACTTCCCGGCGCTGGTTGGCTGGCTTCCGGCACACACGCCACGTCTGGCGCAGGTTGACCCGCCCGCTCAGCCGACAATGGAAACGCAGGATCGGGTAGAAACTGAAAACACGGGGGTAAAACCCTGATGAGTAAATCACACCCACGCTGGCGCTTAGCAAAGAAGATCCTCACCTGGCTATTTTTTATCGCAGTGATTGTGTTGCTGGTGATCTACGCCAAAAAGGTAGACTGGGAAGAGGTCTGGAAGGTCATCCGCGATTACAATCGCGTTGCGTTGCTCAGTGCGATTGGGCTGGTGGTCGTCAGCTATCTGATATATGGCTGCTATGATCTGCTCGCCCGCTTCTACTGCGGTCATAAACTGGCAAAGCGCCAGGTGATGCTGGTGTCGTTTATCTGCTACGCCTTCAACCTGACGCTCAGTACCTGGGTCGGCGGCATTGGTATGCGCTATCGTTTGTACTCCCGGCTAGGGTTACCGGGCAGCACTATTACGCGGATTTTCTCGCTCAGTATTACCACCAACTGGCTGGGCTATATTTTGCTGGCCGGGATTATCTTTACCGCAGGCGTGGTGGAGCTGCCGGATCACTGGTATGTCGATCAAACTACGCTGCGTATTCTCGGCATTGGCTTACTGCTGATTATCGCGGTTTATTTGTGGTTTTGCGCTTTCGCGAAGCACCGCCATATGACCATCAAAGGGCAAAAGCTGGTGCTGCCTTCATGGAAATTCGCCCTCGCCCAGATGCTGATTTCCAGCGTTAACTGGATGGTAATGGGAGCGATTATCTGGCTGTTGCTGGGTCAAAACGTGAACTATTTCTTTGTACTGGGCGTGTTGCTGGTTAGTAGTATTGCTGGCGTCATCGTGCATATTCCGGCGGGAATTGGTGTACTGGAAGCGGTGTTTATCGCGCTACTGGCTGGGGAGCATACCTCCAAAGGCACAATTATCGCCGCCCTGCTCGCTTACCGTGTGCTGTATTACTTTATCCCGCTGCTGCTGGCGCTGATCTGTTACCTGTTGCTGGAAAGCCAGGCGAAGAAGCTACGAGCGAAAAATGAAGCGGCGATGTGAAGAGCCTCTCATTTAATCATTTTTGTTCAACTTGCTCTTGTGAATCAGATTGTTGACAAAGTGCGCGTTGTTTATGCCGGATGCGGCGTAAACGCCTTATCCGACCTACAAAAGCCTGCAAATTCAATATATTGCATGGACCATGTAGGCCTGATAAGCATAGCGCATCAGGCAATTTTACCTTTGTCATCAGTCTCGAATGGATTCACTTTTGCCTTGATGAGGAACTTTTTCCATTTCACTATAAAATTTGATTTGGGCATCATTTAAAGGAAAAAAGCCATCGCGAAGCTCGTAGCATCTTAAGCCCCAGAAGGCATCATCTTTCATAGCCTCGCTATCACATTGGGTAAATATAGCATCCATTGCATCGGATAAAATTTCATCATCTGTTAACAATTGTTTTTTCATCAATTCTGATTGTTTAAAAACCGCATGCATAAAAATATTATTGAATATAACAAAATCATTTATCCCAGAATTGCAATACATCATCGTAAAATTTGCGCATTCGTCTATATCATACAAGTAATAAACTTTCTTATTTTTTACGCTAACAATAAAATAACCATCTAAATCATGACCAAATACAATGTACTCATCGGAGTCGAATACATATAATTCATCACAATAAAACGTCACCTCTTGATTTTCATAGGGAATAAGAAGCGGCAATTTTATTTTTATTTCCTTAATTAAATTGGATGAAGATGAGTTTATTTTTTTAAAAACCTTATCAGGCTGTAAATTAATTAGTTTTGTTAACACAAGTCATCCTTTTATCGTAATTGGCAACTCACAACATTTCATTAAACTACTTCACCATAATATCATTTTATTTTCAACCCAGGAGAAAATAAATAATTTAGATACATTTCATTCGAATTGGACAAACCCGGATAAATATCGCAACCAGGCTTACTCAATAAAAAATCCTTATCCAAAATCTTAAAGTCATGACGAATTAATACATTAATTAAGTCTGCAATCTCTGCACCTATATTCATCGAGCTTGTTATAACGTCATCCTTGAATATTATAAAAGCATATTGCCCAACAAGAGATATATAGATAAAGGCAATGCCTTTTTGCAAAACAACTTCTAATGAAAGACAGACATCATAATTTAACTCAGTGTTATCTCTAATATCAAATCGTGAACTAAACGCAGAAATTATTTCTTTATATTTGGATGAATTGTATCCTTCCATCACAAATGCAAAATTGGGGTTCGCCATATCAAGATAAGATGTCTTAATTGCCTGATTACACTCATTTTTAATGTCCATAACCATCTACAACATTCATCCTTATAATAAGACTTTCAAGTCTATAAAAACCATATATCCTTGCACAAGCTTATTAGCTATTCATATTTGCATATCTCATAAACCTATTTATCCGTAAATTTAAAAGAGACTTTATTTTCCCTTTCATCACTTAAGGGATAATCATCTCTTTTTGTATAGATAAAATCGTTTGTTTGGAGAATTAGTTCTTGTATGACAGTCTCGAGCCTTTCAGGGAGGAGCGATTCGATATCCTCAAGCTCACAACCATGATAAATTATATCTATTAATTCTTTATCACAACCTTTCCTCCGTAGAGTACGGGCAAAAAAAGGACAGAAAACAAGCAATTCAGATTCATCTATGGTTACTGCTCCCCTTTCCAGCGAGTGTAAAGCCCCTAAAAGCAGAATAGCCATAAATTTATCTACATATTTATTTTCTATTGTGCAAACTAATGACATAAAAACCTCCCTTGCTTAATATTATAAATATTTTTAAATATATGTGGCATTTCATTTCCTTTTTGCATCAATTTTCTTTAGAAATAACACCGCCATATACGATAGCATGAATGATAAAATCATTAAAATAACTCTCAATGGATGCGAACCGCCCCACGAAAACAATAAATATAATGTTGCAATATAAGATAGTGTGTGCGTGTACTTATTTGCTATAAATGGCGTCAGGAATACCACGGGAAGGAGAACAAAAAGCATATAAAAGCGGATAAATCCCAAACCAACTCCGTGACTTGACGGCCTGAAATATGACGTATATATCTCGCGACCGAGGTCATGTGCCATCACCATAATCATAACACCTGTAATCGCAATAATTATCTTTATTACATTCATCATTTGATTTCTTCAATATGCGTCCATTACCTGCACCGTGAATGCCTGGGCCAGACAAGCACAAGAGCGTTCATGGCAGGAAACCGAAACAAGCGAATAAAATCGCAATAGTGTTTTACCCCGCCAGCTACCAGCCACCCAATGAGGGGCCGGTTTTTTCCGGGCAAGTAAGTGACAGCGTATTGACGGTTCAAATGAGTTATCTATCCCTGAATTGACGCATACGGATAGTGTGACATTTGCAGCGACTGAGTTCTCATGTAAATGAGCGGAATAGTCTTTATAAAATCCGAAAAAAATCCCGACACATGGCCGGGATATTGATGGTGAAAAAGAATTAACGGCGGTTGCCGAAGATCCTCAACAACATCAGGAACAGGTTGATGAAGTCCAGATATAAGGTTAACGCGCCAAGAATGGAATATTTGCGCAGGTTTGACGTGTCGCGGGTATCAATCTGCTCACCCATATTTTTCAATTTCTGAGTGTCATATGCCGTCAATCCGACAAAGACAATCACGCCGATATAGGTAACTGCCCACATCAATGCTTCGCTTTTCAGCCAGAAGTTGACCAGCGATGCCAGCACAATGCCGATTAACGCCATAAACAGCATATTGCCAAAGCCGCTTAGATCACGTTTTGTGGTGTAACCGTACAGGCTCATTGCGCCGAACATCCCGGCAGTAACGACGAAAGTACTGGCAATCGAGGCGGCGGTATAGACAATGAAAATACTGGAAAGCGTCAGACCCGTCAGCGCCGAATAAAGCATAAAGAGCATGGTCGTTACACTTGCACTAAGCTTTTGAATCATCGCTGATAACACAATAACCAGTGCTAATTGCGCGATGATCAGACCGATTAAAAAAACACGGTTAGTGAACAATAGCTCCATCACGGCCGCAGAATTAGCCGCATACCAGGCAACAAATGCGGTCAGCAACAAGCCAACGGTCATCCAGCCATAGACTTGCGCCATATAAGTTTGCAAGCCAGCCCGGGGTTGTACGATTGAATCAGAACGTGGGAATCTGTCCATGACGATCTCCTGAAGATATAAGGAATATCTTAAGGATACTGCAAATGATGAGGCTGTGCATCGACGCAGCGTAAACGCATATACTGAGTGGTGAAATTGCCGGACGCAGCGTTACCTTATCCGGCTAATAAAAAACTACCAGCGTTTTGCTGCCTGCTGATCGCTCTCCCGAGCTTCAACCCAGCGGTCGCCTTCCGGCGTGGCTTCGCGCTTCCAGAACGGTGCGCGGGTTTTGAGATAGTCCATAATAAACTGCCCGGCTTCAAACGCACTGCTACGATGCGCACTGGTGACGCCGACAAAAACGATTTCATCGCCCGGCCATAATTCCCCGATGCGGTGAATCACAGTGACGCGCCCCAGCGGCCAGCGGTTACGCGCTTCATCGACAATTTCTGCCAGTGCTTTTTCAGTCATCCCCGGATAGTGTTCGAGGGTTAATGCTTTGACGCTGTCGCCCAGGTTATGGTTGCGCACCTTACCGGTAAAGGTGACTACCGCACCGTCTTCGTCACGCTCAGCCAGCCACGGGTACTCTTCTCCTACACTGAACGGCTGCGGGCCGACAACAATTTTGGTTTCTGCCATTTTAGCCTCCAGTCACCGGCGGGAAGAAAGCCACTTCGTCGCCGTCAGTCAGCGGATGGTCAAAACTCACCAGCGTCTGGTTGACGGCAGCCAGCAATTTGCCATCTTCCAGCGCCAGCGCCCAGCGATCGCTCTGCGCAGCCAGATGTTGGCGTAACGCTTCAACGGTTGGGAAATCCGCAGCCACTTCGCTTGCATCTGTTCCCACCAACTCGCGCACCTGGGCGAAAAAAAGAACTTTAATCATCCGCTTCCACCTTAAAGTCACCTGACTTGCCGCCGCTCTTCGCCAGCAAACGTACCGGACCAATTACCATATCTTTTTGCACCGCTTTGCACATGTCATAAATGGTCAGCGCCGCCACAGAGGCCGCGGTTAACGCTTCCATTTCGACACCGGTTTTCCCGGTCAGGCGGCATAAGGTTTCTATACGCACCCGATTGTGCTCCGGCTCGGCCTGCAAATTGACTTCAACTTTACTGAGCATCAGCGGATGACACAGCGGGATCAAATCCCATGTGCGTTTTGCTGCCTGAATACCGGCGATACGCGCAGTGGCAAATACGTCGCCTTTGTGGTGGCGACCATCAATAATCATCGCCAGCGTCTCGCTGCGCATGGTGACAAAGGCTTCGGCGCGCGCTTCACGCACGGTTTCCGCTTTGGCGGAGACATCCACCATGTGCGCTTCGCCAGCGGCGTTGATATGAGTCAGTTGCGACATACTTATTTCTTCAAATGTGGATGGAAATTACACGGACGCGTACGGGCATCCAGCTGCGGTGCGATGATATTTTCCCAGGCGGTACGGCACGCTTTGGTTGAACCGGGCATGGCGAAAATTAGCGTTTTGTTAGCCACACCCGCTACCGCACGAGATTGCAACGTTGAGGTGCCAATCTCTTCGAACGACAACATCCGGAACACTTCACCAAAACCTTCAACTTCACGGTCGAACAACGGCAGCAGTGCTTCGGGAGCCTGATCACCTTCCGTCAGGCCAGTACCCCCCGTAATCAACACCACTTGTACATCGTCGCTGGCGATCCACGCAGATACCTGAGCGCGAATAGCGTAGCGGTTTTCTTTCACAATGGCTTTATCGACAACGTGATGGCCCGCTTCTTGCGCCGAATCGCGCAGATAGTGACCGGAGGTATCGTCTTCTTCACCGCGACGATTAGAAACCGTAAGAATAGCAATACGGGTCGGGATAAATTCAGTGCTTACCTGACTCATCTGATCTCTCCTTTTGACGTTTTAGCCGCCAATGTACGATAAGTTTTGCGTAATACCGGTGTTGTTTTGATGCAGGAAATGGGTCTGTTTCTTCTCCCGCAGCGCCGCTGAAATACGCGCTTCCAGCGCCTGTTGCTGGGTATCGTCTTCCAGCAGATCGCGCAGGTTAACGCCGCCTTCACCGAACAGGCAGAGATGGAGTTTACCAATGGAGGAGACGCGCAGGCGGTTGCAAGTGGCGCAGAAGTCTTTTTCATACGGCATGATAAGGCCAATCTCTCCGGCGTAATCCGGATGACAAAAGACTTGCGCGGGACCGTCGCTGCGTTGACGTAATTGGTGGATCCAGCCGCGACGCAGTAACTCGTCACGCAGAACCTGACCAGAGATGTGATGCTTACGGAAGAGCTCGCTGCCCTCGCCCGTTTCCATCAGTTCGATGAAACGCAGCTGGATAGGGCGATGCTGGATCCAGTTCAGAAAGGTGTCGAGTTGGTGATGATTAACATCACGCATCAGCACGGTATTGACTTTGACCTTCTCAAAACCGGCCTCAAATGCAGCATCGATCCCTGCCATGACCTGATTGAATTTATCCTGTCCGGTAATAGCATGAAACTGGCGAGCGTCGAGGCTATCGACACTCACGTTGATACCAGTAAGACCAGCGTCACGCCAGTTCGCCACGTCGCGTTCCAGACGGTAACCATTGGTGGTGACCGCTATCTGGCGAATAGCGTCGTTTTCTCGCACAGCGGCGATGATATCGGTAAAGTCACGACGCAAAGACGGCTCTCCGCCCGTCAGACGGACTTTTTCGGTGCCCAGACTGGCGAAGGCGCGCGTAACCCGGCGAATTTCATCGACGGTAAGAAAGCCTTTATTGGTGACGCCGCTCGGTTTGTAGCCATCCGGCAGGCAGTAGGTGCAACGGAAGTTACACACATCGGTAATCGACAGGCGCAAGTAGTAAAACTTACGCGCAAATGCATCAGTCAGTTGTGAAGCCATGTACACCTTTCCAGATACGGGAGGCGAAGTCATTTCTTCCTTCGCCCTGGTGGCAATCTTTGTAAGCATTGTCACGGCCAAAGCACCGTATCAGTTGACCCAGGTGCAGAGGCTAGAGTGTTTAGTGGTTAAGCCGATACTAGCGTGTAAACAGGATTTTTACCATCCACACTTTCGCTATGTAATCATATATATAGCGTCATGATCGTGCTATTTCGCTACAGAATAAGGGAAAATAGCGGTTTTACTTTGATATACATCATCAGGGATGCATAGCGTACATCGTCCTTTAGAGGTAGAAGAAAATAGTTTGTATCCTCAATATTGGCAGGTTAATTGCTGTTTCCCCGCAATTTGCGCTACTGTAACGCGGAAAATCTGACTCCAGGAAACTATAATGCGCAATCGTACGTTGGCTGACCTTGATCGTGTCGTTGCTCTCGGCGGAGGGCATGGACTGGGACGCGTTCTCTCATCACTTTCATCTTTGGGTTCTCGTTTAACGGGTATCGTGACCACCACGGATAACGGTGGTTCAACGGGGCGTATTCGCCGCTCAGAAGGTGGAATTGCCTGGGGCGATATGCGCAATTGCCTTAACCAGTTGATAACGGAACCCAGCGTCGCTTCCGCAATGTTTGAATATCGTTTCGGCGGTAATGGCGAACTTTCCGGGCACAACCTTGGAAACCTGATGTTGAAGGCACTGGATCACCTTAGCGTGCGGCCTCTTGAAGCGATTAATCTGATTCGCAATCTGTTGAAAGTGGACGCACATTTGATTCCGATGTCGGAGCATCCTGTTGATTTAATGGCGATTGACGATCAGGGGCATGAAGTATACGGCGAGGTCAATATTGACCAGCTCACTGCGCCGATACAGGAGCTACTCTTAACCCCCAACGTACCTGCCACACGTGAAGCGGTGCTGGCGATTAATGAGGCGGATCTGATCATTATTGGGCCAGGGAGTTTTTATACTAGTCTTATGCCCATTCTGCTGCTCAAGGAAATGGCTCAGGCATTACGCCGAACGCCTGCCCCGATGGTGTATATCGGTAATTTGGGGCGAGAATTAAGCCTGCCTGCTGCAAATCTCAAGCTGGAAAATAAGCTGGCGATTATGGAGCAGTATGTTGGTAAAAAAGTGATTGATGCGGTAGTTGTTGGACCGAAAGCTGATGTATCCGCAGTTAACAACAGAATTGTGATTCAGGAAGTACTGGAGGCCAGCGATATTCCTTATCGTCATGACCGCCAGTTGCTGCATAACGCACTGGAAAAGGCTTTACAGGCACTAGGTTAAGCGCCTGTGCCGGGGGCAGAAAAATACGACTGTGACTATGGCGTTTTAAATTATAGAAGGCCATAGTCACCTTTTTTTGGCACAACCCCATTGTTAGCAGCTCATTTATCTTTCCACTTTCTGGAATTTAGTTTTGCTTCTTGATGTTTCTTGTGCCATGACTATTCTAATAATGTTATAATCCCCATGCTTTGGGAGCCACCGAATCTAAATATTTATCAATATGATGAGAACGAGTATAATCTGCTATATTTTTTGATAAAATGGCCGTGCAATTTAAACCAGAGCCTAATCCCAGTAGTACCGTTAACCAGTTATCCAGAGCTTCAGATTCAACAATCGAGTTTTCCAGTTCATATGCTTTTAGTAAAAGAGCAGCAGAGTAAATTCTGAGGATTTGCGGAGAATTGTATTCCGTTCCTAAACTTGAAGCTGAAGAATATCTTGCGAACACGACAGCAAAACTTATCAGAAGCATTGCTTGTTCCGTTTTATTTGCATTTTCCATTCTGCAAGCCTTCATTAAATCTTTATAATGGTTTCCCTTAATATTTAAACAAGACTTATACTTCAATAGTTCGCTAACATTCTTTTTTTGTTTTATCTTTTTATTTTTACTTAACATTTCGTAACCCGCACCTTCTATAGATTGCGCCTGCAATGAGTAATTATCTATGAGTTTCATAAGAGGCGCAAAAATTTCATTTAATTTTATTTGTTCATCAATACCATCCATTTTGGTTTGAGAACAACAACTTTGTGATGCAGTGACAAATGGTTCGTATAGTTCACCAAGCTGAAGGATTTTGAGATAATTTTTTAATAAAATATTATGTTGTGACCGTTTCCATGGGTAGGAAAACACTGGGAATTCGGTCATCAATACGGTATTAAGATTAATATCTGCAAGCGAGCACACTTGTTCTGGTGCTGCATATAGATAAAAATGGTCCCAGTCCTTATTTTTAATAGTGGTATCCAACATTTTATTTAAGGCATTAGATGAAAGACGCATTGCACGATTATTTTGCTGTGCTGAAAACAATACGTACCAAGCATCATCATGATCTTGTTGTTTACGCCATTCCGAGAAGTCTGGATAATCATTTCCTTCAGTATAAGGTTTAACATCCTTATGTTGTAAATATGTTTTATAAATATTATATGCTTTTTCTGCCAATATATTATTTTTACTTTTTAGTGCCAGATCAGTCATCATTACATATGCAGTACTAAATGATAACATTAATGTAGGTTGTTCTGTAAAGCGATCTAAATAATAATTAATCCTCTCTTCACTAAGATTAAACAAAAAAGAAGAAGAGATACAGCAATCAACTGTAATTAATGACAAAATAAAGTTATCAAATATATTTATATCATCATTTTGCAATATATCATTTAATCCCTCTGGTGGTCTGTTAGACGTATAGTATTTTGCTAAGCAATTAATTTCTGATACATCCTTTTTTAATTTTGCAAGGTCATAGATACAATTTTTTGTACTCAGTTCGTTGGCGAGGATTTTTTTTATTTCAGGCATTGAATCTTCAGAGATATCTTCAAAGATTTGATAAATTTTCTGGATATGTTCTTTTGCTTTACATATATCAACCCTGATTAAATCTTGTAATGGAGGAGTATCGTCAAAGAAAAATTTCCGCATAGATCCCGTATGCATTTTTATTATTTTCGCTTCACGCAACACTATATTTTTTAAAATACAAGTACTAAAGTCACCTCTCTCTATAGTTGCGTATTCAAAATTTACCCCCGACATATTCGTACCAGCAACATCACAGGAAAATAAAGTGGCATTCTTGAATGAACTATTTTCAAACTGTGCGCCATTCAATATGGCATACTCCATATAACATCCTGAAAAATCTGCACAACCCTTGGCTTCTGTTAGATCTGTCCTTACAAAACTAGCACCGCTCAATTTGCAATCCATGAGTGTTGCTCTCTTCATATTAGCATCATTAAAATTAACGTTAGAAAAATTTGATTCACCGAATTCAGTATCTTCAAAATTGAGCCTCGAAAAATCAAAGCGCCCATTGGGATCCTGCAAAATAATTAGTTGTCGAGTTCTGACTGGTTTATCTCCAATAAAATAAGTTGTTGTCATCACACTGTCTGAAAATTCTATCTTGCACTTAAAAAGCTCATGCATGTGCGGAGGACAAAAATTTTTCAGGGTCAAAAACTCATTACGTTCTTTATTATATTCTTTTTTTTCATCGGTAAGGTAAGGTGATAAAAACAATCCATAGCGAGAATGGATATCATTATACATTCTACTTAAAAAATCTTTTTTCGTTTCGAAACCCAAAATGAATCGCAGCACATCAAAAAGCCGCTCCCATTTACTCATATAAAAAGTATGGTCATTGTCAGCAAGAAGCAATTGCTCTGCGCGCTTTTCATCAATTTCAAAAGATGACTGTCGATGATTAACTGATAACATCATGCTGCCTCCATCAGATAAACAATTAATTGCTGCAGTCTTCCTGAATACAGTTTATTTACTATCAAAAATCGCTCATTTCAAATAGGCTTGTTCCCGATTACACAAATAAAAGCATATTATTTATTAACTTTTAAATAATTACACCTATAATTATAACAATTAATATATATGCATTATCATTATATTAAACTTAAGATAATTGAGATAAAGAGTATTGTCGTTAATATAAATTGAGTCCATTGGATAAACTTGACTCATGTTATGTCTTGCGTAGAAGGATCTAAACACACTTAACTTCGAACTTTCATTAACACATTAATTTTGTCCGACTAAATGAGCGATTTTTGATAGAAAAATATCTTTACTTGTTTAAAAAATTACTCAATTTGATAACAAACGATTGAGTAAGTAAGTACCCTCAAAAAGCAACGATTATCTTATTATGCGGCGAATTTAGTACTTTAACATTAAAAGGAAATAATTATGCACCCTAGATTTTTTACATCATGCACTCCCCGTCTTCCGGAAAGATTTCCAGAAAAATGCCCCCCAAAAGTTTTGCATTCATGGTTTGATAATGGCGCAAAAAAATTTAATGAGGAATTTGCACGCTGGAAAGAGCTCGGGCGTGAAAATGATTTCAATAATCAGTTTATAAGTTCATATATAAATAATAATATCAGCACCTACCAGAATATATCAAATGGTTTACATAATAATATTAATACAATACATGATTTATTAATTGAAAACACATCAAGAATGCCGCTTTCGGAAAGTTTAGACACATTATTAGTTATGGGACAGTTATTTGAAAGTGAATATAACAGAATATTCGCAAATATACCTTTGTTTGCAAACCTCTTTAAAGCAGCCCTAATACAATATATAACAAACAATAACACACTACTAATTGAAATATATAAAAACGCTCTAAATAAAATTCATAATAAAGAGGCCATAAGTTTCATTATTCAGAATATTTTTACTCAATCGATAGATGATCCCTGCTTTTACGAACCGTGCAATTTACATTTTTTACTTGATATCGCTAACAATTATGTCTTTTCTTTTAAAAAAGAGATGTTATTATCAGAACCACACTTACAAAACTCATTCCTGGAAATAATCAATCATTTTAATAATGATGAAGACAAAATAAGAGGTATTATTTTATTTATTTCTTATCTTGAAAATCTAGCTATTAAAATCAAGATTAACTTAAAGGATTTCCTGGAGAAGCTAAGATTTTCTAATATAAAAATTAAGATTGAACTCTATACCCATTTATTCAAAGCATTACCTGAAATAAAAGGGAGCGATATTATATCACTATATTTTACTATTGAATCAGCCTATAAAGAAGATATGCCAAAACAATTAACTGAACTATTAAATTTAGTTACAAACATTCCTGACATTGAAGATAAATTTCAATTCATAACTAAATTGGGTCATGCATACTGCCTCTCCGGAATTAATCTTTCAGATTACTCAACCTTTCTTTTAAAATTATTTCAGGATACTAAAGTAAACAGATTATGTGATTATTATAAGTTAAGAGTTCCTGGTGAACCAGAGTATCAACTTAGAATACCTTTAGATGGGTTGACATTTCAAATGCTTAGTGAACTGTACAGAGTATCGCCAGAAAACGTTTTCATTTTCGATGAACTTTTTCGAGAAATGATTGATTTCAGCACATTCGAAGGACGAGTGAGTTATTACAACACCATACTTTATTTAATAAACCAGAATACCGAAAGCATCAATAAAATAAATCTATTTAGCCATTTGATTAAACGTCTTCCATTATGTAATTTCAAAACTCAAGACTTTGAAACAAGATTAATACTTGCATTGCCTGAGTTAACAATCGAGCATGTGAATAAAACCGTATTAGAATATTTAAACGAGCTTACTGATATGTACAAAAGAAAACCATATTTAATTCTCACTGACCATGATAAATATTTTAGCTTTATCAAATATGCATTTAACAATGGAAATATTAAGATATCAAATGCCTTGATTGACGTCATAGAGAAAATAAATACAGAAAATCCTACTTCCCAGAGAACAAAAAGAAATCTTTCTGTATTAACGCAACCATTCAAAACATGCCAAATTTTATGAATAACGTAAATAAGTAATGAGTTTTAGTTTAGCACATCAACGTACCAGAGCCGCTTGCAACTCTGGTACGCTTCCTTTTTCACCAGTGTAACTGCACTATGCATGTTAACTGCTTTTGAACATAACAAGCGAAACCGAGCATTTTCCCATCTCCAACATCACGAAGCCGCAATGAACAATTCACGCAGCTGATGCAACTGGTCACGAATTTGCGCCGCTTCTTCGAACTCCAGATTCTGCGCGTGTTGCATCATTAGCCCTTCCAGTTCATGGATTTTCTGCTGCAACGCTTTAGGCGACATATCCATCGGCACATTATCCGGCTCAACAATCGGTCGCGATTTTCCTCTGCCCTTCGCTTTGGTTTTAGCAATGTTCTGCCCCAGCGCCAGGATATCGACCACTTTCTTGTTCAAGCCTTGCGGCGTAATGCCGTGTTCCTCGTTGTACTTCTGCTGTTTCTCGCGGCGACGTTCGGTTTCGCCAATCGCTTTCGCCATTGATGGGGTGATCTTATCGCCGTAGAGAATCGCTTTACCGTTAACGTTACGTGCCGCACGACCAATGGTCTGGATCAACGAACGTTCGGAACGCAGGAAGCCTTCTTTGTCGGCGTCGAGGATCGCCACCAGCGAAACTTCCGGCATATCCAGACCTTCGCGCAGTAAGTTGATCCCTACCAGCACGTCGAACTCACCCAGACGCAAGTCGCGGATGATTTCCATGCGCTCGACGGTATCGATATCTGAGTGAAGATAACGCACACGCTCGCCGTGTTCTTCGAGATATTCCGTAAGATCTTCCGCCATCCGCTTAGTCAATGTTGTGACCAGCACGCGTTCGTTAATTGCCGCTCGCTGGCGAATCTCCGAAAGAAGATCATCAACCTGTGTTGCCACCGGTCGCACTTCGATAATCGGATCAAGCAATCCGGTTGGACGTACGACCTGATCCACCACATCACCACCGGATTTTTCCAGCTCGTAATTACCCGGCGTCGCCGAAACATAGATGGTTTGTGGCGCTAATGCTTCGAACTCTTCAAACTTCAGCGGACGGTTATCCAGCGCTGATGGTAGGCGGAAACCGTACTCCACCAGCGTCTCTTTACGCGCCCGGTCACCGCGATACATACCGCCAATTTGTGGAATGGTGACGTGAGATTCATCGACGACCAGCAACCCATCGGCAGGCAGGTAATCAAACAGCGTCGGCGGTGGCTCACCTGGTCCACGGCCGGAGAGGAAGCGTGAGTAGTTTTCAATGCCCGAGCAATATCCCAGTTCGTTCATCATCTCCAGGTCAAACTGGGTACGCTGAGTCAGCCGCTGCTCTTCCAGAAGTTTGTTGTTCTCTAACAGCACCTTGCGTCTGGCGGCCAGTTCTTCTTTAATTTCTTCCATCGCCTGCACAATGCGCTCGCGCGGCGTGACGTAGTGCGTTTTCGGGTAGATGGTAAAACGTGGAATAGTAGAAACAATCTGCCCGGTTAGCGGGTCAAATAACGACAATCGTTCAACTTCCTCATCAAACAGCTCCACGCGAAGTGCAATGTCATCCGATTCTGCCGGGAAGATATCAATCACCTCGCCACGAACGCGGAAAGTGCCACGCTGGAAGGCTTGATCATTCCGGGTGTATTGCAGCTCCGCCAGTCGACGCAGGATCGCGCGCTGATCGATAATCATACCGACCGTAAGATGGAGCATCATCTTGAGATATAAATCAGGATCGCCCAGACCATAAATCGCGGAAACAGACGCCACCACAACCACATCACGCCGCTCCAGCATCGCTTTGGTGGCGGACAAACGCATCTGCTCGATATGTTCGTTTACCGAGGCATCTTTCTCAATGAAGGTGTCGGAACTCGGAACATAGGCTTCCGGCTGATAGTAGTCGTAGTATGAGACGAAATATTCCACCGCGTTTTCCGGGAAGAACTCTTTCATTTCGCCGTACAGTTGAGCCGCCAGCGTTTTGTTGGGCGCCAGTACCATGGTTGGGCGCTGAAGGTCAGCAATGACATTGGCGATGGTGAAGGTTTTCCCGGAGCCAGTTACACCGAGTAACGTCTGGTGCGCCAGGCCATCTTCCAGCCCCTCTTCGAGACGTCGAATCGCCTCTGGCTGATCGCCAGAAGGTTTAAAAGCGGAATTCAGTTTGAACGGTTTACTCATGAGTCGCTACCTGAAGGAGTTGGGCGGGCAGGTATGTAATTTTACTCGTCGTACTTAATTATGCCAACAAATTATACTGGATAAAAAAACAGTTCCCCACCATAATATTTCTGTTACAGCGTAAACTCCGCTGTCAATCATGAGCAAAATTTACTCTGTGGCGAGATAAAACTCCGGCCTTACGGGGTTATCCCCAAAGCAACGGCTTTTTTAACATTTGTCAAGATGAGTGATGACAGTTTTATGGCAAGAGATGCCTCTTCAGTGACTGCCATTGCAATTATCTAACCAGTTAAAAAATAAAAGATATTTCTTTGAGCCGTCTTTAACGCCAATTCGCGTGCAAGCCGCGTATTCTCTCGCTTGCCTCGTGTTTTCTAACTCTAATACACATGGTTATCCACAGGAATAGTGGATAACTGTCTGCAGCCCCTATCCCCCGCCGCCTGGGCAATTCCCACATTCACCGCATGATGCGGAAGTAAAATTTTTTTCGTGATTATTTTAGAATTTAATTGGTTAAATTGCAGTCAACCGAAGACGCGATCTCGCTCGCAATTTAACCAAATACAGGATGGCTACAACAAGGCAAGGTTTATGTACTTTCCGGTTGCCGCATTTTCTGGATTTTCTGCAAGCCAGGGAATTTCGCCCAGCAGCGGCGCGGGAATCATGCGGGTGAGCGTGGTCATATATTCAGCGTGACGTTTTCCAGGAGGCGTGACATCATTCGCCACCCAACCCGCCAGAGTGAGTCCGGCGTGTTGTATTGCCTGTGCCGTCAACATCGCGTGATTAATACAGCCGAGTTTCACACCAACTACCAGTATCACCGGCAGTTGTTCCTGTGTTACCCAATCCGCAAAAGTGAAAGTGTCAGAAAGCGGCGTAAACCAGCCGCCAGCACCTTCCACTAACACCCAGTCAGCCTGTTGTTCAAGCGCGCGTAATCCAGCGCTCATTACCGATGATTCTATCGGCCTGCCCTCTAGCGCGCTAATGATGTGCGGCGAAGTGGGTTCTGCAAAGGTGTAAGGATTTACCGTTGCGTAATCCAGCTGCAGGCTGCCGTTGTGCTGTAACGCCAGCGCGTCACTATTACGTAAGCCGTCCGGGGTCTTTTCGCTGCCAGAGGCGACCGGTTTATAACCTGCCGTCCGATAACCTGCTGCCTTCGCGGCTTGTAAAAGTGCACAACTGGCGACAGTTTTCCCCACTTCGGTATCCGTTCCGGTGACAAAATAACGTTTACTCACGAGCAATCACTCCCAAAAAAAGATGATACGTCAGAGGATATCGCCCCTGTTGTTGCGGCCAGGCCAGTTGCAATCGCTGCAACTGCGAACGCGTTAATATTCGTGGGTAGCGCCCTTCATGAAGATGCGTTGCACCGATGCCTTTCAGCGAACGCATGGCACTGAGCGCATCATCAAACCAAAGCGTGATGGGCAGAATATGGTGTTGATAATTAACGCCGTTCAGCGACTGTTCGATTTCATCTGGCGGTAAAAAGCGATTAGCATGCGGGCGCTCGTTCACCGCCTGCCACGCCTGATGCAGTTCGGGGAGCGATCCCTGCACCAGCGTGGTAAACGCGACCACGCCTCCGGGGCGCACCACGCGATACAGCTCGCGAAGTGCCGTGGATAAATTACCGCACCACTGCACCGCGAGATTGCTCCATGCAAGATCGAAGGTTGCAGTCGCTAACGGCAGGGATTCGATATCTCCCGCCAGATAATGGTCTGCGGCATCCTTCTGGCGTGCCTGAACAAGCATTGGCGGCGAGAGATCTAACGCTGTCACCTGCGCGTGACGTTCCCGCCAGTGGCGACTCATCCAGCCAGGTCCACAACCCGCATCCAGTACGTGGGTGTATTTACGCTGTGGGAGCATTGCCAGTAAGACGTCAGCACTCTGGCGCTGTAGATCCGCATGTTGCTCATAATGTGCGGCTGCCCGACCAAATGCCGCAGCAATGGCTTGTTTATTAACCGTTGCCATGCAGCACCTCCAGCAGACGGTCGATATCCTGCATTTCATGCGCGGCGGTTAGCGTTAAGCGCAGTCGCGCAGTACCAGCGGGTACGGTTGGCGGGCGAATCGCCGTGACCCAGCAGCCTTGCTGGCGCAGTTTTTCTGCCAGTTGTAACGCACGGCTGTTATCACCGACAATCAATGGCTGGATGGCGCTGTATGAATCAGCAAGCGTAAACGGCAAATCCTGTACTCCGGCACGAAAACGCGTAATGAGTGCCGCCAGTTTTTCGCGCCGTGCATCACCCTCATCACTGCGAATGACCGCCAGCGACGCACGTAATGCCTGCGCCTGAGCGGGCGGCATACTGGTGCTGTAAATAAGATGGCGGGCAAATTGCAGTAGATAATCCGCCACCGTATCGGAGCAAAGCACCGCTGCCCCGCTGACGCCAAATCCTTTGCCAAAAGTCACCACCAGAAGTTCCGGTTTCACCTGCTGTTGCCAGCAGCTACCGCGCCCCTGTTCACCGATCACGCCCGTGCCGTGGGCATCGTCGACCATCAACCAGCCGTTGTGCTGTTGCGTTACCTGCTGGATTTCCGCCAGTGGCGCACTATCGCCGTCCATGCTGAACACGCCTTCTGTCACCACCAGTTGCTGCCCCGGACAGGGGGAAGCAAGCAGTCGCGCCAGATGAGCGACATCGTTATGGGTAAAACGGCGAAGCTGCGACGGGCTTAAACTGGCAGCTTCCAGCAATGAGGCGTGACTCAGCCGATCGGCAACAATACGGTCCTCTTTCGCCGTCATCGCGGTAATGACTGCCTGGTTAGCGGCAAAACCAGAGATAAACAGCAGTGCCCGCGAATAGCCCAGCCACTCGGCCAGTTCTTCTTCCAGCGCCTGATGCGCCACGCTATAACCGCTGACGTGACCGGAACCGCCGCTACCGACGCCAAATTGCTCCGCACCCTGCTTCCATGCACGGATGATGTGCGGATGATGACTTAAACCTAAATAATCGTTACTGGAAAAGTTCAGATACTGGCATTCATCCGCCACCAGCCAGCGTCCGGCCCCTTGCGCCACCGGATAACGGCGACGCAGGGCATCGGCAGCACGCCGCGCATCGAGCGCCGCGTTGATTTTCTCCTGCCAGCTCATAGTGCTGCCGCGTTGTAATATTCGTCGGTGTCCGGGGTCATCAGCGCCTGTTCAAGACGTTGCTGTTGTTCGTTATCGCCCGCCAGCACTGCGGTTTGCTGCGGATTTAACCCCAGTTTGCGGAACAGTTGCAGGTCTTTATCTTCTTCCGGATTCGGCGTGGTCAGCAATTTGCAACCGTAGAAAATCGAGTTTGCGCCAGCCATAAAGCACATCGCCTGAGTCTGTTCGTTCATCTGCTCGCGTCCGGCAGAAAGGCGCACGTAAGAGGTCGGCATCATGATCCGCGCGACTGCAATAGTGCGAATAAAATCAAAGGCATCGACATCATCGTTATCTGCCAGTGGAGTGCCTTTCACCTTCACCAGCATGTTGATTGGTACGCTTTCCGGCGGCGTCGGCAGGTTTGCCAGTTGCAGCAATAATCCAGCGCGATCTTTTACCGTTTCGCCTAAACCTACAATGCCACCTGAACAGACTTTGATCCCGGCATCACGCACTTTTTCCAGCGTGTCGAGACGTTCCTGATAAGTGCGTGTGGTGATGATATTGCCGTAAAACTCCGGCGAGGTGTCGAGGTTGTGGTTGTAGTAATCCAGCCCGGCATTCGCAAGGCGCTGCGCCTGAGATTCACTCAACGTGCCCAGCGTCATACACGCCTCCAGGCCCATCGCTTTTACCCCCTGCACCATCTGTTCCAGGTACGGCATGTCGCGTTCGTGGGGATTCTTCCACGCCGCGCCCATACAGAAACGTGTCGATCCCGCCGCTTTCGCTTTTCGCGCCGACTCCAGCACCTGTTCAACTTCCATCAACCGCTCAGCTTCCAGTCCGGTTTTATAACGCGAGCTTTGCGGGCAGTATTTGCAATCTTCCGGGCAAGCTCCGGTTTTAATTGACAGCAAAGTACTGACCTGCACCTGACGAGGATCGAAATGCTGACGATGCACCTGCTGCGCTTCAAACAGCAGATCCAGCAACGGTTTTTCAAATAATTCTGTGACTTGCGACAATGTCCAGCGTGGGCGGTGAGCCATGGGGCTTCTCCAAAACGTGTTTTTTGTTGTTAATTCGGTGTAGACTTGTAAACCTAAATCTTTTCAATTTGGTTTACAAGTCGATTATGACAACGGACGATCTTGCCTTTGACCAACGCCATATCTGGCACCCATACACATCCATGACCTCCCCGCTACCGGTTTATCCGGTGGCGAGCGCCGAAGGTTGCGAGCTGATTTTGTCTGACGGCAGACGCCTGATTGACGGTATGTCGTCCTGGTGGGCGGCAATCCACGGCTACAATCACCCGCAGCTCAATGCGGCAATGAAGTCGCAAATTGATGCCATGTCGCATGTGATGTTTGGCGGTATCACCCATGCGCCCGCTGTCGAGCTGTGCCGCAAACTGGTGGCAATGACGCCGCAACCGCTGGAATGCGTTTTTCTCGCGGACTCCGGCTCCGTAGCGGTGGAAGTGGCGATGAAAATGGCGTTGCAGTACTGGCAAGCCAAAGGCGAAGCGCGCCAGCGTTTTCTGACCTTCCGCAATGGTTATCATGGCGATACCTTTGGCGCGATGTCGGTGTGCGATCCAGACAACTCAATGCACAGCCTGTGGAAAGGCTATCTGCCAGAAAACCTGTTTGCTCCCGCGCCGCAAAGCCGCATGGATGGCGAATGGGATGAACGCGATATGGTGGGCTTCGCACGTCTGATGGCGGCGCATCGTCATGAAATCGCGGCGGTGATCATTGAACCGATTGTTCAGGGCGCTGGCGGAATGCGCATGTACCATCCGGAATGGTTAAAACGAATCCGCAAAATGTGCGATCGTGAAGGTATCTTGCTGATTGCTGACGAGATAGCCACCGGTTTTGGTCGTACCGGCAAACTGTTTGCCTGCGAACATGCGGGGATCGCGCCGGACATTTTGTGCCTCGGTAAAGCCTTAACCGGCGGCACGATGACCCTTTCCGCCACGCTCACCACGCGCGAGGTTGCGGAAACCATCAGTAACGGTGAAGCTGGCTGCTTTATGCATGGGCCTACTTTTATGGGCAATCCACTGGCCTGCGCGGCAGCAAACGCCAGCCTGGCCATTATCGAATCTGGCGACTGGCAGCAGCAGGTAGCGACTATTGAAGTACAACTGCGCGAGCAACTGGCTCCTGCCCGTGACGCCGAAATGGTTGCCGATGTGCGCGTGCTGGGAGCGATTGGCGTGGTCGAAACCACTCGTCCGGTGAATATGGCAGCGCTGCAAAAATTCTTTGTCGAACAGGATGTCTGGATACGACCATTTGGCAAACTGATTTACCTGATGCCGCCCTATATTATTAGCCCGCAACAGTTGCTGCGCCTGACCACAGCGGTTAACCGCGCGGTACAGGATGAAACATTTTTTTGCCAATAGCGGGAAGTCAGCGTGAGGGTTTCTGGCTACACTTTCTGCAAACTAGAAAGGAGGGTTCATGAAACTCATCAGTAATGATTTACGCGATGGCGATAAGCTGCCGCATCGTCATGTCTTTAACGGCATGGGTTACGATGGCGATAATATTTCACCGCATCTGGCATGGGATGATGTTCCTGCGGGAACCAAAAGTTTTGTCGTCACCTGCTACGACCCGGATGCGCCAACCGGCTCCGGCTGGTGGCACTGGGTAGTTGTTAATTTACCCGCTGATACCCGCGTATTACCGCAAGGGTTTGGATCTGGTCTGGTAGCAATGCCAGACGGCGTTTTGCAGACGCGTACCGACTTTGGTAAAACCGGGTACGATGGTGCAGCGCCGCCGAAAGGCGAAACCCATCGCTACATTTTTACCGTTCACGCGCTGGATGTAGAACGTATTGATGTCGATGAAGGTGCCAGCGGCGCGATGGTCGGGTTTAACGTTCATTTCCACTCTCTGGCAAGCGCCTCGATTACTGCGATGTTTAGTTAATCACTCTGCCAGATGGCGCAATGCCATCTGGTATCACTTAAAGGTATTAAAAACAACTTTTTGTCTTTTTACCTTCCCGTTTCGCTCAAGTTAGTATAAAAAAGCAGGCTTCAACGGATTCATTTTTCTATTTCATAGCCCGGAGCAACCTGTGAACACATTTTCAGTTTCCCGTCTGGCGCTGGCATTGGCTTTTGGCGTGACGCTGACCGCCTGTAGCTCAACACCGCCCGATCAACGTCCTTCTGATCAAACCGCGCCTGGTACCTCTTCTCGCCCGATTCTGTCGGCAAAAGAAGCGCAGAATTTCGATGCTCAACACTATTTTGCGTCCCTGACGCCAGGTGCTGCAGCGTGGAATCCTTCCCCGATTACTCTGCCTGCACAACCTGACTTTGTTGTCGGTCCGGCGGGTACTCCGGGTGTAACGCATACCACGATTCAGGCGGCGGTAGATGCGGCAATTATCAAGCGTACCAATAAGCGCCAGTATATTGCCGTGATGCCTGGTGAATATCAGGGAACGGTGTATGTCCCTGCCGCTCCGGGTGGAATTACCGTTTATGGTACAGGTGAAAAACCGATTGATGTGAAGATTGGGCTTTCCCTTGATGGGGGCATGAGCCCTGCCGACTGGCGTCACGATGTCAATCCGCGCGGCAAATACATGCCCGGTAAACCGGCATGGTATATGTACGATAGCTGCCAGAGCAAACGCAGCGACAGTATCGGCGTTCTCTGCTCTGCGGTCTTCTGGTCACAAAACAATGGCCTGCAACTGCAAAACCTGACCATCGAAAACACGCTGGGTGATAGCGTAGATGCGGGTAACCATCCGGCGGTGGCACTGCGTACTGATGGCGATAAAGTGCAGATCAACAACGTCAACATTCTCGGTCGTCAGAATACCTTCTTTGTGACCAACAGCGGTGTACAGAACCGTCTGGAAACCAATCGTCAACCACGTACGCTGGTGACGAATAGCTATATTGAAGGGGATGTGGATATCGTTTCTGGTCGCGGCGCAGTGGTGTTCGATAATACCGAATTCCGCGTGGTGAACTCCCGTACCCAGCAAGAAGCGTATGTGTTTGCACCGGCTACGCTGTCTAACATCTATTACGGTTTCCTCGCCGTAAACAGCCGCTTCAATGCTTCCGGTGATGGCGTGGCGCAACTGGGCCGCTCGCTGGATGTTGATGCCAATACCAACGGTCAGGTGGTGATCCGTGATAGCGCCATCAACGAAGGTTTTAACACGGCTAAACCGTGGGCCGATGCGGTGATTTCCAATCGTCCGTTTGCGGGTAATACTGGCAACGTTGATGATAACGACGAAGTACAGCGTAATCTGAATGACACTAACTACAACCGCATGTGGGAATACAATAACCGCGGCGTGGGTAGCAAAGTGGTTGCAGAGGCGAAGAAGTAAAAGCGATTAACTTTTTGCCGGATGCGGCGTAAACGCCTTATCCGGCCTACAGTTCGATGCGATTCGTAGGTCAGATAAGATACGTCAGCATCGCATCCGACAATAAGTGCCGGATGCGGCGTAAACGCCTTATCCGGCCTACGGTTCGATGCGATTCGTAGGTCGGATAAGATGCGTCAGCATCGCATCCGACAATAAGTGCCGGATGCGACCTACATTCACATGGCGCTTTTTACATCTGACGGTTTTTATTGAAGTTAATCAAACTACCCGCCTTGATAATCTCGCGCTCTTCAGCAGTCAGACTTTCCATATAGAGCGTAATCTCTGTTACCGGCGCATCTTCATGGATCACATAACCTTTAAACGTCGTCCCCGGATTATCCAGCGCCGCTTTAATGCCAGGGATGTAAATGTAATCGCCCACTTCAAAGTTCGGTGCTTCCGCCATTTGCAGCGGTAACATCCCCCAGTTGATGACGTTAGAACGGTAGCGTTTAGTCGCGTATTCCTCGGCAATATTCGCCAGACCGCCAATCACACGCTGGCAACTCGCCGCCTGCTCACGCGCAGAACCATCGCCTGGTTTCACCGCATAGACCATGCTGCCAATTTCAGTTTGCAGCGGATCAATATGCTCCTGACCAGCAATCTGCTTAATGCGCGCAAACACCTCTGTCAGCTCGCTGACATTGCCCGCCAGACGCTGATTTTCCAGCTCGGCAGTCGCTTTACTTCTGCCAACATAGCCCGGATCACGGCGTAACAGGGTAAACTCCGCCAAACCAATCGGATTTGAACGATAAGAAGAGGTTTCACCGGAAGGAATCAATTCGTCGGTGGTGGTCACTTCGTCGAGGATCTTCGAGCACACTTTGAGGACGATATTGTCAGTCAGCGCCCCCAATTCCGGCCAGTCTTTGATGTTCGGTCCGTAGATCAGCGATTGCTGGGTCGCCCCTTTCACAAAGCCCTGATAGACGCGATTTTTATACGGCGTGACATCGAAGGCATACTCCGGCACGATGTCCCAGCAGTCCAATTCACTTGCAGAGGTTAAATAACCACCGTTTGCGGCTGTTGCAGCGATAGAACGGGCATCCATCAACGCCACCGCTGACATCTGACCGTTGGCTGGCTTAGAGCCTTCGCGATTCGGGAAGTTACGCGTGGTGTGGCGAATACTCAAACCGTTGTTGATTGGCGTGTCGCCCGCGCCAAAGCATGGGCCGCAGAACGCGGTTCTGATGATTGCGCCTGCGCCAATCAAATCTGCTACCACGCCTTTTTTGGCTAAATCCATAAACACCGGCTGTGATGATGGATAAACCGCCAGCGAGAAGGTGTCATTGCCACAGGATTGACCGCGCAGCGCATTAGCTGCAGCGATAACGTTTTCATAGTTACCGCCAGAACAGCCCGCGATAATCCCCTGCTGCACTTTCAGGCGACCATTTTCGACTTTATCCAGCAATGAGAGTTTGGCTTTCCCGTGCGCCACGCGCTCGGACTCAATTTCAATCTCACGCAGAATGTCAGTCAGGTTCTGGTTCAGCATGTCGATTTCATACACGTTGCTCGGGTGGAACGGCAGCGCAATCATTGGTTTGATGGCACTCAAATCAACGCTGATGCAGCCATCGTAGTACGCCATCGGTTGAGGGTTAAGCTGACAATAATCCTGGCCGCGACCGTGCAGCGCCAGCCAGTTATGGACTTCTTCATCAGTTTGCCAGACAGAACTTAAACAGGTCGTTTCAGTGGTCATAACGTCAACGCTGTTACGGAAATCGGTAGAGAGCGCCGCAACACCGGGACCTACGAATTCCATCACTTTGTTTTTGACGTAGCCGTTTTTGAACACGGCACCAATGATAGCCAGCGCCACATCCTGCGGCCCCACATACGGCGCAGGTTTTCCGGTCAAATGCACCGCAACAACTCCCGGATAGTCGATATCCCAGGTGTCATTAAGCAGCTGTTTTACCAACTCACCGCCACCCTCACCGACTGCCATTGTCCCTAATGCACCGTAACGGGTGTGGCTGTCTGACCCGAGGATCATTTTGCCGCCTCCTGCCATCATCTCACGCATATATTGATGGATGACCGCAATATGTGGAGGCACAAAAATACCGCCATAACGCTGCGCTGCCGATAAACCAAAAACATGGTCATCACCGTTAATGGTGCCGCCGACGGCGCAGAGTGAGTTATGGCAGTTGGTCAGCACATACGGCAGCGGGAAACGTTCCATACCGGACGCTTTAGCGGTCTGTACAATACCAACAAAGGTAATATCGTGAGAGGCTAATGAATCAAACTTAATTTTAAGTTTGTCCATATTTCCGGACGTATTATGAGAAGAGAGAATAGACCAGGCAATAGTGCCTTTTTTGGCTTCTTCTTTTTTAATTTCGCCGCTGAAATGTTCTTCGGCAATTATTTCGTTATTACTGGCGAGAAACACGCCTTTTTCAGATAACTTGATCATCAAATGCTCCAGATATCTGCGCACCGTTAAGTGCGCAGAAAGATAATAAATGGATATACTCTAAATAATTCGAGTTGCAGGAAGGCGGCAAGCGAGTGAATCCCCAGGAGCTTACATAAGTAAGTGACTGGGGTGAGCGAACGCAGACGCAGCACATGCAACTTGAAGTATGACGAGTATATTTACAGCATGTTCCAGCCGATCAGCATATTCCACCACCACACGCCGAGGGTGATATGTACCAGGAAGGTTAATATCGTCAGTACCGCACCGACCAACCACCAGGATTTAATATCGTTATAGCCTACGCCGAAGATGACCGGACCTGCCGCACCGCCATAGTGAGTAACCATGCCGCCATAGGAGTTGGAGAAAAGCAGCGCCAGCGCAGTTAACATTAACGGTGCGCCGGAGACGTTCGCCAGCATGGCAAATACCGGTAACATGGCAACGATATAGGCACTACCGGAAGCAAAGAAATAACGCACGATGATGCTAAGGAAAATAATAACGAAGAAAGCTACGTTACCATGGCCGTCAAATGCCAGGTTATTTTTAAAGACTTCAGCTAACCATTCGAAGAATTTAACTTTCGATAATAAGGAGCTTAAGCCGATAATACCGCCGTACCAGATTAAGGTATTCCAGCCGCCTTTATTTTTCACCACGTCTTCCCAGGTAACGATCCCCAGCAGCAGCATGGTCGCCATAACAACGATTGCCACAGTGGATTCATCTACCCCGAGCGTTTTACTGAAAATCCAGCCCAACAGCGCCAGCACAAAGACACCGAGCAGCATTTTTTCGCGGATTTTCATCGGCCCCAGTTCAGCAAGGCCCGCTTTGGCGATGGTTTTGTTATCCACTTTCTTAATTTCTGGCGGATACATGGTGTAAATCACCAGCGGAGTGACCAGCAGCATAATGATGCCCGGCAATCCAGCAGCCAGCGCCCATCCACCCCAACTAATTTGTAGGTGCAGAATATCATTGATCATTTTCAGCGCCAGAATGTTCCCCGCCATTGCGGTAAAGAACATATAGCTGGTGGTTTTAGTGACCATGTAAATGGACATCATCAGGTAATGTCCAACACGACGTGGGCTTTTTTCAGGTTCTGACCCCAAAGCCACCGCCACGCTGTTGATGATCGGTAACACAATGCCGCCCGCACGCGCGGTGTTAGACGGTGTTGCCGGAGCCAGTACCAGATCGAGGAATACCGTAACGTAACCCAGCCCCAGGGTAGTGCTACCAATTTTGCCAATCAATAAATAGGCAATACGTTTACCTAACCCTGTGGTCACAAATGCGGCGCTTAAGGTAAACGCCGAGAACACCAGCCAGGTGGTACCTGAAGAGTAACCGCTTAATACGGCGGTAGTCTTAAATGCACCATCGGATAAATTACCGACCACCACCATTGAGGCAGCAACGGCAATTAACAGTACGACAGGTTCCGGGAAAGGCTTGATAACCAGCCCGACGATTGCTGCCAGGTAAATACCAAAAAGCACCCACGCCAGTTCGCTTAATCCTGCCGGAGCTGGCATAAAGCCAATAATACATGGGATCGCTAATATCAGAATTAGCTTCCATAACGATTTTTTATTCATTTAAAATCCTGTTCTTTCTGTATGACTTATACAGAAGTCCTTTGTTAATTGCCCTTATCACGACAACGACCTTTTCAGGGAAGATAAACTTCACCGGAAAATATTTTTCTGGTCGTCCGAATAACAGATGCGCGTAAGGTTGTGGCATCCTGACCTTCATTGCTTAAATGAACGTCGAGCGCACCACTGGGATGTTCAATATTGATATTGCCATATCCTACAGAAGGGACGATTTGTCGGGTGACGGTGCCTTCCAATGCACAGCTACTGGAAATGGCAATAGCACCGGTTATCGCCAGCGCACGATGGCAGGAGTGCGGCATAAAATAACGCACATTAATTGCCCCGCCTTTCTGCGCAGGAGAAATAAGCACAGGTTTAGGGATAACCATATTACTGACATCACCTAAGCCCATTGCTTTACCCGCTTGTAGGCGGATAGATTCAATGCGGGCTAATAATGTTTTGTCGGCATCCAGTTCCGCCGGTAATTCATAGCCTGTTTTACCCAAATAATCAGCCGGAATAATGACGACTGGCATCGCCATATCGATACAGGTCACTGGAACATCGTCAAAATAATCAATCTGATTATCAGTCGGGAAGACTTTTCCGGTTTTTGTTCCGGCGGCATTCAGGAAAGTGAGCGCAACCGGTGCGGCAGTACCCGGTACGCCGTCAATTCTGGCGTTACCCTCGTACTCGACAACACCATTTGGCGTTTGCACATCAGCTTCGATGAACGTACCCGTATTGACGTTGCGGATACATACGCGGGTAACTGGCGAAGTCGCTGCAATCAAACCATTTTCAATAGCAAATGCCCCAACGCCAGACAGCATATTGCCGCAGTTAGGCGTGGTATCGACACGTTGCTCATGGACGATAACTTGAGCAAACAGATAATCGACATCAGCACGCGGATCGCTGGAACGGCTAATTATGGCGACTTTACTGGTCAGTGGATTACCGCCGCCAATACCGTCAATTTCCAGATCGTTACCGGAACCCATAATTGCCATCAATATTTTATCGCGCTGCGTTTGATCTTCGGGTAGATGTTCCGCTAACAGGAACGCGCCCCTCGAGGTTCCACCTCGCATCATCACGCAGGGTATTTTTTTCATAATAATGCCCTCAATTTAAAAACATAACTTATTGCGATATGGTTACATTAAGGGCAAAGCATCTCTAATGACTTTAGCTCAACGATTAATAACATTTTTTCATTAATTTAAGTTGGCTAAATGCAGTTAAAATTTTTAACGGCCTGTCATCCAAAATCGTCGCATCCATTTTTCGGAGTAATAATGAAGCATGAATTATCAAGTATGAAGGCATTTGTCATACTGGCAGAGTCCAGTTCATTTAACAATGCTGCTAAATTACTCAATATTACGCAACCTGCATTAACGCGAAGAATAAAAAAAATGGAAGAGGATTTACATATTCAACTATTTGAGCGTACAACTCGCAAGGTTATGTTAACAAAAGCAGGAAAAAGGTTGCTCCCGGAGGCGCGGGAATTAATAAAGAAATTCGATGAAACGCTTTTTAATATTCGTGATATGAATGCTTATCATCGTGGTATGGTGACGTTAGCGTGTATTCCGACCGCAGTATTTTATTTTTTACCACTGGCAATCGGTAAATTTAATGAGCTGTATCCCAATATTAAAGTGCGGATTCTGGAACAAGGCACGAATAATTGCATGGAATCGGTGCTGTGTAACGAATCAGACTTTGGCATAAACATGAACAACGTCACAAATTCATCCATTGATTTTACCCCACTGGTCAACGAGCCGTTTGTGCTGGCCTGTCGGCGTGACCATCCATTGGCCAAAAAGCAGCTTGTAGAATGGCAGGAGTTAGTAGGTTACAAAATGATTGGCGTACGCTCCTCCAGCGGCAACCGACTTTTGATAGAACAACAGCTGGCCGACAAGCCCTGGAAGCTGGACTGGTTTTACGAAGTGCGTCATCTTTCGACGTCATTAGGACTGGTGGAGGCGGGACTGGGGATTTCGGCGCTTCCTGGTCTGGCAATGCCCCATGCACCCTATTCTTCGATTATTGGTATCCCGCTGGTGGAACCGGTTATACGTCGGACATTGGGGATTATTCGCCGCAAAGATGCCGTGCTTTCTCCGGCAGCAGAACGCTTTTTTGCCTTGCTGATTAATTTGTGGACTGACGATAAAGACAACTTGTGGACCAATATCGTCGAACGCCAAAGACATGCGTTACAGGAAATGGGGTAATACTCCGGCGCAGGAGATACTGCGCCGGGTGAATCAGCGGTTAGTGTGCGTTCACCACTACCCACATTGGCCCCTGCCCGACCGCATAACGGCCTTTTTCATGCAGTAGACCCTGCTCGCCGACAATTTCGTAAACTGAGATGTGGTGAGATTTTTGCCCGGCGGCAATCAGATACTTGCCGCTGTGATCAACATTGAAGCCGCGCGGCTGGGTTTCCGTTGGCTGGAAGCCTTCTTTACTCAACACGCTGCCATCTTCCGAAACGCTGAAAACGGTAATCAGGCTGGCGGTACGGTCGCAGGCGTATAAATGACGACCATCCGGGGTGATATGAATATCAGCCGCCCAACGGGTATCGGAGAAGTCTTCCGGCATCATATCCAGCGTCTGGACACATTCGATATTGCCGTGCGGATCTTTCAGTTCCCAGACATCCACTGAGCTGTTTAACTCATTGACACAATACGCATATTGTTCGTTTGGATGGAATACCATATGACGCGGGCCGGCCCCTTCAACGGTAGTCACTTCCGCAGGGTCCTGCGCCACCAGATGACCATCATCGCTGACCGTAAACAGGCAAATGCGATCCTGCTTTAATGCCGGAACCCACAGCGTACGGTTATCCGGTGAGATATTGGCAGAATGGCAACCGTCCAGCCCCTCGACCACATCGACGACGCCCACTGGCAGGCCATCTTCCAGACGCGTTACGCTCACGTTACCCGCATTGTAAGAACCTACAAAGACAAACTGCCCCTGGTGATCGGTGGAAATATGCGTCGGGCTACCCGGCAGCGCAGACTCTGCGGCAAAGGTCAGTGCGCCATCGTCCGGGGCGATACGATACGCCAGGACGCGAAACTCAGGGCGAACACCAACATAGAGATAACGTTTGTCCGGGCTGACCACCATCGGCTGCACCTGCCCCGGCACATCGACAACCTGTGTCAGCGTCAGTGCGCCTTCATGATTCAGGTTCCAGACGTGAATTTGCTGGCTCTCAGGGCTGGCGATATAAACTGTTTGCTTCATGAATGCTCCTTTGCATTTAGCAACTGACTGTAACAGCTAAAATTAGTCGCTTTTGGCGGTGAATGCTGAATTAAAACGCAGAATTTTGTCCGATAGTGGTATCGGTGTACCATTCGCGCAGACGAAAATTCTTAACCTTAATCTGGAATACGCCATGACCACACGCGTGATTGCACTCGACTTAGACGGCACCTTATTGACCCCGAAAAAAACCTTGCTTCCTTCATCGATAGAAGCCCTGGCCCGCGCTCGCGAAGCAGGTTATCAATTAATCATCGTCACGGGCCGCCATCACGTCGCTATTCATCCTTTTTATCAGGCGCTGGCGCTGGATACACCTGCTATTTGCTGTAATGGCACCTATTTGTATGATTATCATGCAAAAACAGTGCTTGAAGCCGATCCAATGCCCGTTAATAAAGCCCTGCAACTCATTGAGATGCTGAATGAACACCACATTCACGGTCTGATGTATGTGGATGATGCAATGGTCTATGAGCACCCGACCGGGCATGTCATTCGCACGTCTAACTGGGCGCAAACCCTGCCGCCGGAACAGCGTCCGACCTTTACCCAGGTTGCTTCACTGGCCGAGACAGCGCAGGAAGTTAACGCAGTATGGAAGTTCGCCCTGACACACGATGACCTGCCGCAATTGCAGCATTTTGGTAAGCATGTTGAACATGAATTGGGACTGGAGTGTGAATGGTCCTGGCACGATCAGGTTGATATTGCCCGCGGTGGTAACAGCAAAGGTAAACGCCTGACGAAATGGGTTGAGGCGCAAGGCTGGTCGATGGAAAACGTTGTCGCATTCGGCGATAATTTTAATGATATCAGTATGCTGGAAGCCGCTGGTACAGGCGTGGCGATGGGCAACGCTGATGACGCAGTAAAAGCGCGCGCCAACATTGTGATTGGTGATAACACCACCGACAGCATTGCCCAGTTCATTTATAACCACCTGATTTAATCAGGCGGTTATCGAGACACTTTTAATTTGCGCGTATAGCCACAGGCCAGGTTTGATCGCCAGTTCATCCCTGGCCCACGGGCTTATTCGCGCCCACAGCGTTTTACCGCCGACTTCCAGTTCCACTTCCACCTGGCCGTTGTCGTCATAACTATTAACAACTTTTGCCCGCAATACGTTACGAATGCTGGTTTGCTGCGGCGGTTGTAAAACCAGCGAGACATCGGAAGCCTGAATGCGGATGCGTAGCGCAGCTTGCAGCGGTTCGTCCAGCTTATTGACCCACAAATGCTGATCGCCCAGCGCCAGTGCGGTCATCGCGTAATGCGGATGATGTTCCAGTACCGTTACTTTCAGAATGCTGCTTTGTTGCTCTTTCGGCAACCATGGATTCATCACGCTACTGCCCCAGACGTCTTCCAGCGCACCGAACGCTTTCACCTGGCCGTTTTCCAGTACCATCACTCGGTCTGCCAGATGGAGGATCTCATCCAGTGAATGACTGACATAGAGCATCGGAATGTTGATTTCCCGCGTCAACCGTTGCAGATAAGGCAATAGCTCGCGTTTTCGCGGAAGATCCAATGATGCCAGCGGTTCATCCAGTAACAGCAATTCCGGTGCTGTCAGCAAAGCCCGACCAATCGCCACACGCTGTTTTTCGCCTCCGGACAGGCTGCCCGGTAAACGGTCAAGCAACGGTTCAATGCCTAAAAGCGCCACCAGCTTATCGAACTGATCGACCATGCTTTTCGCCATGCCGTAGCGCAGATTTCCACGTACTTTGTAATGCGGAAACAGCCGCGCATCCTGAAACACATAACCAACGCGACGCTTTTCTGGCGAAAGGCAGATCCTTTTTTCGGCGTCATTTAGTACCCGACCATTGAGGACAATCCGCCCTTTTTGTGGACGTGTCAGCCCACTGATGGCATTAATCAGCGAGGTTTTTCCGGCACCAGAGACGCCAAAGATAGCAGTGATACCATTGGCGGGCAGCGTTTCATTAATGGTCAGGCAATGGTTGCCCAACGTCTGGGAAAAATTCAGTTCCAACATGATTAGCGCCCCGCCCGTTCACGGCTGATTCTGGCCAGCCATTCTGAAATCAACAGGGAGATCATCGCCAGCGCAATAGAGATAATGCACAGTCTCGCCGCACCACTTTCCCCGCCGGGGGTCTGGATCAGGGTATACATGGCTGAAGGAATGGTTCGCGTTTCGCCAGGAATGTTAGAAACAAAGGTGATCGTTGCCCCAAACTCACCAAGCGAACGAGCGAATGCCAGTACCGTACCGACGATAATTCCCGGTAAGGTCAGCGGTAACGTGATAGTAAAGAACACGCGCCAGCGCCCTGCCCCCAATGTTCTTGCGGCCTGTTCCAGTTTGACATCAACCCCTTCCAGCGCCAGACGAATTGCCCGCACCATCAACGGAAACGACATCACGGCGGCAGCGAGAACCGCACCACGCCAGCTAAAGGCGAAGGTAATGCCAAACCAGTCATACAGACGTTCACCGATAAATCCGCGCCGTCCCATCGAAACTAATAACAAGTAACCGACGACCACGGGCGGTAACACCAGCGGTAGATGCAGTACGCTATCGAGCAGAGCTTTGCCCGGAAATGTGCAACGCACCAGTAACCAGGCAAAAAAGATCCCAAACGGCAGGCTAAACAGCACAGCCAGGGAAGAAACTTTCAGGCTTAATAAAACCGCCTGCCATTCTGGATCGGTCAGTATCATTACTTGGTTGTAAATCCGTAGCGTTTAAAAATTTCCGCAGCCTGCGGTCCCTTCAGATAATCATAAAATGCTTTTACTGTCGCATTGTTATGTCCTTCCACAACAGCAACCGGATATTCCACTTTTTTATGTGAATCTTCCGGGAAGGTGGCAACCACTTTTACCCCTTTGCTGGCAACTGCGTCAGAACCGTAAACAATGCCCAGCGGCGCTTCATTGCGTTCGACCAACGCCAGCGCGCCACGAACATCTTCCGCCGGAGCCAGTTTCGGGGAGAGCGTATCCCATGCGCCCAGTTTTTGCAGTGCTTCTTTTGCATAAATGCCAGCGGGAACATGTTCCGGATCACCAACCGCCAGGCGACCGCCATTCAGCAGCGAAGTCCAGTTGGTTTTGCTGTCAATGGAGAAATCTTTCTGCTCGCTGGCTTTCGGTGCTACAACAACCAGGCTATTACCGAGTAGAGTCTGACGCGAAGCTGTATCGATCGCTTTTTTATTAACTGCATAATCCATCCATTTCTGATCGGCAGAGATAAACAGATCCGCAGGCGCTCCCGCTTCAATCTGACGGGCGAGAGTAGATGACGAAGCGAAAGAAGAAACCACATCCACGTCTTTCTCTTTTTTATACTGCGTAGCAATGTCCTGCATTGCGTTAGTCAGTGATGCGGCGGCGAATACCGTGATTTTCCCTTCATCTGCCAGTGCATTGCCAGCAGCAGCGAAAGAGAGTGCCGCCCCGGCAAACAAGTTCAACCATTTACGAGCCATTGGTAACCCCTTAATGTGACGTTATGTAGGCGACAATATAACGGCAAGTTCAGAATTTTCCCAGCAGTTATTGCTAACCTTTGTGAGGTTGATGAAAAAAATATCGGCAGGAAAAGCAGGAAGTTGAGAAAAAGAAAATGCCCGACTAAGCGGGCATTCAGAGAATCAATGATTTTGTCCGGGCTGGTCTTTTTTACCAACACCAGAAAAGATGTTGAATACTTCACCAAGACCGTAAATCAGACCCAGGATGATGGCCATCACGACAGGTACCATGATTACGGCGAATACCAGACTTTTTAATAACTCTAACATGGTCAACTCCAGATATAGTCATGAGACTATTCTAACCGCTAAGCACAGAAAAGCACTCCCCTTTTGTGCGGTCAGCTTTGCGTGGCGTTCGTTTTCCGTCACAATAAGACTTTTGCCAGGACATTGTTATGCAGGCCGAAATCCTTCTCACCCTTAAGCTCCAACAAAAATTATTCGCCGACCCGCGCCGCATTTCGTTACTAAAACACATTGCGCTTTCCGGTTCCATTAGCCAGGGAGCGAAAGATGCCGGTATCAGCTATAAAAGCGCCTGGGATGCCATTAACGAGATGAATCAGTTAAGTGAGCATATTCTGGTTGAGCGCGCAACAGGCGGTAAAGGTGGCGGCGGCGCAGTACTGACCCGCTATGGTCAGCGACTGATTCAGCTCTATGATTTACTGGCGCAAATCCAGCAAAAAGCCTTTGATGTGTTAAGTGACGATGACGCCTTGCCGCTGAACAGCCTGCTGGCCGCGATCTCACGTTTTTCACTGCAGACCAGTGCCCGTAACCAGTGGTTTGGCACCATCACCGCCCGCGATCATGATGACATTCAACAACATGTTGATGTCTTACTGGCCGATGGCAAAACACGCCTTAAAGTCGCGATTACCGCACAAAGTGGCGCACGTCTGGGACTGGATGAAGGCAAAGAAGTGTTGATTCTGCTGAAAGCGCCGTGGGTGAACATTACTCAGGATGACACTGTCGCCCAGGGTGCCGACAACCAATTGCCGGGCATTATTCGTCATATAGAGCGCGGTGCAGAACAGTGCGAAGTATTAATGGCGTTACCTGACGGGCAAACTCTGTGCGCCACGGTGCCGATAAATGAAGCAGCTTCTCTTGAACAAGGGCAGAATGCCACGGCTTACTTTAACGCCGACAGCGTGATTATCGCTACGCTTTGCTAAGCGTGTTGACAATTTGTTATGAAACACGTATCCCTGTCAGTAATCGCTGCAAAAAATGGGATATAAAATGTCATCGTTGCAAATTTTGCAAGGCACGTTTCGTCTTAGCGACACAAAAACGCTGCAATTGTCTCAGCTAACGTTAAACGCGGGTGATAGTTGGGCGTTTGTCGGTTCGAATGGAAGCGGGAAGTCGGCGCTGGCCCGCGCGCTGGCGGGGGAACTTCCGTTTTTGAAAGGTGAACGACAAAGTCAGTTTTCCCACATCACTCGTCTCTCCTTCGAGCAATTGCAAAAGCTCGTCAGCGACGAATGGCAACGGAATAACACCGATATGCTCGGCCCTGGCGAAGATGACACCGGACGCACTACGGCTGAAATCATTCAGGATGAAATTAAGGATGCACAGCGTTGTGCGCAGTTGGCGCAGCAGTTCGGCATTACCGCCCTTCTCGACCGACGCTTTAAATACCTTTCCACTGGCGAGACGCGAAAAACCCTGCTGTGTCAGGCGCTGATGTCGGAGCCAGACTTGTTGATTCTTGATGAGCCGTTCGATGGCCTGGATGTTGCCTCACGTCAGCAGCTGGCTGAGCGACTCGCCTCGTTACATCAGTCCGGTATTACCCTGGTACTGGTGCTCAATCGCTTCGATGAGATCCCGGAATTTGTCCAGTTTGCTGGCGTGCTGGCGGATTGCACGTTAGCGGAAACTGGTGCTAAAGAGGAACTGCTGCAACAGGCACTTGTCGCGCAACTGGCGCATAGCGAGCGGCTAGAAGGTGTACAACTGCCGGAGCCGGATGTACCTTCAGCACGTCACGCCTTACCCGCCAACGAACCGCGCATTGTGCTGAACAATGGCGTGGTTTCTTATAACGATCGCCCCATTCTTAATAACCTTAGCTGGCAGGTGAATCCAGGCGAACACTGGCAAATTGTCGGGCCAAATGGCGCGGGAAAATCGACGCTATTAAGCCTGATTACAGGCGATCATCCGCAAGGTTACAGCAACGATTTAACACTTTTCGGCCGACGTCGCGGCAGCGGCGAAACCATCTGGGACATCAAAAAGCATATCGGTTACGTCAGCAGTAGTTTGCATCTGGATTACCGGGTCAGCACTACCGTGCGTAATGTGATCCTTTCTGGCTATTTTGATTCGATTGGCATTTATCAGGCCGTTTCAGATCGCCAGCAAAAACTGGTGCAGCAGTGGCTGGATATTCTCGGCATTGATAAACGCACGGCTGACGCGCCTTACCATAGTCTTTCCTGGGGACAGCAACGTCTGGCGCTGATCGTCCGCGCGCTGGTGAAACATCCGACGTTGCTTATTCTCGATGAACCACTACAGGGGCTTGATCCGCTCAATCGCCAGCTTATCCGCCGGTTTGTTGATGTGCTGATTAGCGAAGGTGAAACGCAATTGTTGTTTGTTTCGCACCACGCCGAAGATGCGCCTGCCTGTATTACCCATCGTCTTGAGTTCGTGCCGGACGGTGAACTCTATCGCTATGTGCTGACAAAAATAAACTGAGTCGGTAATGCTGACTGTACCGGAGGCGGCCTAAGCGCCCTCTCCGGCCTACAGTTCGACGCATCCAGGCATGAAACCGCGTCTTTTTTTTCAGATAAAAAGCGCAATCATTCATAAAGCCGCTGTTTTATAATCACTTAATCGCGCATAAAAAACGGCTAAATTCTTGTGTAAACGATTCCACTAATTTATTCCATGTCACACTTTTCGCATCTTTGTTATGCTATGGTTATTTCATACCATAAGCCTAATGGAGCGAATTATGAGAGTTCTGGTTACCGGTGGTAGCGGTTACATTGGAAGTCATACCTGTGTGCAATTACTGCAAAACGGTCATGATGTCATCATTCTTGATAACCTCTGTAACAGTAAGCGCAGCGTACTGCCTGTTATCGAGCGTTTAGGCGGCAAACATCCAACGTTTGTTGAAGGCGATATCCGTAACGAAGCGTTGATGACCGAGATCCTGCACGATCACGCTATCGACACCGTGATCCACTTCGCCGGGCTAAAAGCCGTTGGCGAATCGGTACAAAAACCGCTGGAATATTACGACAACAATGTCAACGGCACCCTGCGCCTGATTAGCGCCATGCGCGCCGCTAACGTCAAAAACTTTATTTTTAGCTCCTCCGCCACCGTTTATGGCGATCAGCCCAAAATTCCATATGTTGAAAGCTTCCCGACCGGCACACCGCAAAGCCCTTACGGCAAAAGCAAGCTGATGGTGGAACAGATCCTCACCGATCTGCAAAAAGCCCAGCCGGACTGGAGCATTGCCCTGCTGCGCTATTTCAACCCGGTTGGCGCGCATCCGTCGGGCGATATGGGCGAAGATCCGCAAGGTATTCCGAATAACCTGATGCCATACATCGCCCAGGTTGCTGTAGGCCGTCGCGACTCGCTGGCGATTTTTGGTAACGATTATCCGACCGAAGACGGTACTGGCGTGCGCGATTACATCCACGTAATGGATCTGGCGGACGGTCACGTCGTGGCGATGGAAAAACTGGCGAACAAGCCAGGCGTACACATCTACAACCTCGGCGCTGGCGTGGGCAGCAGCGTGCTGGACGTGGTTAATGCCTTCAGCAAAGCCTGCGGCAAACCGGTTAATTATCATTTTGCACCGCGTCGCGAGGGCGACCTTCCGGCCTACTGGGCGGACGCCAGCAAAGCCGACCGTGAACTGAACTGGCGCGTAACGCGCACACTCGATGAAATGGCGCAGGACACCTGGCACTGGCAGTCACGCCATCCACAGGGATATCCCGATTAAGGAACGACCATGACGCAATTTAATCCCGTTGATCATCCACATCGCCGCTACAACCCGCTCACCGGGCAATGGATTCTGGTTTCACCGCACCGCGCTAAGCGCCCCTGGCAGGGGGCGCAGGAAACGCCAGCCAAACAGGTGTTACCTGCGCACGATCCAGATTGCTTCCTCTGCGCAGGTAATGTGCGGGTGACAGGCGATAAAAACCCCGATTACACCGGGACTTACGTTTTCACTAATGACTTTGCGGCCTTGATGTCTGACACGCCAGATGCGCCAGAAAGCAACGATCCTTTGATGCGTTGTCAGAGCGCGCGCGGTACCAGCCGGGTGATCTGCTTTTCACCGGATCACAGTAAAACGCTGCCAGAACTGAGCGTTGCGGCATTGACGGAAATCGTCAAAACCTGGCAGGAGCAAACCGCAGAACTGGGGAAAACATACCCGTGGGTGCAGGTCTTTGAAAACAAAGGCGCGGCGATGGGCTGCTCTAACCCGCATCCGCACGGACAGATTTGGGCAAATAGCTTCCTGCCTAACGAAGCTGAGCGCGAAGACCGCCTGCAAAAAGAATATTTCGCCGGGCAGAAATCACCAATGCTGGTGGATTATGTTCAGCGCGAGCTGGCAGACGGTAGCCGTACCGTTGTCGAAACCGAACACTGGTTAGCCGTTGTGCCTTACTGGGCTGCCTGGCCGTTCGAAACGCTACTGCTGCCCAAAGCCCACGTTTTGCGGATCACCGATTTGACCGACGCCCAGCGCAGCGATTTGGCGCTGGCGTTGAAAAAGCTGACCAGTCGTTATGACAACCTCTTCCAGTGCTCCTTCCCCTACTCTATGGGCTGGCACGGCGCGCCATTTAATGGCGAAGAGAATCAACACTGGCAGCTGCACGCGCACTTTTATCCGCCTCTGTTACGCTCCGCCACCGTACGTAAATTTATGGTTGGTTATGAAATGCTGGCAGAGACCCAGCGAGACCTGACCGCAGAACAGGCAGCAGAGCGTTTGCGCGCAGTCAGCGATATCCATTTTCGCGAATCCGGAGTGTAAGAAATGAGTCTGAAAGAAAAAACACAATCTCTGTTTGCCAACGCATTTGGCTACCCTGCCACTCACACCATTCAGGCGCCTGGCCGCGTGAATTTGATTGGTGAACACACCGACTACAACGACGGTTTCGTTCTGCCCTGCGCGATTGATTATCAAACCGTGATCAGTTGTGCACCACGCGATGACCGTAAAGTTCGCGTGATGGCAGCCGATTATGAAAATCAGCTTGACGAGTTTTCCCTTGATGCGCCTATTGTCGCACATGAAAACTATCAATGGGCTAACTACGTCCGTGGCGTAGTGAAACATCTGCAACTGCGTAACAACAACTTTGGCGGTGTGGACATGGTGATCAGCGGCAATGTGCCGCAGGGTGCAGGGTTAAGTTCTTCCGCTTCACTGGAAGTCGCGGTCGGAACCGTATTGCAGCAACTTTATCATCTGCCGCTGGACGGCGCACAAATCGCACTTAACGGCCAGGAAGCAGAAAACCAGTTTGTTGGCTGTAACTGTGGGATCATGGATCAGCTGATTTCCGCGCTCGGCAAAAAAGATCATGCCTTGCTGATCGATTGCCGCTCACTGGGCACCAAAGCGGTTTCCATGCCGAAAGGTGTGGCTGTCGTCATCATCAACAGTAACTTCAAACGTACCCTGGTTGGCAGCGAATACAACACCCGTCGTGAACAGTGCGAAACCGGCGCGCGTTTCTTCCAGCAGCCAGCCCTGCGCGATGTCACTATTGAGGAGTTCAACGCTGTTGCACATGAACTGGACCCGATCGTGGCGAAACGCGTGCGTCATATCCTGACTGAAAACGCCCGTACCGTTGAAGCAGCCAGCGCACTGGAGCAAGGCGACCTGAAACGTATGGGCGAGTTGATGGCGGAGTCTCATGCTTCTATGCGCGATGATTTCGAAATCACCGTGCCGCAAATTGACACTCTGGTAGAAATCGTCAAAGCTGTGATTGGCGACAAAGGTGGCGTACGCATGACTGGCGGCGGATTTGGCGGCTGTATCGTCGCACTGATCCCGGAAGAGCTGGTGCCTGCCGTACAGCAGGCTGTCGCTGAACAATATGAAGCAAAAACAGGTATTAAAGAGACTTTTTACGTTTGTAAACCATCACAAGGAGCAGGACAGTGCTGAACGAAACTCCCGCACTGGCACCCGATGGTCAGCCGTACCGACTGTTAACTTTGCGGAACAACGCAGGGATGGTAGTCACGCTGATGGACTGGGGTGCGACTTTACTTTCCGCCCGTATTCCGCTTTCCGATGGCAGCGTCCGCGAGGCGCTGCTTGGCTGCGCCAGCCCGGAATGCTATCAGGATCAGGCCGCGTTTCTGGGGGCCTCTATTGGTCGTTATGCCAACCGCATCGCCAATAGCCGTTATACCTTTGACGGTGAAACCGTGACGCTTTCGCCAAGTCAGGGCGTTAACCAGCTGCACGGCGGCCCGGAAGGGTTCGACAAACGTCGCTGGCAGATTGTAAATCAGAACGATCGTCAGGTGCTATTTGCCCTGAGTTCAGAAGACGGCGATCAAGGCTTTCCGGGGAATCTCGGCGCGACAGTGCAGTATCGTCTGACCGACGATAACCGTATCTCCATTACTTATCGCGCCACAGTTGATAAACCTTGCCCGGTGAATATGACTAATCACGTCTATTTCAACCTCGACGGCGAGCAGTCTGACGTGCGCAATCACAAGTTGCAGATTCTGGCGGACGAATATCTGCCGGTTGATGAAGCCGGTATTCCGCACGACGGTCTGAAATCTGTCGCCGGAACATCTTTTGATTTCCGCAGCGCCAAAATCATCGCCAGTGAGTTTCTTGCCGACGACGAACAGCGCAAAGTGAAAGGTTACGATCATGCGTTCTTGTTACAGGCCAAAGGCGATGGCAAGAAAGTGGCGGCGCATGTCTGGTCAGCAGATGAAAAATTGCAGCTGAAGGTCTACACCACCGCTCCGGCTCTGCAATTCTACTCCGGCAACTTCCTCGGCGGCACACCGTCGCGGGGAACCGAACCTTACGCCGACTGGCAAGGGCTGGCGTTGGAAAGCGAGTTTCTGCCGGACAGCCCGAACCACCCTGAATGGCCGCAACCGGACTGTTTCCTGCGTCCTGGCGAAGAGTATTCCAGCCTGACGGAATATCAGTTTATTGCTGAGTAATGTTAAGCCCTCGTCATGAGGGCTTTATCCTCATATTGTTCAAATCACCAGCAAACACCGACATATTTGCAACTCAATATTCACAACAACCTTACACTGCGACACTATTTTCGCTATGGTTATGCGTAAGCATTGCTGTTGCTTCGTCACGGCAATATAATGAGAATTATTATCATTAAAAGATGATTTGAGGAGTAAGTATATGGCTGTAACTAAGCTGGTTCTGGTTCGTCATGGCGAAAGTCAGTGGAACAAAGAAAACCGTTTCACCGGTTGGTACGACGTGGATCTGTCTGAGAAAGGCGTAAGCGAAGCAAAAGCAGCTGGTAAGCTGCTGAAAGAGGAAGGTTACAGCTTTGATTTTGCTTACACCTCTGTGCTGAAACGCGCTATCCATACCCTGTGGAATGTGCTGGACGAACTGGATCAGGCATGGCTGCCCGTTGAGAAATCCTGGAAACTGAACGAACGTCACTACGGTGCGTTGCAGGGTCTGAACAAAGCGGAAACTGCTGAAAAGTATGGCGACGAGCAGGTGAAACAGTGGCGTCGTGGTTTTGCGGTAACTCCGCCGGAACTGACTAAAGATGATGAGCGTTATCCGGGCCACGATCCACGTTACGCGAAGCTGAGCGAGAAAGAGCTGCCACTGACGGAAAGCCTGGCGCTGACCATTGACCGCGTGATCCCTTACTGGAATGAAACTATTCTGCCGCGAATGAAGAGCGGTGAGCGCGTGATCATCGCCGCACACGGTAACTCGTTACGTGCGCTGGTGAAATATCTCGATAATATGAGCGAAGAAGAGATTCTTGAGCTGAATATCCCGACTGGCGTGCCACTGGTTTATGAATTCGACGAGAATTTCAAACCGCTGAAACGCTATTATCTGGGTAATGCTGACGAGATCGCGGCGAAAGCAGCGGCCGTTGCTAACCAGGGTAAAGCGAAGTAAACGTCATTCGCTTAAAAATGAGAAAGCCGACTGCAAGTGAGTCGGCTTTTTTGTTGCTAACAATGGAGCACATTGCCTGATGCGACGCTGCGCGTCTTATCAGGCCTACGGTGATTCATCGGATAACCACTGTGACGGCGCATCCGACAATTAAACTTTACCCGCGACGCGCTTTTACTGCATTCGCCAGTTGACGTAACAGAGCATCGGTATCTTCCCAGCCAATGCAGGCATCGGTGATGCTCTTGCCATAGGCCAGCGGTTCCCCACTCTCGAGGCTCTGATTGCCTTCCACCAGATGGCTTTCCACCATCACGCCAATAATGGCCTTTTCGCCACCGGCAATCTGCTGGCAAACGTCAGCACAAACATCCATCTGCTTTTTGAATTGTTTCGACGAGTTAGCATGGCTGAAATCGATCATCACCTGTGCTGGCAGGCCTGCTTTGTTCAGCCCTTCTTTCACTTCAGCAACGTGCTTCGCGCTGTAGTTAGGCTCTTTACCACCGCGCAGAATGATATGGCAATCGCCGTTACCGCTGGTATTCACAATCGCCGAATGCCCCCATTTCGTTACGGACAGGAAGCAGTGCGGCGCACCGGCGGCATTAATGGCATCGATAGCCACTTTAATCGTACCGTCGGTGCCATTTTTGAAGCCGACCGGACAAGAAAGACCAGACGCCAGTTCGCGGTGCACCTGCGATTCCGTAGTACGTGCGCCAATTGCCCCCCAACTCATCAGGTCCGCGAGATATTGTGGGGTGATCATATCGAGAAATTCACCCGCTGCTGGCAAACCGCTGTCGTTAATATCAAGCAGCAATTTACGGGCAATACGCAGACCGTCGTTGATCTGGAAGCTGTTATCCATATGCGGATCGTTAATCAGCCCTTTCCAGCCCACCGTGGTACGCGGCTTTTCAAAATAGACGCGCATCACGATTTCCAGCTCATCTTGCAGCTCTTCACGCAGCGCCAGCAAGCGAGTGGCATACTCTTTAGCCGCGACGGGATCATGAATAGAACACGGACCAATCACCACCAACAGGCGATCATCATTACCTTTCAGGATCTTATGGATCGCTTTTCGGGCATGGGCAACCGTATTCGCGGCATTTTCAGTAGCAGGGAATTTTTCCAGCAATGCGACAGGAGGAAGTAACTCTTTGATTTCTTTGATTCGTAAATCGTCGTTCTGATAATTCATGTCTGTTCCAGTGTTGCCATACTTATCTTAGTGAATGCAATACTTCCAATCTATATCTTCCGTCAGAATGTGTAAACGGGGTTTTACACTATGAACGGATTAATCCTGGAATTAGCAAGAAAAACGCCAGATTGTCGCGAAAAACGAGATCTCTCCTACAATTTCTAACTGTAACTCCTTTGTTTGTTAATTATTTCAAGATTCTCTGCTGGGTATCTTTGCCTGGCTGAAATCTTAAACCATTGCCTTATATTCACCTGCAAATGCACTGTTGGAAGAGGTTATCCGACATAACGACCATAACAGGAGCATCCTATGAAAATGACAAAACTGGCCACACTATTTTTGACTGCCACTCTAAGCCTTGCCAGCGGTGCCGCACTGGCTGCCGATAGCGGAGCGCAAAGCAATAACGGCCAAGCAAACGCCGCAGCTGATGCGGGCCAGGTAGCCCCTGATGCCCGTGAAAATGTCGCGCCAAATAACGTCGACAATAACGGGGTAAATACCGGTTCTGGCGGCACAATGCTGCATCCGGATGGTTCTTCAATGAACAATGACGGCATGACCAAAGATGAAGAGCACAAGAACACCATGTGCAAAGATGGTCGCTGCCCGGATATCAATAAAAAAGTCCAAACCGGTGATGGCATCAACAATGATGTCGATACCAAAACCGACGGTACCACGCAGTAAGCCTGCGAAATAGCCAATAATGGGAGAGCGGAGTCTCTCCCTTTTAATTTTTCCCTTCTAAAAGCAGTATGATGTCATAAAGTTAAGTGAGAATAATTAAGGGATGACTCGTCATGGCGCACTCACACTCACACACTTCCTCACACCTGCCAGAAGATAATAATGCTCGTCGCTTGTTGTATGCTTTCGGCGTGACTGCCGGGTTTATGCTCGTAGAAGTCATTGGTGGTTTTCTTTCCGGTTCTCTGGCATTGCTGGCCGATGCGGGTCATATGTTGACCGATACTGCCGCCCTGCTTTTCGCCCTACTCGCAGTGCAATTCTCCCGTCGTCCTCCCACCATTCGCCACACTTTCGGTTGGCTAAGATTGACCACGCTCGCGGCGTTTGTGAATGCCATCGCCCTGGTGGTGATTACTATTTTGATTGTCTGGGAGGCGATAGAACGCTTCCGCACGCCGCGTCCGGTCGAGGGCGACATGATGATGGCAATTGCCGTGGCTGGGCTACTGGCAAATATACTTTCTTTCTGGTTACTTCATCACGGCAGCGAAGAGAAAAACCTCAACGTGCGCGCAGCGGCACTGCATGTCCTCGGGGACCTTCTGGGTTCGGTTGGAGCTATTATTGCCGCGTTGATTATTATCTGGACCGGCTGGACACCTGCTGACCCCATTCTCTCAATACTGGTGTCGCTTCTGGTTCTGCGTAGCGCGTGGCGACTGTTGAAAGATAGCGTGAATGAATTACTTGAAGGTGCACCGGTATCGCTGGATATCGCCGAACTGAAGCGTCGTATGTGCCGGGAAATCCCGGAAGTCCGCAATGTGCACCATGTGCATGTTTGGATGGTGGGTGAAAAGCCAGTGATGACACTGCATGTACAGGTGATCCCGCCACACGATCACGACGCGTTGTTGGATCAGATCCAACATTATCTGATGGATCACTATCAGATTGCACACGCCACCATCCAGATGGAATATCAACCTTGTCATGGGCCAGACTGCCACCTGAATGAAGGGGTGTCTGGCCATTCACATCATCATCATTAATGGGACAGCGCGCGTGAACCTCTTTCGCGTGCGCTGTTGATCCACATCCGGCTGCCGTTGAGGGCAATAAAGGTCAGGATGATGTACTCCAGAGACATGGCGTAAACGCCCTGAAGTGCAAAAATAACGACGCTAATCACGTTAATAATCACCCACAATAGCCAGTTTTCCACATACTTACGCGTCATCAGAATCATTGCCACGATAGATAACACCATCATGCAGGAATCCCAGAACGGGAAAGCGTCCGGTTGCAGTTCAGGCATCGCAACCTGTAATCCTAATGCTTGCATGATCATGACTGCCACGCGGGTCAAAAATGCAAACACCGGATTGATAAATACCGTCATCAGACCAACCGAAACAACGCAAACCGCCAACCAGCTGAGCGCCTTCGGCAATGGCAACCAGCGAATTTTCAACTCCGCCTCGTTCTGACTGGTTTGTCGCGACCACGCATACCAACCGTAAATATTCGCGGCAAAGAAAAACACCTGTAATAGCAGGCTGGCATACAGCTGAATCTGAAAGAAAATAATGCCAAACAAGGTGACGTTGATCAGGCCAAAGAAGTAGTTGCTGATCTTCTCCAGACTGGCAAGGCCAATACACAGCAACCCGGCGATCGTGCCTACCGCTTCGATCCATGAGAGATCATAACCGCCTGCTCCTATTGGTATATGTACCAGGATATTCTGCACACTAAAAAAATCCATCTTTCCCCCAAAGCGTAACGTGACGCCTTATTATTAGTTATCCACGTAGTGTAGCCGCAAAATCCAGCATACGATTGAGCGGCACCAGCGCCTTCTCTCGCAGCTTTTCCTCAACATGAACCTCGTGATTGCTTCCTTCCTGTTCTAATGCCTCTGCGATGGCCTGAAGGCCATTCATGGCCATCCACGGACAATGCGCGCAGCTGCGGCAGGTTGCGCCCTCACCCGCGGTTGGTGCTTCCAGTAACTCTTTATCTGGCACCGCCTGCTGCATTTTGTAGAAAATACCCCGATCGGTTGCCACGATAAGTCGCTGATGTGGCAATGTTTTCGCAGCAGCGATCAGTTGACTGGTGGAACCGACCGCATCCGCCATATCTACAATAGCTTGCGGTGATTCTGGATGCACCAGTATGGCAGCATCCGGGTATTGTTTTTGCAAGCGGGTTAACGCCTGAGTCTTAAATTCATCATGCACAATGCAGGCACCCTGCCAGCATAAAATGTCTGCGCCCGTCTGTTTTTGCACGTAACGCCCCAGATGTTTGTCGGGTGCCCAGATGATTTTTTCACCCAAACTATCCAGATGATCAATAAGTTCGACGGCAATGCTTGAAGTTACCACCCAATCTGCCCGCGCTTTTACCGCAGCAGAAGTGTTGGCGTAGACGACGACAGTATGATCGGGATGGGCATCGCAAAATGCGTTAAATTCTTCAACAGGGCAGCCGAGATCCAGTGAACATTCAGCCTGAAGTGTCGGCATCAGAATTGTTTTTTCCGGACTGAGAATTTTGGCGGTTTCTCCCATAAATCTCACCCCAGCGACTAACAACGTAGAAGCGGGATGCTTTGCACCGAAGCGCGCCATTTCCAGAGAATCAGAAATACAGCCACCGGTTTCTTCTGCCAGTTGTTGAATTTCGGGATCGGTATAGTAGTGGGCAACCATCACCGCATTACGTTCTTTTAGCAGACGTTTTATCTTCTCGCGGTAATACGCTTTTTCATCAATGCTTAACGGCGTCGGCTTCGGGGGGAAAGGATAAATCGCCGCTTCAGGATCAAACATCACGCTCATCTTACCATCTCGTTTTACAGGCTTAACATTAAAACCGACATAAGCGTGATATTCGCTATTATCGGCATAATTTGTTTTATATGCTAAACAAGATAGTCGAATGGTGGGGAAAAGTCACTCGAAATACGTATGAGATGACGAATGCCACACTTTGCGTCTTATTCCTCCGACGTAGAGTCGTTTACGCAGCAAGCGCGGAGTATGTCATCAGGGTCAAGAATTGAAATTGAGAGATGCCTGAATAGCAAAAAAGCGCCTTTAGGGCGCTTTTTTACATTGGTGGGTCGTGCAGGATGACTCACTTCGCTCGCCCTTCGGGCCGTCGCCGCGAGCGGCTCCGTTGTTTCGCTGCGCTCAACTCGAACCTGCTGCAGGTTCGAATCTTTGAATATCCCAGATAGCAAAAAAGCGCCTTTAGGGCGCTTTTTTACATTGGTGGGTCGTGCAGGATGACTCACTTCGCTCGCCCTTCGGGCCGTCGCCGCAAGCGGCTCCGTTGTTTCGCTGCGCTCTACTCGAACCTGCAGCAGGTTCGAATCTTTGAATATCGCAGATAGCAAAAAAGCGCCTTTAGGGCGCTTTTTTACATTGGTGGGTCGTGCAGGATTCGAACCTGCGACCAATTGATTAAAAGTCAACTGCTCTACCAACTGAGCTAACGACCC
>NZ_PTRH01000039.1:0-2346 GCF_002965045.1 Escherichia sp. MOD1-EC6300 | reverse complement strand
ACAACTGAGCAAACGAGAGAGGTATACCGACAAATGGCAGCGACGCACACACTCCCTCTGGCGTCACCGGGCATGGCGCGCATCTGCCTTTACGGGGATTTACAACGATTTGGCCGCCGCATCGACCTTCGTGTGAAAACGGGGGCTGAAGCCATTCGGGCGCTGGCCACACAGCTCCCGGCGTTTCGTCAGAAACTGAGCGACGGCTGGTATCAGGTACGGATTTCCGGGCGGGACGTCAGCACGTCCGGATTGACGGCGCAGTTACATGAGGTTCTGCCTGACGGCGCTGTGATTCATATTGTTCCCAGAGTCGCCGGGGCCAAGTCAGGGGGCGTATTCCAGATTGTTCTGGGGGCTGCCGCCATTGCCGGATCATTCTTTACTGCCGGAGCCACCCTTGCAGCATGGGGGGCAGCCATTGGGGCCGGTGGTATGACCGGTATCCTGTTTTCTCTCGGTGCCAGTATGGTACTTGGTGGTGTGGCGCAGATGCTGGCACCGAAAGCCAGAACTCCCCGTACACAGACAACGGATAACGGTAAGCAGAACACCTATTTCTCCTCACTGGATAACATGGTTGCCCAGGGCAATGTTCTGCCTGTTCTGTACGGTGAAATGCGCGTGGGGTCGCGGGTGGCTTCTCAGGAGATCAGCACGGCAGACGAGGGGGACGGTGGTCAGGTTGTGGTGATTGGTCGTTGATGAAAAACGTTTTATGTGAAACCGCCTCAGGGCGGTTTTGTCGTTTCTGGAGCGTGAGGAATGGGTAAAGGCAGCAGTAAGGGGCATACCCCGCGCGAAGCGAAGGACAACCTGAAATCATCCCAGATGCTGAGCGTGATAGACGCCATCAGTGAAGGGCCGGTTGAAGGTCCGGTGGACGGATTAAAAAGTGTGCTGCTGAACAGTACGCCAGTGCTGGACAGTGAGGGGAATACCAATATCTCCGGTGTCACGGTGGTTTTCCGGGCAGGTGAGCAGGAGCAGACACCGCCGGAGGGATTTGAATCCTCCGGCTCCGAGACGGTGCTGGGTACGGAAGTGAAGTACGACACGCCGATTACCCGGACCATCACGTCTGCAAACATCGACCGTCTGCGCTTTACCTTCGGTGTGCAGGCACTGGTGGAAACCACCTCAAAGGGGGACCGGAATCCGTCGGAAGTCCGCCTGCTGGTTCAGATACAGCGTAACGGTGGCTGGGTGACGGAAAAAGACATCACCATTAAAGGCAAAACCACCTCACAGTATCTGGCATCGGTGGTGGTGGGTAACCTGCCGCCGCGCCCGTTCAATATCCGGATGCGCAGGATGACGCCGGACAGCACCACAGACCAGCTGCAGAACAAAACGCTCTGGTCGTCATACACCGAAATCATCGATGTGAAACAGTGCTACCCGAACACGGCACTGGTCGGCGTACAGGTGGATTCGGAGCAGTTCGGCAGCCAGCAGGTGAGCCGTAATTATCATCTGCGCGGGCGTATTCTGCAGGTGCCGTCGAACTATAACCCGCAGACGCGGCAATACAGCGGTATCTGGGACGGAACGTTTAAGCCAGCATACAGCAATAACATGGCCTGGTGTCTGTGGGATATGCTGACCCATCCACGCTACGGCATGGGGAAACGTCTTGGTGCGGCGGATGTGGACAAATGGGCGCTGTATGTCATCGGCCAGTACTGCGACCAGTCAGTGCCGGACGGCTTTGGCGGCACGGAGCCGCGCATCACCTGTAATGCGTACCTGACCACACAGCGCAAGGCGTGGGATGTGCTCAGTGATTTCTGCTCGGCGATGCGCTGTATGCCGGTATGGAACGGGCAGACGCTGACGTTCGTGCAGGACCGACCGTCGGATAAGGTGTGGACCTATAACCGCAGTAATGTGGTGATGCCGGATGATGGCGCGCCGTTCCGCTACAGTTTCAGCGCCCTGAAAGACCGCCATAATGCCGTTGAGGTGAACTGGATTGACCCGAACAACGGCTGGGAGACGGCGACAGAGCTTGTGGAGGATACGCAGGCCATTGCCCGTTACGGTCGTAACGTCACGAAGATGGATGCTTTTGGCTGTACAAGCCGGGGGCAGGCACACCGCGCCGGGCTGTGGCTGATTAAAACAGAACTGCTGGAAACGCAGACCGTGGACTTCTGCGTGGGCGCAGAAGGGCTTCGCCATGTGCCGGGCGATGTCATTGAAATCTGTGATGATGACTATGCCGGTATCAGCACCGGCGGGCGCGTGCTGGCGGTAAACAGCCAGACCCGGACGCTGACGCTCGACCGTGAAATCACGCTGCCATCCTCCGGTACCACGCTGATAAGCCTGGTTGACGGAAGT
>NZ_PTRH01000038.1:0-2598 GCF_002965045.1 Escherichia sp. MOD1-EC6300 | reverse complement strand
ATGAGTTCGCCGTTGTCGTTCCAGGTGTAATCGCGGTCATACTGCAGGCTGTTCAGGTGCTGGCTCTGTAACTGCCCGGCAGGGGTGTAAGCGGTGGTGAGTTCATAACGGCCGAAGCTGCGCAGCGTTTCCCGGTGCAGGCGGTCGCGGGTGAAATCCACCAGCGGTGTGTCGCCGAGTTTCATCCCTGCCAGGTAACCACTGCCATAAGTCAGCCATTCCACGGCGGGCAGGCTGTCCGGTATACAGCGGTTCGCCAGCCCCTGCGCGTTGTACGCATGTCTGGTTTCATGCTGCCAGAGCAGTGCTTCCGTCTGCGGGTGATGCACCGTCTGGCGCTCACCGGTCAGGCGGCCTTTCTCATCATACCCGTAATGCACCGTCACCCGGTGCCCTTCGCTGAGATGGCTGATGCCTGTCAGCCAGCCGCGTTCGTCGTACCGCCACTGTTCTGCGGTTTCACCATTCACCGTTCGCTGCGTGATGCGGTCTGCTTCGTCATAGTGCCAGTGGGTGACCAGTCCCTCATCCTCGCTGCGGATAAGTTTGCCGGTCAGGTCGTGGTGATAACGCTGTGTGCGGCCGTCAAAGCCGGTTTCCTGTATCAGCCGGTCGAGTACATCGTAACGGAAGGTGGTGTGGCTGCCGTTTTCGTTTGTCAGGCGGATGACCCGTCCTGCAGCATCGTATTCCATACTGCGGGTCAGCCCGCCCTGCGTGGTACGGACGGCCTTTCCCCACGCATCGTACTGTGCCCCGTATCTGCTGCCGTCCGGGGCAATGACGGTGGTCAGGTCACCGGCGGCGTTGTATTCATACCGCGTTTCATGGCCCTGCGTGTCTTTCACCGCAATTAACTGTCCATGGCTGTCGTATGCGCGGCACTGGCTCAGGCCTTCCTCGCGGTGCACCGCCGTCATCTGCCCGAAGCGGTCATGGTCATAACGGGTCTGGTAGCCGGAACAGTCGGTGAAGGTCAGCAACTGACCGTAACGGCTCCACGTCATGGTTTTCCGGCTGCCGGTGGCATCTTCCGTTGCGCAGGGGAAGTCACTGTGTGGATTATCATAACGGTAGCGGATGATATCGCCGTCAGGGGCAGTTTCCTGAATCAGACGGCCGGATTCATCATATTCCCGGCGTATTTCCAGCCCGTCAGGCCCGGTGGCTGACGTTAACTGGTTGTGGTGGTTATAGTAAAACGCCGATGCCCTGCCATCCGGCGTGGTGATGCGCGTGATGAGTCCCGTCACCACATCCGGGCTGTATTCTGTTGTCCGGCCTGCGGCATCCGTCTGTGTCCTGAGCCTGCCCACCGCGTCAAACTGACTCTGCGTGACGCTGCCGTCCGCGTGTTCCTTTTTCACCACCCGCTTCAGCCCGCCTTCGCCTGCGGTATGCAGGACTTCATGGCGGTCCAGGCTGTCGGTGATGGTGATGCGGTCTTTCTCATACTGATACGTGTAGCTTAAGCCTGCCGGGTTTAGCTGTTCTGTCACCCGCCCGTCGCTGTCGTAACGGTAACGGATTTCCGGCCGGCCCGTGTGACGGTGCGCCACCATCCGGCCCCGGTATTTATCATCGTAAGTAAAGCTGCGCACCTGTGTATTGCTGCGGTCATACACCGCCGCCAGTTCGCCGCGCGGCGTCCAGCCATAGCGCACCAGCGGCGTGGCTGGCAGGTTGTCCGGGTATTCCGGGTCGTGCGTCAGCCACACGGCAGACAGACGGATACCGTTGTCCCGGCCATATTCCGTGTAGTCCGGCAGGGTATCAGGAAAAGCGGACTGTTCCGCCCCGCCGGAAGAGGCCTGCTGCCGGGCCTCTTCTGCCCGCTGCGCCTGCGTGGTCAGTGCCAGCCGGAAGTGACGCCCGGCACCATCCGTCACGCCGGTGATTTCGCCGCTGAATTCACCGGCGGTTTCGCGGTGAAACGTCTGTGTGCGCCCGAAGCGGTCCACCAGCCCGGTCAGTACCCGGTACGGCGGCAGCGGCGCGGGCAGCACCTCATCCGCCTCCGGCACCCGCTCACACCAGCCGAGTACCCACCACGGCCCCTGCGGACTGTTCGTCGCCAGATAACGATGCGGACTCAGGCGAAGCTCTTCCGGCAGCGCCTGCCAGAGTGCGGCCAGCCGGTGACCTTCATCCAGTCTCAGGACGCCGCCGCGCACCAGCCAGAGTGACTCGCTGCGGCTGTAACCGTCCTCACCGGGAAACAGGTGCTCAAAATACAGGCTTCTGCCGCCGTTATCACTGAGTATCAGTGTGTTATCGCGCAGCTGTAAGCGGATATCCGCAGGCATTTTCCAGCCGGGGCCGAGGCTCCCCACCGGCGCGGGCGTTTTTGTCCGGTAACTGCTGTACGTGCGGGAGAGGATGAACGGCAGCGGGCCGGGCAGGGCAATGTCTGTCTCGCCGGGAAGGACCTTTGCACCGAGCAGGGGATTGACCGGATGGCCGGACGTCACCCCGCCGGGGCACACCGAACAGGCCACGCCGGTGGGGGCACCAATACGTACCCCGGCTGAACCCTGAACAATGCTACCGCCATACTGCGTCATGTCGCCCTGACGCGCCGCCGGTTTTCCGCTCATC
>NZ_PTRH01000037.1:0-2995 GCF_002965045.1 Escherichia sp. MOD1-EC6300 | reverse complement strand
TAATGACATGAATCGCTCCCCTGCGGCGACTCTTGTCATAAGAGTGCCGGAGCGTTTTTCCATCAATTGCAATGACGTCTTTATCATCTGAAGAATGGCAGTCACGCATCCAGTTAATAAAGCACTCATGAAATTTTGCAGGACTGATACAGGATACAACTTTGGCAATGATATCGTGAACAGGAATACCATTTTCAAAATCACCATATCACTTCAAAAAATCGAGATGTGTTTCCCAAAAATTCGCTATATTTTCCTATCCTTCTGCACCAAAAATAACGGCACAAATAGCCAACAGTAGAATATCCGATAATTTATGCTCCACTTTCCAGGCTTGTCTGTAATCGGGGATAACAGAAATATGTTCCATCAATTTTTTAAGTACCATTTTGTTCTCCTTAATTATGTAAGGAGTATTTGATCATGTATAAGCAATAAAAAACAGCTTCAGGTAATGAGGAATATCTCAATTTTTAAACATAAAATGCGAATTGTTTAGTACAAAAAGTGTACTTCTGATGATCTTTCCCTGCCTATCAGCCCCCCTGCTGAACCCTGCACAATATCCAGTCCCTTGCGGGTCATGTCACCCTGCCGCGCCGCCGGTTTTCCGCTCATGGTTTATTCCTTTTCTTTTACCTTACATGTCCATACAAATAGTTACCTATACTGTCTTTGAATATTGCCCTACCATTTAAAGCCCACCTATTTCTTGCGACAGAAAAGGGATTTCTTTTTTAATCCAATCTATCATTTCATTTTTTTCAAAACATACGTTAATGCCATTCACACTGCCACATTCACCAAAACCATCAAAATAAATTTCACATTTATTATTTTTATTCGAAACAATGTCAACCCCCCATCTTATATCGTTATTCTCCTCCTTCCTGAAATACTTCATTTGCAATAAATCAATTATCTCACCAGCATAAAAATCGCTAACCCCATTCACCACCACTTTATGTTTGTATATTCTCTTGAGACCTTCCTTGCTAAGCGGGGTTAAGGTGGTAACATATGCTGGAAGATTAATTATTTCTATCGTTTTCACACTATCTATTCCACACAATTCATTCACTCGCCCCATCCCCAATACCGAAGCAGAAAATAGAGACAATAAAACCATCAAATATTTCATCATAAAAAAATCTCACTATTCTGGCGTGCCATTTATTGTTGCCGTCTGCGTTGGTGTATTCACACGATAATACACTCCATTATATGCTGTTCTGGTACACTCACCTAAAGTTTTCGCCGCATGCTGTTCAATTAAAGTGATAACTCTCGCCTCTTCTTTATTTTTATATTGTTCATCCGCACGTCTCACAAGCCCCATATAACCATCCTTATCAATAAGATATAAGTGCGCATGAGCAAACTCATGCCCCAAACCTAATGCAGGTGATTGTGATTTCGATTTTAAATCAGTTGAACAAAATAAAGCCGCCTTACCATTCCAATATATAGTCATTTTATCCGGGTCAAATCTAACGTCGGTTTCATCAATATACTCTATCTTTATGGTTTCTTCAGAGCTTGATAAAAAATCTATAGCTTCTTTCATTCGTGAATCTTGTTTTAAATACTCAACAGCCTGATTAAAATCACTTGGATCACCGTTAACATGGAATTTTAAACCCAAAGAATCTATAAACCGAACAGGGTTTAATGGATATTTATACAGATTCCATTCACCTCTTAGCCCGATTGGATCCTGGGTGATATACCTCCCCTGTAGCGGGTCATAGTACCGGTTCCGGTTATAATACAGCCCCGACTCCTCATCGTGTTGCTGCCCTGGCAGACGGTACGGCTGGTGCATGTGATGCGAGTTTTCCTCATTCAGCAGGTTTCCCCACTCATCATACTCCCCGCTCCACGCCGTATTGCCGTCTTCGCTGATGAGCGCCAGCGGCAGGCCCCGGTGGTCGCAGTGATACAGATGCAGCGTGCGTGCCGGTGTGTATTCCGGCTCCACCTGTCTGGCCAGTTGCTCCACCGTCAGCCCGCACTGCGCAAGCCACGCCCGGCTTTCACTGCTCACGCGGTCTGCCCGGATTTCTTCCTCCAGCCTGTCCAGCATCCTCACAAGTTCTGCCGGGAACACCACACCGTGCCCGTCCTCACTCCCTTCCTGCTGCAGCTTCTCCGCCAGGCTCCGGCGCTGCGCTTTCTCCCGCTCGCCGTTCTCTGTTTCGATGCGGATGAGCGGCGTGAAGCTCCCAGGCTGGTAGACCGTCTGGATACGTGTGGTGTCGGTCTGTACCGTCGTCAGCCGGTCACCGTCCCACCCGTACCACGTTACCTCCGGTTTACGCGACAGCGACATCCACCCCGTCAGGTCACGCTCCCGCCGCCATACCCGTTTCGCCATTCGCCGTCCCAGCGGGTCGTAGAGGTAGCGGCTCTCGACCAGTGGCTCGCCATGCTGTATCCGCGTGTAGAACACCAGGCGGTGCTGGCTGTCGTAGTGGTAGTGGTGGGTCCGCTCGTCGTCCGTCCGTATCACACCCGCCGGGATGCGGTCCGTCTTCTCCGTCAGCCTGCCGTATTCATCGTGGCGGTAGACATAGTGCGCATCCTCCGCGATGCGGTTATCCGGCCACACTGTGAGTGTACTGTCCGGGTGCAGCTCCGGGTCCGGCAGCCGGTTGCCCGCCGGGTCCGTGGCATACGGGATGCGGATGTCCAGGTCCGGTGCGAGGGTGCGCACGCTCTCCAGCCTGCCCGTGGCACTGTAGCCGTATTCCCGCGTCTGTCGCGGGCCGCTGATGCGCACCAGGTCGCCGTTGTCATTCCACCCGTAGTCACGGTCATACACCAGGCTGTTCAGGTGCTGACTCTGTAACTGACCTGCGGGGGTGTATGTGCTGGTCAGTTCGTATGCGGAATTACTGCCTGCCATGCTGCCGAAGCTGCGCACCGTCTCACGGTGCAGCCTGTCCCGCGTATACTCGACCAGCGGCGTCCCGCCCAGCTTCATTCCCGCCAG